>DWUR01000034.1 GCA_019120635.1 Candidatus Corynebacterium intestinavium | reverse complement strand
ACCGACCAGATCATCCCCGCCGTGTACCTGAAGCGCGTGACCCGCACCGGCTTCGAGGACGGCCTGTTCGCTGGCTGGCGCCAGAGCCCGGACTTCGTCCTGAACCAGGATGCGTTTAAGGACGCCTCCGTCCTGGTCGCGGGGCCGGACTTCGGCACCGGTTCCTCCCGCGAGCACGCCGTCTGGGCGCTGATGGACTACGGTTTCCGCGTTGTCCTGTCCTCCCGATTCGCGGATATTTTCAAGGGCAACTCCAGCAAGGCCGGGCTGCTGGCCGCTATCGTCGAGCAGTCCGACATCGAGCTGATGTGGAAGCTCATCGAGCAGAACCCCGGCATCGAGATGACCGTGAACCTCGAGGATCGCACCGCGACCCTGGGCAGCCACACTTTCAACATCGAGGTAGATGACTACACCCGCTGGCGCCTGATGGAGGGCCTGGACGACATCGGTCTGACCCTGCGCAAGGAAGAGCAGATCGCCGAGTTCGAGTCCCAGCGCCCGAGCTTCAAGCCGAAGACGCTGCCAGCCCGCACCGCGGACTAAGCGGCGGCAAAGCCGAAAAGACCCCGCCCCGGTCGGCCACAGAGCCAATCAGGAGCGGGGTCTCGCCGTTATAGGGCGGCAGGTCACCGGCAATGGGCGCCAGGTGCCCGGCCAGCCGGATTACTTCACCGGCAACGCGCTGGCCAGGTAGTCCGCACCCAGGAGCTGATCATCCTTGAAGTGCAGCACCCACACGCTGCCCTTCTTCACGCGCACGTCCTCGACCTCGATGCCGCTCTCGTTAAAGAGGTGCTCCAGCATCGCTGGGATCGCCGCACCCTGGGAGGACACGGCGGCGACCTTGCGCTGCTCAACCGTGGCCTTCAGCGCAGCAACAGCCGCCGGGACGTCCGCCACGACCTGATCGTCGGAGAAGGTCGAGGACACCGTCAGCGGCAGGTCGAAAGCCTGGGAGAGCGGGGAGACCGTGTCGAAGCAGCGATCCGGGCGCGCCGAGAACACCGCCGACGGCCCATAGGCGCCCAGCTGGGAGACGAGCATCTCGGACTGGCGACGGCCACGCTTGTCCAGAATGCGCTTGTCATCATCGCCGCTCCAGGTTCGCCTCGGCAGCGCACGGGCGTGGCGCGTCAGCAGGACCCGACGGTTCGCCCCCAGTGCCAGCAGCTCCAAAGCGGCGTCCAAAACCTGCTGATCGAGCGGGTAAGTCAGCGACTTGCGCGCCTTCTTCGGCGACAACCAACGCAGCTCGTCGACCTCGTCGTCCACATCATCGTTGCCCTCGAAGTGGCCGTCCACGGCCTCCGCGGTCCAGTAATAAACCACCTTCGTGCGCTTGCGGACCGGGTAGTGGACGTAGCCCAGCAACCAGCCGAGCTCCACGCGGTAGCCGGTCTCCTCCAGGATCTCCCGGAACGCGGTGCCCGCGAAGTTCTCGCCCGGGTCGACTTTGCCCTTCGGCAGCGTCCAGTCGTCATAGCGGGGGCGGTGCTCCACCGCGATCTCCAGCTCGCCCTGCTCGTTGTGCCGCCACAGCACCGCGCCCGCAGCGAACGTCGGGCGCTCGAATTCCTCGGTGGGGTGGGAGCCGATGCGCGCCACGTGGCCGCGCCCATTGATGGACTTGGCCAGGGATGTGGATAGGTCGCCGTCGCCGTTGTTCGTGATCACGAGGAAAATCCTCCCGTCGGGGGACTAGAATTGGGAAGCTGACTTAACAACAGTGATCCTATACGAGGCCATACAGGATCAGATGCGTAGGCATTCGGGACATAAATTTTAGGCGGTGTTCGCACGATGGTGCAGGTAGCAGTGATGGGGGCTGGTTCGTGGGGGACGACCGTGGCGAAGGTTTTCGCCGACTCCGGCAACCCCGTCACCCTGTGGGCTCGCCGCGATGAGGTAGCCACCGACGTCAACGACAATCACCGCAATAGCGCCTACCTCGGGGACGTGGACCTTCCCGAAGGCCTTTCGGCGACGACGGACCCCGCCACGGCACTTCACGGTGCGGAGATCGTCGTGCTCGGCGTCCCCTCCCAGACGCTGCGCAGCAACCTGAGCAGCTGGCGGGAACACATCGAGCCGAATGCCACGATCATCAGCCTGGCCAAGGGCATCGAGTACGAGACCGGGATGCGGATGAGCCAGGTCATCGCGGACGTCGCTGGGGTCGCCAGCGACCGGGTCGCCGTGCTCACCGGACCGAACCTCGCCAAGGAAGTCGCCCAGGGACAACCCGCCGCCACCCTCATCGCCTGCGAGGACGACGACCGCGCCCGCTTCGTCCAGTCCGCCGTCGCCGCGCCGTATTTCCGCCCCTACACCAGCCAGGACGTCCTGGGGGCCGAGGTCGCTGGTACCTCCAAGAACGTCATCGCGCTGGCCGCGGGCATCGCCGCAGGCTGTGGCTTCGGAGCAAACACCAATGCCACCGTCATCACCCGCGGGCTTGCCGAGACCACCAGGCTGGCCCTCCAGCTCGGCGCGGACGCGCGCACCATGGCCGGGCTCGCGGGCATGGGCGACCTGGTTGCCACGTGTACCTCGCCACTATCTCGCAACCGCAGCTTCGGCCAGCGCCTCGGCGAGGGCGCGGGTCTCGAGGCAGCTGCCGAAGCCACAAAGGGGCAGGTCGCCGAGGGCGTGGTCAGCTGCCGTTCCGTCCAGGCGCTGGCGCGCAAGGCCGGGGTGGAAATGCCCATCACGGATGCAGTGGTGCAGGTCTGCTACGAGGGCGCGACCCCAGAGGAGATCATCAACCAGCTGCTGGGGCGCACCCGCAAGCCTGAGTGATAGCCCGAGTGCCAGGGGCGCGACGTCCCCGCGGTGGGCTACCGCGATCCGCTGCCCCAAGCGGGTAGGGTTAGCGCTGTGACTGCAGCTGAAAAACTCACCGTCGCCGTCGTTTACGGTGGCCAATCGACCGAGCATTCCGTGTCCTGCATTTCCGCGGGCGCGATCATCGACAACCTGGATCCTGAGCGGTTCACGGTCGTCCCCGTCGGCATCACCAGCGGGGGAGCGTGGGTGCCGGGAACCACGGATACCGCACAGCTGCGTGCCGATGGTCGCGAGCTACCCACCGTTGCCGATCACGGTGAGCGCATCCAGCCCATGCTGGGCGCCGCCGGGGAAGCCACCGAGTTCCGTTTCGTCTCCGGTGACCGTACCGGGGAGGTCTTCGCCACCGCGGACGTCATCTTCCCCGTCCTGCACGGCGCCAACGGTGAAGATGGCACCATCCAGGGTCTCTTCGACCTGCTGGGCGCCCGCTACGTCGGCAACGGCGTGCTGGCCTCCGCTGCGGGCATGGACAAGGAGTTCACCAAGAAGATCGCCCGGGAGGCCAACATCCCGACCGGCCCGGAGGTCGTTCTGCAGGGCCGCGCCGAGCTAACGGACGAGGAGCGCGAGCTGCTCGGCCTCCCGGTGTTCGTCAAGCCTGCCCGGGGCGGCTCCTCGATCGGCATCTCGAGGGTGGACAGCTGGCAGGAGTTGCCCGCAGCCATCGAGGAGGCCGCCTCCCACGACCCGAAGGTCATCATCGAGGCCATGATTACCGGCCCCGAGGTTGAGTGCGGCGTGCTGGAGCGCGAGGACGGCACCGTGGTCGCATCCTCCCCAGCCATGCTGCAGGGTACCGACGCCGGCGAGGAGGGCTTCTATGGCTTCGACGCCAAGTACCTCGACGACACCGTCAGCGCCACCATTCCGGCACCGCTCGACGAGGCCACGACGCGCCGGGTGCAGGAGCTCGCGATCGAGACCTACCGGGCGCTGGGCTGCACCGGACTAGCCCGCGTGGACTTCTTCGTCACCGACACCGGCCCGATCCTCAATGAGATCAACACGATGCCCGGCTTCACCCCGATCAGCATGTACCCGCAGATGTTCCTGGCCGATGGTCTGAGCTACGCCGACCTGCTGACCACCCTGGTCGCCGGGGCGCGTCGCCATTAACACCGCCCAAGGCAGCGGGAAACGCCCGCCACGGTCATCGTGGCGGGCGTTGTTGTGTGCGGGGCGGGGCTGCCCCGGAATAGCCCGGGACGCTCACCACGCGCCGGGAGGTACTAGGAACGCTCGGCGCGCTTCGACATGCTCTCAGTAATCGCCTTCGTCACCGTGGGCAGCACATCGCCGCTGCTGAACTGCGGCATCGCGACGGCGACGACCTCCTCGTGGCCGATCGCGTACCAGTGACCGATCGTCGAACCCTGCGCGAGGGCAGGAGCGTCGAACCACGGAACGTCGTCGATCTGGGAGAGGCGCTCACCGCGCTCATAGGACTCCGGGAAGGCAACGCCGCAGCGGACCACGACCGGCTCGTTGCCTTCCTTCTCGGGCTGGTAGACGACCAGAGAATCCGCCGCGGCGCGCTTCGCCTGCTCGATGAGGCCCGAGAGCTTCGGATCTCGCAGCGCGTCCTCGCCGGCCACGGCTTTGGCGTTGTTCTCCATCAGCTCGCCTAGCTCCTCGCTGCTCAGGCGGCGGAAGCCGGCGATCTCCGCAGGTAGGGCCTCGTTGAAGGAACGGCAGGTCTGCTCGTTGCGGTCCTTGGCTACCGGCTCGTCAGCCAGCGGCAGGGCAGCCGGGATTACCGGGGACTCGGAGGACGCGACCTCGCCGAGAACGGGGGAGATCTCCGCCACCGCGTCTTCGATGAGGCCGCCGTCCGCCTCGGACGTCACCGCAACGGTCGGCTCCCCGGACACGGAGTACCAGGTGGCCAGGGTGGAACCCGGGGTGGCGTCCTGGGCGATGAACCAGCTCGCCCCCTCAGCCGCGGAGACCGGGCTGATGACGGTGTACTGATC
>DWUR01000033.1 GCA_019120635.1 Candidatus Corynebacterium intestinavium | reverse complement strand
CGGTTCTTGACGGAGACCTTCCACTTCGCGCCCTCGCGCTTAAGGTTGACGACCTCACTGCCGTAGCGCACCTCGACGCCCTCGGCGGTCAGCCCATCGACGTACTGGCGGGTCAGCGCACCGTAGTTGATGTCAGTACCCTCATCGAACCAGGAAATTGCGGTCGGAGTGTTGAAGTCGCGACCCTCCGCCATCAGCGGCAGGAACTCACGGAACTTCGTCTCCGAGTCCGAAAACTTCATGTTTGGGAACAGCGGGTTATCCTTCAGGGCCTCGTAGCGGGCCTTGAGGTAGTCCACCTGGTCCATGCCCTGAGCGAAGGAGACGTGAGGAACCCGGTTGATCCACTCGGACGGCTCGCCCAGGATGTCGTTCTCCACGAGGTGGGACCAGAACTGGCGAGAGACCTGGAACTTCTCGTTGACACCGACGGCCTTGGAGACGTCGATCTTGCCGTTGACCTCCGGCGTGTAGTTCAGCTCGCACAGCGCGGAGTGGCCGGTGCCTGCGTTGTTCCACGGGTCAGAAGACTCGGCGGCCGGGGTGTCCAGGCGCTCGAGAATCAGCTGGCTCCATTCCGGCTGCAGCTGCTTCAGCATCACAGACAGGGTGGTGGAGATGACGCCGGCACCAACCAGCAGGACGTCGACGGTATCGTTTTGAGAACTATTCGTTGCCACGGTTTCCTCAATCCTTCACGGAAGAAAGCTTTTTCACGCTTCTTCAACCATACGCCTGTGCCTTTTCGATCCATATTCAGGCCTGCCCTTATACCCCTGAAAAGTGGAATATGATCGATCCCGATGAATGATTCCACAGCTATGAATAACGCCCCGGTCCACGGCGAAAACACCTCCTCCCGGCAACTGGCCGATGTCCTCACCGATCCGCGCGGCGCCAGCGTCGCAGAACTGACCTTCGGGCCGGATCTTCTGGGCCCGGATTTCGGCGTCCACTACGTCGAGATGGGCGACGATCCTGACGGCGAGACCCCGGTGCGTTTCGCCCTCGTCCGCTACTCACCCACCGACGCTAGCGGGTCGACCGCCGCGACTCCGGCCTCAGACCAGGCTTACAAGTTCTACGCGCGTCCCGCCCTACTCTTCGTCCACGGGATGACGGATTACTTCTTCCAGGACCACGTGGCCCGATACTTCCACGAAGCCGGCTACGCGGTCTACGCCATCGACATGCGCAAGTGCGGCCGAGCTTGGCGGGAAGACCAGACCTGGCACCACGTCACCAGCCAGGCCATCTATGACGAGGACCTCTCCATCGCGCTGGGCCTCATCGGTACTGCCCACCCGACCGTCGTTCCGGTAGGCCACTCCACCGGCGGGCTGGACGTCACCACCTGGGCCGGCCGGCTCAACGCTGCCGCTCAGCGCGATTCTGCCGGCGCGGAGGCCGGGCTGCACGGCATGCTCGGCGCCGTCGTCGGCAACTCCCCCTGGTACGGCATCCAGTTCGACGGCCTCGTGGGTTTCGTGATCAAGCGGGTCTTCCCGCAGCTCGCCAAGGTCGCCCCGCACATTCCCCTGCCGGAGGGAATCAATCCTTCCTATGGGCACTCACTGCACGCCGATTACGCGGGCGAATGGGGCTACGACCTTGAGCTCAAGCCCATCGAGCCGCGCAAGAAGTACGTCAGCTGGATGGCCGGGGTGGTCCACCAGATCGCCGAACTCGAGGCGGGCCGCTGCGATACGGGCCTGCCGACCCTGGTGCTCACCAGCGACGGCCACTACTTCGAGCGCGGGCTCACGGAAGCTACCTACGTCAATGACCCGATCCTCAAGCCGGAGCAGATGTGGCAGACCGCACCGAAGGTCTCCCCTCATGCGCACATCGAAGTCATCGCGGACGCCACCCACGATGTCTTTCTCTCCCGCCCCGCGGTGCGCCGACGCGCCCTGAATGCGACCGCCGACTGGCTGGCTTCCCAGGGCATCGCCGGCAACTAACCGGCGGCGACCCCGGCTCGTGGCCTCCGCCTGATCCTCGCGCCTAGGCTGGCAGGCATGAAGAACGTTAATGCCGAGCAGAACACCGCGCCGAGAGAGATCCAGGACTTCGACATCATCATCGTTGGCACCGGGTCGGGAAACACGATCCCGGCTCCGATCAACGATGAGAAGACCATCGCCATCGTCGAAAAGGGTGTCTTTGGTGGCACCTGCATCAACGTCGGCTGCATCCCGACGAAGATGTTCGTCCACACCGCGGACGTTGCCCGCTCCTTCCGCACCGCCGGCAAGCTCAGCCTGACTGGCTCGCTGGAGCACGTGGACTGGAAAGGCATTCAGCAGCGGGTCTTTGGTGACCGCATCGACCCCATCGCTGAGGGCGGTACAGCTTACCGCGCCGGGGACGAAACCCCGAATATCACCCTCTTCCACGGGGAGGCTGCGTCCTTCGTCGCTCCCCGAACGCTGCGGATCGGCGACGGCGCGGACGCGCCGGTCATCCGTGGCAAGGACGTGGTGCTGGCCACCGGCACCCGCCCGTGGATCCACCCCGTCCTCGTAGGCTCCGGCGTGCGCTACCGCACCAACGAGGACATCATGCGCCTGGACACCCAGCCCGAGTCGCTGATCATCCTGGGGGGTGGCATCGTCGCGGTCGAGTTCGCCGCGATCTTCGACGCCCTCGGCACCAAAGTCACGGTCGTGAACCGCAGTGAGCGGCTCCTGCGCAAGCTGGACGCCGAGATCTCCGAGGCCTTCACCGAGCAAGCCCGTGAGCAGTGGGATACCCACCTCGGGGTGGAACCGCGCTCGGCGCGCGAGACCGACAACGGGCAGGTGG
>DWUR01000032.1 GCA_019120635.1 Candidatus Corynebacterium intestinavium | reverse complement strand
ATTCCAACGCCGTGAAGATGGAGCTGCAGGCCGACTGCTACGCGGGCCTGTGGGCTAGCCAGGCGGATAAGGGGCCGGATGCGATGCTCGACCCGATCACGCAGGACCAGGTGGATCAGGCTGTGAGGACTGCCCAGTCCATCGGCGATGATGCGATCCAGAAGTCCGCCGGCCGCTCGGTCAACCCGGAGAAGTGGACTCACGGCTCCTCCCAGCAGCGCGTCGACGCATTCCTGCGCGGCTACCAGGGCGGAACAATGGCCAGCTGCGAGGCGAACTTCCGCCGCTAAGCGCCATCAGCTTGGGCGCACGCCATCGGCTAAGGCTCCCCAGTAGCGCTTCGCTCCGGGGGCCGAAGAGCCCAAGGCGACGAAAACGGCACTGTGCGAGAAAGCACAGTGCCGTTCTTTTTAGCCCAAGGCCCCGCGTGGTGATCCGGGGACTACGCCAGCTGCTGGCGGATGTGGGTGGTCAGGTCTGCCACCGCGACGTCGTGCTGCTCCCCGAGCTGCAGGTCCTTCACCGCCACGGTGCCGGCCTCGAGCTCCTGATCACCGATGACGACTGCGAGCTGAGCGTTCGCCCGGTTGGCTGCCTTCATCGCCCCCTTGAGCCCACGATTGCCGTAGGCCATGTCCGCAGCAACGCCCGCCACGCGCAGCTCGTTGATCAGGCCAACCATGTGGCGCTTCGCGGCATCGCCCATCGGGATGCCGAACACGTCCACGCGGCGCCCGGTCGAGGCGGTCTTGCCCTCCGCTTCGAGCGCCAGCAGGGCTCGGTCCACGCCAAGGCCGAAGCCGATGCCGGAGAGATCCTGGCCGCCGAGCTGAGCCATCAGGCCGTCGTAGCGACCGCCACCGCCGATCCCGGACTGAGCCCCGAGGCCGTCGTGGACGAACTCGAAGCAGGTCTTGGTGTAGTAATCCAGCCCGCGGACCATGCGCGGGTTGATCGTGTACGCCACTCCCATGTCCTCCAGCAGGCCGGTGACGGTCTCGAAGTGCTCACGGGAGGAATCGGAGAGGTGGTCCTTCATCAGCGGCGCGTCTTCCAGCATCTCCTGCATCTGCGGTCGCTTATCGTCCAGCACTCGCAGCGGGTTGAGCTCAGCGCGGCGCTGGGTCTCCTCATCCAGCGGGAGCGTGGCCAGGAATTCCTGGAGCTTCGCGCGATATGCCGGGCGATCGGTGCTATCCCCCAGGCTCGTCAGCTCGAGGCGGAAGCCGTCCAGCCCGATGGAGCGGAAGCAGCGGTCTGCCAGGGCGATGACCTCGGCATCAAGCGCTGGATCGTCGACCCCGATGGCCTCCACGCCGACCTGCTGGAGCTGGCGGAAACGGCCGGCCTGCGGGCGCTCATAGCGGAAGAACGGGCCGTGGTAGGCCAGCTTGGCTGGCAGCTGCCCCCGGTCCAGGTTGTGCTGGATCACCGCACGCATCACACCAGCGGTGCCCTCCGGGCGCAGCGTCACGGAGCGACCACCCCGGTCGGCGAAGGTGTACATTTCCTTGCTCACCACATCGGTGGACTCCCCCACACCGCGGGCGAACAGCGAGGTGTCCTCGAACACGGGCAGCTCGATGTGCTCATAACCGGCGTTGTGGGCGGCGTCGAGAAACGCGGTGCGCACAGCCAGGAATTCGCTGGACTGCGGCGGCACGTAGTCCGGAATCCCCTTCGGGGCGTGCAGCGGCTGGAACTTCTTTTCACCTGAGTTAGTCACGCCACCAGATCTTAGTGGCTGGCCCGCCAGGGGCGTAGCACTACCCCACCTCGTGCAGGAAGGGATTGGTCTTCTTCTCCTGACCGATCGTTGTCTGCGGACCGTGACCGGGCAGGACGACGTCGTCGTCATCGAATTCGGCGGCCAGGCGCTTAAGGGAGAGCGTCATATCAGCTGGGTCCGAACCAGGCAGGTCCGTCCGCCCCACGCCGCCGTTGAAGAGGACGTCCCCGCCCAGGATCAGCCCAGGGATGCGGAACATGACGGATCCGGGCGAATGGCCCGGCATGTGGTGGACTGTAAAGGTTTGACCACCGATGCTGATCTCGTCGCCGAGGTTCCGGATCTCCTCCGGGACCCGCATGTTCTCCGTATCGAAGATGCGAGCAAAGTCGAGGACGTTGGTGTACATGCCCGGGTCCTCAAGCATCGAACGGTCATATTCATGGACGTGCACCGGCACCCCGAACTCCGCGGCATCGCGCATGTGGTCGATGTGGCCATGGGTCAGCACGATCGACTCCACATAGAAGTTGTGCTCGCTCGCGGCACCGCTAATCACCTCGTGGGCGCCGTGCCCCGGATCCACCACCGTTGCGGGCCTGCGTCCCTGCTCGTCGTGCGTGGCCGACTCATCCGTATTGATCAGCACGTAGCAATTGGTCTGGAAGGCGCCCGCCGGAAAGCCCAGCAGCTCGAAGGTGGGTGCCGGCGCCCCTGCACCAGTGTTCTCGGAGTTCTTCATGCCCCCATCGTGTCAGAAAATAGTTTTTTTAGGGCATAATGGGAAAGGTTACGCAGGCGCGGGCCCCCGAACCCAGGCTCTGCGCGAATCGTCCATGATCACGCTGAAGATGATCACGCAGGAAGAAAGGCACCGGTTCAACACGTGAGTGAGAACACTGGGCGCAAGATGCCCAACGCGCAGCGCCGCGACGAGGCGCTGGATAACCTCGACAAGGCGATCAAAGGCCGCGAGCGCAAGGCTAAGCTCGCGCCGCTCGGCGTGATGGTGACCACCGTCGTGGTCCTGGCCGCGATCGTGGGCGGCATCTACTTCGCCAGCACCTACACGGGTTCCGAGGACTCCGAGGATCAGACGGAAACCCAGGCTCAGGACGAGCAGCAGTACCCGCCGCTGCCGGACGGCCCGATGAAGGCCTACCCGAAGCAGGTCAGCTGCGCGTACGAGGATGAGGGCGGCGCGGCCAAGCAGGTCGATAAGCCGGGCACCGAGAACATCCCGACCGATGGTCTGGTCAAGGTGAACCTGAAAACCACCGCCGGCGAGATCCCCATCGAGCTGGACCGCGGCACCTCCCCGTGCTCGGTGAACAGCTTCGAGTCGCTGGCCAAGCAGAACTACTTCGATAACACAGTCTGCCACCGCCACGTGAAGTCCGATCAGATGGGCATCCTGCAGTGCGGCGACCCGACCGGCAAGGGCACCGGCGGACCGGGCTACAAGTTCGGCGACGAATTCCCGCTCAACGGTATAGCCGAGGGCGAGAGCCAGTCCCCGCTGACCTACCCGCGAGGCACCCTGGCAATGGCTAACTCCGGCCCGGACACCAACGGCTCCCAATTCTTCCTCGTCACGAAGGACACCACACTGCCACCGGCGTACAACGTCTTCGGCAAGATCAGCGACGAGGGGCTGGCCACCCTGGACAAGATCTACGATGCTGCCCCAGAGGGCGACGGCAAGCCGGCTGATGAGGTCAAGATCGAAAAGGCCACCGTCAGCTAGGTTCCTATTCCAGCTGCACGAAGCCCGGGTACCCCACAAGGGTGCCCGGGCTTCGTCGTTGCTCCTCCCCCCGCGACGCGGTTAGCAGGAGCCTAACCGCCGGTGGTGACTCGGTAGACGTCGAAGACGCCCTCGATGTTGCGCAACTGCCCCATCAGGTAGCCCAGCTGCTTGGTATCGGAGACCTCGAAGGTGAAACGAATCATCGCCACCCGATCCTCCGAGGTGCGCGAGCTCGTCGCGATGATCGGCACCTTCTGCTCGCTAACCACGCGCGTGACTTCGGAGAGCAGGCCGTTGCGGTCCAGGCCCTCAATCTGGATGGTCACGAGGAACACGGCGTTCTGGAAGCTCTGAGCCCAGCCCACCTCGATGATTCGCTCCTGGTCCTGGTGCAGCTTCGGCGCGTTGGTGCAGTCCGTGCGGTGCACCGAGACTCCACCGCCCTTGGTGATAAAGCCAAAGATCGCATCGCCCGGCACCGGGGTGCAGCACTTCGCCAGCTTCGCGGAAAAGTCCGCCTCTCCCTGCACGAGGATGCCGGAGCCGTCGCCGCGGCCCTCCTGCGGGGTGTTCGCAATCCGACTCGCCGGGTGGACGGGCACCTCATTGGGCGGCATCGGCGGCGCATCGTCCTCGCCAGCGAGCTGATCCATGAGCTGGTTGACGACGTGACCGGCGGTGACGTCGTGGCGGCCGATGGCCGCATACAGGGCATCGACGTCGTCGTACCCCAGGTCCGCAGCCAGGGCACGGACTGACTCGGGAGTGAACAGGCGCTGCACCGGCACGCCATTACGCTGCACCTCCGCGGCGAGCGCGTCTCGTCCGACCTCGACAGCCTCACCGCGACGTTCCTTGGCGAACCACTGCTTGATGCGGGCACGCGCCCGAGGAACAACGACGAAGCTCAGCCAGTCCTTGCTGGGTCCTGCCGATTGGTCCTTGGAGGTAAAAATCTCTACCTTGTCGCCGGTCTGCAGCTTGCTTTCCAATGCGACCAAGCGTCCGTTGACCTTCGCGCCGATGCAGCGGTGCCCGACCTCGGTGTGCACGGAGTAGGCGAAGTCCACGGGGGTTGCTCCCGTTGGCAGCGTGATGGCGTCGCCCTTGGGGGTGAACACGAAGATCTCGTCGGTGGAGAGGTCGTAGCGCAGCGAATCCAGGAACTCGTTCGGATCCGCCGCCTCCTTCTGCCAGTCCAAAAGTTGGCGCATCCACGCCATCTGGTCCAGGTCTTCGCTGGTTCCGCTGTGGGTGCCCCGGGTCTCCTTGTAGCGCCAGTGGGCTGCAATGCCGTATTCGGCGTTGCGGTGCATCTCCAGGGTGCGGATCTGGATCTCCAGCGGCTTCGCGTCCGGGCCAAGCACGGTGGTGTGCAGCGACTTGTAGACGCCGAAGCGCGGCGAGCTGATGTAGTCCTTAAACCGCCCCGGCATGGGCTGGTACAACGCGTGGACCGCGCCGACGGCGGCGTAGCAGTCGCGGACGGTTTCCACGAGGATTCGGATCCCCACCAGGTCGAAGATCTCATCAAAATCGCGGCCGCGGACGATCATCTTCTGGTAGATGGACCAGTAGTGCTTCGGCCTGCCCACGACCTCGGCATTGATGCCGGTGTCCTGCATCGCAGACTCAATTTCATCCTTGACGCGGGCGATGTACTGGTCGCGCTTGGGGGCCCGGTCCGCGACGATGCGGACGATCTCCTCGTACTTGCGCGGATACAGGATCGCAAAGGCGAGGTCCTCGAGCTCCCACTTGACGGTCGCCATCCCCAGCCGGTGCGCCAGCGGTGCGATGACCTCCAGCGTTTCGCGGGCCTTCTTCGCCTGCTTCTCGGGAGGTAGGAAACGCATCGTCCGCATGTTGTGCAGCCGGTCGCAGACCTTGATGACCAGCACGCGGGGGTCGTGCGACATCGCCACGATCATCTTTCGGACAGTCTCGGCCTCAGCTGCGGAACCGAGCGCCACCTTGTCCAACTTGGTGACACCGTCCACGAGGCGGGCAACCTCTTCGCCGAAATCGGCGGTGAGTTCTTCGAGTGAGTAGTCGGTGTCCTCCACCGTGTCATGCAGGAGCGCGGCCACCAGCGTGGTGGTGTCCATGCCGATCTCCGCCGCGATGGTCGCCACGGCGAGCGGGTGGGTAATGTACGGCTCCCCCGATTTACGCATCACGCCGTCGTGCAGTCGCTCCGCGGTGTTATACGCCCGGTTGAGAACCTCAAGGTTCGCCTTCGGGTGGAACTTCCGGTGCACCACGATTAGTGGTGCCAGCACAGGGTTCACCTTCGGGCGGGCGGTCCCCGTCAGGGTGCGCGCGATGCGCGCCGCCATCCACAGTGAACCCTTTTCGTTACTCATGATCGGTTCCTACGACATACAGCGGGATATCAGGGAAGCGCTGGCGACCGTCCAGCGCTTGTACCTCAAGTACTACCCCAAGGCCACAGACCGTCGCACCAGCTTTGTCGAGCAAGCTGCGAGCGGCCTGAAGGGTACCCCCGGTCGCCAGGACGTCGTCGAGCAGCAGTACCCGGCGGCCCCGCAGGTCCAGGCCGTCGGCTGGGATCTCTAGCGTGGCGGTGTCGTACTCCAGCAGGTAGTTGGCCTGGTGAACCGGCGGCGGTAGTTTTCCACCCTTACGCACCGCGAGGATGCCGAGGCCCAGCTCGTAAGCCACGGCGCTGCCAAGCAAGAAACCGCGCGCGTCGAGCCCTGCGATCAGGTCGGGTTCCATCTCGCGGGCAGCGTCAGCCAAGGAGGAAACGACGGCGCGAAAGGACTCCGCGTCGGCGAGAGCCGGCGTGAGGTCCTCGAAAACGATGCCCTCGACGGGGAAGCCCGGAACGAGTCGAATGTGATCAGCGAGCAGCTTTTGGGCGTACTCCTGGCGCGCGATCGCGCTCGGGTCGGAGAGGGTGAACTCTGATGCCTGGGTCATGGTTTTCGACTAATCCTTTAAGACTTCTTGGTGGGGGTGTCCGTGGGGCTGGTGGTTTCGGGGATGTGGTCAAGCTCGACCCACCGGTCCATGTTCCAGCTGAGACCGACATTGCCCGGGTTATCCACGACGTTGTCCACGTTTTTCAGGGTTGCGATGGCTCGCGGCTCGGTGGTCAGCGGGATCGTCCACATCGCTTGCTGCAGTTCCTTTTCCGCGCGCAGGAGCTCCGGCAGCAGCGATGCCTGGTTGGCCTTGCTAAGCCCATTGCGGCCGAAACCGCTGAGGGTCGACAGCAGCGCGTCGTAGTCCTCCCCCAAGGTTCCATAGTTCGCGGCGGCAAGTGGCACCGCCTCTACGGTGATCCCGGCCTCCGCGCAGCTGTTCTTGATGCTCTCCACCTGCTTGGCGTAGCGCTCGTGTTCCTTCAGGTAGCCGATGCGCACGGTAGCTCCCTCGAGAGCCCCCTTCGCCGCCGGGATATCCCGGTTCATGTGGGCCCCGGAGAGTGCGCGCAAACGGGGGTGCGTCGGCGCGGATGGTTGCACAACACGCAAACCGGTGGCTGTCACACGGTTGCGGGAGAACTCCGACACCGTCTTCACGAGGGCCTTGCGGTCGATGCAGGCGCTGAAGGCATGCCGGGCGCCTTCGTCGGCAAAAATCCCGGTGTCAGCGAGGCTGAGGGTGTCCAAACGGTCGCTGGGCTGGCGGCTAATCGAAAACTTCTCGGACGCGATGCCGACTGCGGCGAAATCCGTCCTTACGGGTGCATCGAGCACCGAAATCTGATGGTCCTCGGCGAGCTTCGGCAGGTCTGCTCCCGGGCCCCATACGTAGATCGGCACCTGCGCGGGGCTATCCCCCGCCCATTCCGGGTTCTCCCGGAGCACCAACTGGCCTTGCTCCCCCTTTTCAGCGATTCGGTACGGGCCGAATGTCGGGACGGTGGCGGGGTCCGTCTTGGTGATATCGAAGAGCTCTTGCCACGCCTTGCCGAGGCGAGCCAAGTCCTCCTCGACCCCAGACTCGGTTGCTGCGGTGACCGATTCCACCTCGGCCCGCTTGGTAACACTGTGGGCTGGAAGCACGGTTCCCGCGCTGAAAAGCTCACGGTACCGCTGGCCAAACCCCGGTTTGAAGACCACCCGGAAGCGGTCGGTCCCCGGGGCGCAGTAGAGTTCGGCGACCTGGTGGTAGATCGGCAAATCAGAGGCGAAAAGATCGGCACGCTCGCTGGCCAGTTTTGTCAGTTGGAAGTCATCGCACACTACCTTGTGCCCATCGGAGTACTTTGCCTTCGGGTTGATCTTGTAGTCGACGACTTCCTGGTGCTTCTCGCTCGGTGTGACCTCGACCAGGTCCCGGTTGGGCAGCATTTGGCCCTCCGGCCCCGCAAGGAAGGCCCCTGGATACAGTCGGGCGGAAAGCTTCGCAGCGTCAGTGGCTACCCCGACAGCCGACCCCGCGTTGGTGGTGACCGGGGTGGTTGGAAGCTGGTAGCCGAACTGTGGTTCGGCGCGACCCAACCCGCCGCCATCGCTAGCGCAGCCGGCCAGCAGAACGCCAACGGCCAGGGTCGCTATTCCCGCGCGGAATCCGCGATGCTTGAACACTTCACACCTCCTTGAGCGTCCGCTGGGATTCACCGCCATGCGAACGCTCCCCAGGGTCTCCCCCGAGTCTTTGAGCCTTGGCCAGCTACATTCCAGGTCGCCAGGATACCCCGCTGGTATCCGGGCCCGTGACATCCAGTTGCTGTTCACGCCGGGCCCGAAGCCCAGCGTTTGGGCTCACGACGGTGCGGGTTCCCGCGCGGGGCGCATCCTCGGCGTCGTCAGCCGGTTCTTCGCCAGCAGCTGCCCGTTCGCGAGCCTTACGAACCTGCTCGTCGTGCTCTTGATACTTCTTCTGGCGCATCTTCAGGCTCACCAGCATGGGGGCAGCGAAGAAGATGGAGTTGAAGGTACCGCAGATCACGCCGATGAACTGCACGAGCGCGAGGTCCTTGAGGGTGCCCACGCCCATGAGCCACACGGCGATAACCAGCAGCGCGGCGATCGGCACCAGCGAGAAAATGGAGGTGTTGATGGAGCGCATCACCGTCTGGTTGATGGCGAGGTTGACCTGCTCCCCATATGTCGCGCGGTTCGAGTCGAATAGCCCCGCAGTGTTCTCCTGCACCTTGTCGAACACGACAACGGTGTCGTAGAGCGAGTAGGCCAGGATCGTCAGCAGGCCGATGACCGTCGCCGGAGAGACGTCGAGTCCCAGGAGGGCGTACAGGCCGGAGACGATGGTGAGGTCGATGAGCACACCGATGATCGCGGAGATCGCCATATCACGCTCCATACGCAGCCCGATGTAGGCGAAGACGGCGAGCACGAACACGCCGAGTGCAAGCAGCATGCGCTGGGTGATGGACGAGCCCCAGGACTCGGAAACCGTGGAGTCATTCACGGCGTCCTCGGAGGGCTGCCCTTGAGCATTCACGGGCTTGAACTCTTCGAAGAGGGCAGTCCGGGCCTCGCGGATCTGCGCTTCGCTGAGCCGCTGAGAGTTAATTTCGATGACCCGAGAGTCTCCAGAACCGACAGTCTGAACCGCATTGGGCTCAACTCCCGCGGCCTCGGTGAAAACGCGCTCAACGTCATCCTGCTGGACGCTTGCGGTCGGCGGCATGCTGATGCGCGTACCGCCCTCGAAATCGATGCCGAGGTTAAAGCCCCGGAAGCCGATTGTCGCGATGCACAAGACGAAGATGGCAATGAGAATCTGGTACGAGAGGCGCCGCTTCGCAACGAATGGGAAGTTGCCTGTGCCGTTGTACATCTGGCTCAACCAGGAGCGCTTGTCCTGTTCCTTCTGCTGCGCAGAGTTCACGCTGCTCATGGCGGTGTCCGTGCTGCTCATCGGGTCTCCTCCTCAGTCGAGCTGCTCTCTGTGGAGCCACTCGTCGTTTTAACGTCCGCCGTGGCGGCAGCAAACTGTGGTCGGGTCGGCGAGTAGCCGCGGGACTCCGCAAGGCGGAATGCCGGGCCCAGACCGTTGACCTTGCGGTTGGCGCTGAAAGGCTTGCGGGACAGCATGATCGTCAGAGGCGCGGTCAGCAGGAAGGCGACCAGGACGTCGACGACGGTGGTGAGCCCCAGTGTGAACGCGAAGCCCTTGACGTCGCCGATGGCGAGGAAATACAGGATCACCGCTGCAATCAGGGACACGAAGTTACCGGTGACGATCGTCCCGCGAGCCCGATCCCACGCGCGAGGCACCGCGGAACGGAAGGTCGAGCCACCGAGGATTTCGTCCTTGATGCGCTCGAAGTAGACCACGAAGGAGTCGGCGGTGGTTCCGATACCGATGATCAGACCAGCAATGCCTGCCAGGTCCAGGCTGTAACCGATCCAGCGACCCAGCAGGACGAGGAGACCGAAGACCGTCGCCACGCTGGCCACCAGCGAGACGATGGCGATCAGGCCGAGCCCGCGGTAGTACCAGAGCGCGTAGAGGGAGGCGAGCACGAGTCCAACGAGCCCGGCGATCAATCCAGCGCGCAGGGAAGCCTCACCCATGGTTGGCGAGATCGTCGTCGCGGTGCCACCCGGCTCGCCGTTCTCGCCGACGAAGCTCAGCGGCAGCGCACCGTAGCGCAGGTTGTTGGCGAGGTCCTGCGCTTCCTTCTCGGTGAACTGGCCCGTGATCTGGGAAACCTCACCTGGCGGGGTTGCGCCCTGAATCTGCGGGGCGGAGATGACCTGGGAATCCAGGGTGATGGCGACCTGCTGGTTCATCATCTCCTGGCCGAGCTTGTACCAGGTCTCGCCACCCGGGGTGTCCTTGCCGGTCTTGAAACGGAACGTAATTGCCATCTGTGCGGACTGGGCGTCGAAACCACCGGTGATGGTGGAATTCGTGTCGATCATGTCACCGGTCAAGCGGCGGGGCTTGTCCTTGTTCTCATCACCGATCAGTACCGGGGCAGGCCCCAACACCATCGGCCCCTGCGGCGAACAGGTCACCAGTGGCTTGGCAGGATCGTCGGCACCAGAAAGCGGATCAGGTCCGGAGCAGTCGAGCAGACCCGCTGCTGCGGATTGCGTATCCGGGTCCTCGGACTGGCGGTCCTTCAGCAGGATCTGAACCTGCTTATCACGGCGCTCCTGCTCCTCGACGGAGTTCTTCGGCACCGCTGGTTCCTTGGCCGTCACCGTCAGCTTGTCCGGGAGCCCCGGAGCATTCTGCTCCTTCATGGCTTTGAGGAGATCATTCATCTTCTCCTGGGTGGCCTTCTTCTCCACGATGCCCGCCTCAACCCACCGGTTGGCCATGTCCTTGTAGACCTCTGCGAACTTCGGGGTCGTCGGCTGTGGCTGGGAGTTCGGGCGGAACAGCAGCTGGGAGGTCTGCCCCAGGGCACGAGCCTCGCTGGCGTCCTCACCCGGGACGGTGATCACGAGGTTGTCGCCGTCGGTGACGACCTCGGCACCGGAAACTCCCATGCCGTTAACGCGGGATTCCAGGATGCGGCGTGCCTGCTGCAGCTGGTCGGAGGTCGGGCGTTCGCCCTGCGGGGCGAGAGTTACTCGCGTTCCGCCCTGAAGGTCGATGCCGAGTTTTGGCGTAGCGGACTTATCGCCGGTGGCGAAGACAAGTCCGTAAACGGCGAGGAAAATAACGAAGAAGACGAGCAGTGAGCGCTTCAACCACTTCTTTTGCGTGGGCTTCTGCTGCCGAGTTCGCGCTGTAGCCACAGTTGGGCTCCTGAGCTGTTAATCGGGATTAAATGAAAAGCTGGGAAAACATCTTAGTGCCTGCTGGAGACACAAAACATCTGGCACCCGGATTCCTGTCTCCGGTCACCAGATGTCCAAGTCCGCGCGGGGTCTGCGTGCGCGCCCAGCGGGTCGCGCGCCACCAATCAGTTGCGGGACTCGCCGCCGGCGTTAGTACCACCGTCGACGTCGAAATCCGTGTTCTGGACGTCACCGTCCACCGTCTCAGCCGGGCTATCCGTACGGTTGCTCAGCTGCTCTTCCTGCTGCGAGCCAGGTTCCACGGAGGTCACGGCCTGCAGGACGGCGGCGCGGTCCCAGGTGGTCACCACCGCGGGGCTGATCTCCAGGTCAATCGAGGTGTCACCCACGTGCGCCACACGCCCCTGGATGCCCGAGGTCATCTGGACGACCATGCCCGGCTGGAGGGAGTCCTGGAATTCGCGGATCTGCTTCATGCGCTGGTTCTGCTTGCGGATCTGCAGCAGCGGCAAGGCGATGAACACGACAACGATCAGGATGAGTATCAAAGAATTCATAGTTTTCAGTGTCTCACATTCTCAGGTTTTTGCACGTAGCCGCCACCGTTCACACCTCGGGGACTCGGCGCCCGGGACCTCGACGCTCTAGGCGTCGCGCTAGGCGCGGGCCCATCGGCGCTGCTCCCCAAGCGGCGCTACATGCCAGGTGCGTTCTCCGGTGGTTCCAAACCGACGTGTCGCCATGCTGCCGCGGTAGCAACCCTCCCCCGCGGCGTGCGGGCCACCATGCCTGCGCGCACGAGGAATGGCTCGCAGACCTCCTCGACCGTCGAGGGCTCCTCGCCAACCGCCAGCGCAAGCGTGTTTACCCCCACCGGTCCGCCGCCGTGGCCACGCACCAGCGCCTCCAACACCCCGTTGTCGAGACGGTCGAGCCCCATCTCGTCGACGTCGAAGACCACGAGCGCCTGCCGGGCGATGTCCACGGTGATCTGCCCGTCGGCCTGAACGTCGGCATAATCCCGCACGCGGCGGAGCAGCCGGTTGGCGATACGCGGCGTGCCCCGTGAGCGGGAGGCGATTTCGGTGGCAGCGTCGTGATCGATTTCTACGCCGAGGATCCCGGCGGCGCGGGTGACCACCCGGGTGAGCTCGGGAGTGTCGTAAAACTCCATCTGGGCGGTGAAACCGAAGCGGTCACGGAGCGGGCCCGTGAGCATGCCCGCCCGGGTCGTCGCGCCAACAAGGGTGAATGGGGCAATCTCGATGGGTATCGACGTTGCTCCCGGCCCTTTACCGACGATGACGTCGATGCGGAAGTCCTCCATCGCCATGTAGAGCATCTCTTCGGCGGGGCGCGCCATGCGGTGGATCTCGTCGATGAAGAGCACGTCGCCCTCCATGAGGTTCGACAACATGGCGGCCAGATCCCCTGCCCGCTCGAGCGCCGGGCCCGAGGTCATGCGCAGAGAGGAACCGAGCTCCTGGGCGATGATCATCGCCATCGTCGTCTTACCTAGCCCCGGCGGGCCAGCAAGCAGCACGTGGTCGGGCGCAACGCCACGGCTGCGGGCTCCGCCAAGCACGAGCTCAAGCTGCTGTCGCACCTTGGGCTGGCCGATGAACTCCGTCAGACTCTTCGGGCGCAGCGAACTATCGAACTCGGTATCCCCGGGGATCTGTGCACCGGAGAGCTCGCTGTTCGGCGCTTGCCCGGCGGGCTGATTGCCGGGCTCAGGGCGCGGGGTAGGCAGCGACGAACCCGGCAATTCGAATTCGGTGCGTTCGATGTCTGACATTGGTGCGTCCTTTGCCTGCGTGGTCTGCTGCTGTGAATCCTAGGTGTTCTGTGGCCCTCGCGCGATTAACGCTTTTGGCCACTCAGCCGCTGCAGGGCCTCACGCAGCACTGCCGAAGGGTCGGCGGTTCCGTTCTGCTCCTCAAGAATCTTCTTCACAGCCGTAGCAGCCTTGGATTCAGTGAAGCCGAGGCCCACGAGCGCCTCCACGACCTGCGACTGCAACGCCGTGTCGGTGCCGTTCGCTGCGATATCTCCAATGGTTGCCTGGTCGCTCGTAGCTTCCGGAGCCGGAAACTTGCCCTTGAGATCCACGGCCATGCGTTCGGCCAGCCGCTTGCCCACCCCAGGAGCCTGCTGCAGGGTCTTGATATCCCCCTCCTCGACAGCCCGTGCGATGTCCACGGGCTGCAGCACGCTCATCACTCCCATGGCGAGGCGGGCGCCTACGCCGGAGACCTTCTGCAGGATTCCGAAAGTTTCGCGCTGTTCGGGGGTCGAGAAAGCATAGAGCGTATGCGCGTCGTCCCGGACCACGAGGCTGGTGAGGACAAAGGCCGGCTCGCCGCGACGCAACGTGGCGAGAGTATCGCCGGTGGCGAGGCAGCGGTATCCCACCCCGGCGCATTCGATCACTACATAATCCAGGCCCTTATCGATCACGTCGCCGCGCAGCGAGGAAATCATGTCGAACTCATCATCCTTCTGTTGTGTTTTCTATCCCAGGCGCCTCAGGCGCGCAGGAATTGATTCATCGGTCCCCGCCAGCAGTGGCAGACCGCCAGCGCGAGCGCATCGGCGGCATCCGCGGGCTTGGGGGCCTCTGAGAGCCCGAGAATGCGGGTGATCATCTTAGTCATCTGAGCCTTATCGGCCCGGCCATTGCCGCTGATCGCTTTCTTCACCTCACTGGGCGTGTAGCTCTCCACGGCCAATCCGTGCTCCGCCGCGGCGAGCATCAGCACCCCGGAGGCATGAGCCGTATTCATGACTGTCGAGACGTTTGAGCGTTCGAAAACCCGCTCGATCGCGACCACATCCGGAGAGTAGTCAGCGATCCACTCGCTCACGGCGCGGTATAGCCGCTGGAGTCGCTGCTCCAGCGGGACATGGGACTCGGTGCGCACCACTCCGACAGCGAGGGGGAACACTGCGCGGCCTTGGCCGGCTTGCACGACGGAGAGCCCACAGCGGGTCAGACCAGGGTCGATTCCCATGACGCGCTTGCCCACCATCGATTCGGTCCGCCGAAATCCAGTGGGCGACCCCCACCCTCCCGCCGACCGGGAGGCGCGGCCGAGGGCCCCCTGAACCGACTCTCCGGGTGCCCCATCCGGCACTGCATTAGACCTCGCACTCATGATAGATACCGAATATAGCACACATGATCGAAATTGACGTCGGCTCGTCGCACCCCGTCATGCGACCAGGCAGGCACGCACCGCCCCGTAGGTAGGCCGATTAGTCCTCGGCGAGTTCGGCCGCGACCTCGTCGGAGACGGACATGTTGGTGTAGATCTCCTGGACATCGTCGACGTCGTCGAGGGCGTCGATGAGGTTAGCGACCTTGCGGGCCAACTCTGCGTCCGCCGGAACCTCCAGATTGGAGCGATAGACCTGCTCGACGGAGTCGTACTCGAGCTCCGCTTCCTTCAGTGCCTCGCGGACGGCCATGAGGTCCGAGATATCGCAGAGCACCTCGAACTGCTCGCCGTGGTCCTTGACCTCTTCGGCGCCGGCGTCGAGGACAGCCAGCAGCAGGTCGTCCTCGGTCAGCTCCCCCTTGTCGAGCAGGGCCTGGCCCTTGCGCTCAAACTGGTAGGACACGGAGCCGGCATCCGCCATGTTGCCGCCGTTCTTCGTCATCGCAGTGCGGACGTCGGTGGCAGCGCGGTTGCGGTTATCGGTCAGGCACTCGATGAGCATCGCAACGCCGCCCGGGCCGTAGCCCTCGTACATGATGGTCTCCCAGTCGGAGCCACCAGCTTCCTCGCCGGAGCCACGCTTGCGGGCCCGCTCGATGTTGTCGTTGGGGACGGAGGACTTCTTGGCCTTGGTGATGGCGTCCTGGAGCGTCGGGTTGGCGTCCGGGTCGCCGCCACCCATGCGTGCCGCAACCTCGATATTCTTCACCAGGCGGGCGAATTCCTTGCCTCGCTTGGCATCGATTGCTGCCTTCTTACGCTTCGTAGTCTCCCACTTTGAATGGCCTGCCATCGTCCTCTTCCTACTAGCCGAATAATTCCTTCAAACCGCGATGCAGTTTTTCGCGCCTACCAGCTTACTACGCGCCTCCGGCGGGTTTTCTTTAGAACCACTGGTCCGCGCGTCCCGCGGGCACCTTAACGTGCTCCTCGCCGGGGGTAGTTGTTCGGGAAGGTGCGTTTCTTGCACGCAAAAAC
Source organism: Candidatus Corynebacterium intestinavium (assembly GCA_019120635.1). Taxonomy (GTDB): domain Bacteria; phylum Actinomycetota; class Actinomycetes; order Mycobacteriales; family Mycobacteriaceae; genus Corynebacterium; species Corynebacterium intestinavium. The sequence continues at coordinate 1,566 of DWUR01000032.1, read as the reverse complement.
CGCCGTGCTTTTCGGCACGACGGTTCTGGTGCTACATCGAGGCCGCGACCCCGCGTGGTAAGAGTGCGGGGTCGAGTGTTACTTCCCTTCGAAGCCCTTGAGTGGGACAGCCGGGCGGTCGCCCACAATCTTTCGGGTCAGCCCCTCCTGGGTCACGACGGCGACCAATTCCCCGGCCTGATTGAAGATGCGGCCGTGGGTAATGGCACGCCCAGCGTGCGCCGACGGGCTGACCTGGTCGTAGAGGAGCCATTCATCGGCGCGGAACGGTCGCAGGAACCACATCGCGTGGTCGAGGGAAGCCTCCTGGTACTGCTCGCCGCGGTGCGGAACAAGGGCGGAGGACAGCAGCGTCATGTCAGACATATATGCCAGCGTGCAGACGTGGAAGGTCTCGTCGTCCGGGAGTCTGGCCTTCGACTTGAACCAGACGACCTGCTGGGAGGCCGCATACTTATTCGGCTCGAAGTCCCCTTCCGGCACGACCCGCAGATCCCACTCGCGCCACTCATCAAACAGCGCCTTGCGCACCGGCGGCAGCTCCTCGCGGTTGACCACGACCTCCTCCGGTGGCACCACCCGGCGCATCTCATCGGAGTGTTCCGGCCCCTCGTCCGTACGCACGTGGAAGCTGGCCTGCATGATGAAGATCGGCTTTCCGTGCTGAACCGCCTTCACCTGGCGGGAGCAGAACGACCTGCCATCGCGGATGCGTTCCACGATGTACAGCGTCGGTTCTTCTGAACGCCCGGGGGCAACAAAATACCCGTGCAGGGAATGCACCTGGTACTCCGTGCCTACGGTTCGGGTCGCAGCGACCAGGCACTGGGCCGCCACCTGCCCGCCGAACGTTCGGCTCAACGTCGAGGGAATCACGCGTCCCCGGAAGATATCCCCGTCGATCTTCTCCAGATCGAGAACGTCGAGGATGCGGGGCCGGGCGGCGGACGAGGAGGCGACCATCGGGTTTTACCAGCCGCGCTCTGCGAGGCGGTGGGACACCGGCAGCTCGTCGACGTTGATGCCAACCATGGCCTCGCCCAGGCCGCGGGAAACGTCCGCGATAATCTTCGGGTCCTGGTAGTTCTGCGTTGCCTTGACGATGGCTGCGGCACGCTGAGCCGGGTTGCCGGACTTGAAGATACCGGAGCCGACGAACACACCCTCAGCACCGAGGTGCATCATCATCGCGGCGTCAGCCGGGGTGGCGATGCCACCGGCGGTGAACAGGGTGACTGGGAGCTTGCCGTTGCGTGCAACCTCAACGACGAGCTCGTACGGTGCTGCCAGTTCCTTGGCGGCGACGTAGAGCTCATCCTCGGCCATGTTGCTCAGGCGGTTGATCTCCGCGCGGATGGTGCGCATGTGGGTCACTGCGTTGGATACATCGCCGGTGCCGGCCTCACCCTTGGAACGGATCATGGCCGCGCCTTCGTTGATGCGGCGCAGGGCCTCGCCCAGGTTGGTGGCACCACAGACGAATGGGGTCTCGAAGTCGAACTTGTCGATGTGGTTCTTGTAGTCGGCCGGGCTCAGCACCTCGGACTCGTCGATGAAGTCCACGCC
>DWUR01000001.1 GCA_019120635.1 Candidatus Corynebacterium intestinavium | reverse complement strand
GGGGCGGCGGGCTGGTGGAATTCTCCGCGCCGGGCGTGACCAAGCGCAGCGCCATCGTGGAGCTGATCGCGCACCTCAACGAGCAGGCGGCAGCTGGGACGGAGCCGATCCGCCGGGAGGACGTCGTTGTTTTCGGGGACATGCCCAATGACCTGGAGATGATCGAGTGGGCCGGGCTCGGGGTCGCGATGGGCAATGCGGAGGACCAGGTCAAGGCCGCTGCGGACGTGGTCACCGCCACCAATGACGACGACGGGGTCGCCGAGGTCCTGCAGCGCTGGCTCTAGGCTTTCGGCCTCCCTTTTTCCTGCCACCACTGCCGTGCGCCAGATACCGCCCCGGCACCTTTCCTGCCACCACTGCCGTGCGCCAGATACCGCCCCGGCACCATTGCGGCCCGCGTGGTTAAGGTGGGGGATATGACTGTCTTGGGTGCGCTGAAGAATTTTGCCGTGGAGACCGTCGGGAAAACCACCGATGCGTTACGGATCGGCAACGGCCTCGATGCGCGCGAGCTGCAACCGGTTGGCTGGTTCGCGCACGAGCAAGCGGTGGCGACGCTGCGGGCCAGCTACGAGGCCATCCCGCCGGGCGAGAACGTCCGCCTGGCGAAGAAAACCTCCAACCTTTTCCGTGGCCGCAACCAGTCGACCGCGCCGGGCCTGGACGTCTCCGGCCTGAGTGGTGTGATTGCCGTCGACCCGGTGGCAGGAACCGCGGACGTGCAGGGGATGTGCACCTACGAGGACCTGGTGGATACCGTCCTGCCCTACGGCTACAGCCCGACCGTCGTCCCGCAGCTGAAGACGATCACGCTGGGCGGGGCGGTCACCGGTCTAGGCGTGGAGTCCGCGTGCTTCCGCAACGGGCTGCCGCACGAGGCGCTGATCGAGATGGACGTCCTCACCGGCACCGGCGAGGTGGTGACCTGCTCGCCGACGCAGAACGTGGACCTGTTCCGGGGCTTCCCAAACTCCTACGGCTCCCTGGGTTACGCGGTGCGCCTGAAGATCGAGCTGGAGAAGGTCAAGGACTACGTGGAGCTGCGGCACGTCCGCTTCCACGACGTCCACGCGCTCACCGAGGCGATGGAGCAGATCGTCGAGACGGGGGAGTACGACGGCGAGGCGGTGGACTACCTCGACGGCGCAGTGTTCAGCCTGGAGGAGTGCTACCTGATGCTCGGCCGCCAGACCGACGAACCCGGGCCGACCAGCGATTACACCCGCGACCGGATTTACTACCGTTCGATCCAGCACCCGGAGGGCGTGCTGCGCGACCGGCTGAGCATTCGCGACTACCTGTGGCGCTGGGACGTGGACTGGTTCTGGGCCAGCCGCGCCTTCGGCACCCAGAACCCCACGATCCGCCGCATGTGGCCCCGCGACCTGCTGCGCTCCAGCTTCTACTGGAAGATCATCGGCTGGGATCGCAAATACGACCTCGCCGACCGCATCGAGGCCGCCAATAACCGGCCCGCCCGCGAGCGCGTGGTGCAGGACATTGAGGTCACTCCGGAGCACCTGCCCGAGTTCCTCGAGTGGTTCTTCCACACCTGCGAGATCGAGCCCGTGTGGCTGTGCCCGATCCGCATCCGGGGCACCGGCGCGGACGGCACCGAGCTGGTCGGCGAAGGAGAGACGCTGGGGCCGGATAAGGAACACCCGTGGCCGCTCTACCCGCTGACGGTGGGGCAGACCTGGGTCAACGTCGGCTTCTGGTCCTCCGTCCCCGTCGATTTGCTGGGCAAGGACGCCCCCGCCGGCGCGTTCAACAAGCTCGTCGAGGAGAAGGTCAGCGCCCTGGGTGGGCACAAGTCCCTCTACTCCGAGGCCTTCTACGACCGGGAGACCTTCGAGCAGCTCTACGGCGGCAGCTTCCCGGCCCAGCTCAAGGAAGTCTACGACCCGCAGGGGCGCTTCCCCGGGCTGTACGAAAAGACCGTGGACTGGGCCTAACAGGACGCCTGAGATAGCGCCCGGCCAGGGCAAAGGCGGGCGCGTTGACGTCGAAAAATAAAAGGGACAACAGAAAACAGCGAAGAAGGAAAGGCAAGAAAGAACATGAATTCGGGCTTCACTCCAATGACGGTGGCGGAGATCGTGGAGGCAATCACCGCGCCACCGCTGCCTTTCCACGTCACTGGCTTCGACGGCTCCGAGACCGGGCCAGCCGACGCACGGCTTCGGCTGGAGATCACCAGCTCTGATGCGCTGGCATATATCGTCACCGCCCCCGGCGACCTGGGGCTCGCGCGGGCCTATATCACCGGCGCGCTGCAGGTCAGCGGCGAGAACCCCGGCCACCCCTATGGCATGTTCGACGCCCTGCAGACCTTCTACTACGAGTCCTTCCGCAAGCCATCGGCCGCCACTGGGGCGCGCATCGCCCGCTCCCTGAAGCACCTGGACGCGATCCGGCCAATGCCGATCCCACCGCAGGAGGATCAGCCGGGTTGGAAGAAGGCCCTGTTCGAGGGGCTCTCCCGGCACTCCCGCGAGCGGGATAAAGAGGTCGTGCAGCGCCACTACGACGTGGGCAATGACCTCTACGAGCTCTTCCTCGGCGACTCCATGACCTATACCTGCGCCTACTACCCAGCCGACGAGTCGGATACCCCGGAGGGCTGGGATAAGAGCCTGTGGCCGAAGGGCACGGCCGCGAAGGAGCCACTCGACCGGGCACAGGAGAATAAGTACCGCCTGGTCTTCGATAAGCTGCGGCTCACCGAGGGCCACCGCCTGCTGGACGTCGGCTGCGGCTGGGGCGGGATGGTGCGCTACGCCGCCGCCCGTGGGGTGAAGGCCATCGGAGTGACGTTGTCTGAGGAACAGGTCGCGTGGGGGAATGAGAAGATCCGCGAGCAGGGCCTGGAGGAGTTCGCGGAGATCCGGCTGATGGATTACCGCGACGTCCCCGAGACCGGCTTCGACGCCATCTCCGCGATCGGCGTGCTCGAGCACGTGGGGCGCCGCCAGTACGAGGAGTTCTTCCAGCTGATGTACGGCCGGCTGCGTGAGGGCGGTCGGATGCTGAACCACTGCATCACCCGCCCCACCAACAAGCGCATCAACGCCGGGAAGTTCATCGGCCGCTATATCTTCCCCGACGGGGAGCTCACCGGCTCCGGCACGATCGTGACCCGCATGCAGGACGTGGGCTTCGACGTGCACCACGAGGAAAACCTGCGCTTCCACTATCAGCGCACCCTCCACGATTGGTGCGAGCTGCTGGCCGAGAACTGGGACGAGGCCGTACGCATCGTGGGTGAGGGTACTGCCCGGCTGTTCGGCCTGTACATGGCCGGTTCCGAGTGGGGCTTCGAGCACAATATCGTGCAGCTGCACCAGGTGCTGGCCGTCAAACCCTACGCGGATGGTTCCACCGGACTGCCGGTTCGCCAGTGGTGGGAAAGCTAACGGGTTTTGCTCAACTAGTTTTCCCAGCCCACCCAGTACCCTGGGGCACATGAGCACAAACGGGAAATATGACCTCATTGTTGTCGGCTCCGGCTTCTTCGGCCTGACGGTTGCCGAGCGCGCCGCCTCGCAGCACGACGCGCGCGTCCTGATCGCCGAGCGCCGCGACCACCTGGGCGGCAACGCCTACTCGGAGCCTGAGCCCACCACGGGCATCGAAGTCCACAAGTACGGCGCCCACCTCTTCCACACCTCCAACAAGCGGGTGTGGGACTACGTCAACCAGTTCACGGACTTCACCGACTACCAGCACCGCGTCTTCGCGATGCACAAGGGCACCGCCTACCAGTTCCCGATGGGCCTGGGCCTGATCAACCAGTTCTTCGGCAAGTACTACAGCCCGGACGAGGCCCGCCAGCTGATCAAGGACCAGACCGACGGCCTGGACCCGCGGGATGCCCAGAACCTCGAGGAGAAGGGCATCGCGCTGATCGGCCGCCCGCTCTACGAGGCCTTCGTCCGCGACTACACCGCCAAGCAGTGGCAGACTGACCCGAAGGAACTGCCGGCGTCCAACATTTCCCGCCTCCCGGTGCGCTACACCTTCAACAACCGCTACTTCAACGACACCTACGAAGGCCTGCCGGTCGAGGGCTACGCCAAGTGGCTGGAGAACATGGCGGAGCACGAGAACATCGAGGTACGCCTGAATACCGACTGGTTCGAGGTCCGCGACGAGCTGCGCGCCGAGTCCCCGGAGGCACCGGTGGTCTACACCGGCCCGCTGGACCGCTACTTCGACTACGCGGAAGGCCATCTGGGCTGGCGCACCCTGGACTTCGAGCAGGAGGTGCTGGACACCGGCGACTTTCAGGGCACCCCGGTGATGAACTACAACGACGCGGACG
>DWUR01000031.1 GCA_019120635.1 Candidatus Corynebacterium intestinavium | reverse complement strand
GCGTAGGTGTCGATGATCTTCTCGTAGCCGATCTCGTAGGCGTCCTCGAAGTACTCCAGGTTCTCGTTATTCATGTGCGGCGCTGCGTAGTAGACGCGGCCGATCTTGCCCTCCTTGCGGATCTCGATCTTCGAGGCAATCGGGTGGATCGAGGAGGTGGAGTTGTTGATGTACGAGATCGAGCCGGTCGGCGGAACCGCCTGCAGGTTGCGGTTGTAAATGCCGTGCTTCGCCACGGAAGCCTTGAGCTCTGCCCAGCCCTCGGCGGTCGGCACCTCGATGCTGGATGCGGCAAAGATCTCCTTGACCTTCTCCGTCTTCGGAGCGAACTCGGCCGGATCGTAACGGTCGAAGAAAGCACCGGATGCGTACTCGGAGTTCTCGAAGTCGTGGAAGGCCGTGCCGCGCTCGATAGCGATCTTGTTGGAAGCCTTCAAGCACTCGTACATAACGGCGGCAAAGTAGGCGTTGGTGAAGTCCAGTGCTTCCTCGGAGCCGTAGTGGATGTGCTCGCGACCAAGGTAGCCGTGCAGGTTCATCTGGCCCAGTCCGATGGCGTGCGAGTGATCGTTGCCCTGGCGGATGGACGGCACGGAGTTGATGTCCGTCTGGTCCGAGACAGCGGTGAGAGCGCGGATCGCGGTCTCGATGGTCTTCGAGAAGTCCTCGGAGTCCATAGCCTTGCTGACATTCATGGAGCCCAGGTTGCACGAGATGTCGTCGCCGATGGTCTCGTAGGTGAGGTCCTCGTTGAAGGCGGACGGCGTGGAGACCTGCAGGATCTCGGAGCACAGGTTCGAGTGGGTGATGCGACCCGCAATCGGGTTGGAACGGTTCACGGTGTCCTCATACATGATGTACGGGTAGCCGGACTCGAACTGGATCTCCGCGAGGGTCTGGAAGAAGTCACGCGCGTTGATCTTCTTCTTGCGGATGCGCGGGTCCTCAACCATCTCGTCGTAGTGCTCGGTGACGGAGATGTCGGCGAAGGGCTTGCCGTAGACGCGCTCGACGTCGTACGGGGAGAACAAGTACATGTCCGCGTTCTTGCGGGCCAGTTCGAAGGTGACGTCCGGGATCACCACACCGAGGGAGAGCGTCTTAATGCGGATCTTCTCGTCCGCGTTCTCGCGCTTGGTGTCCAGGAAATTCAGAATATCCGGGTGGTGGGCGTTGAGGTACACCGCGCCGGCACCCTGGCGGGCACCCAGCTGGTTGGCGTAGGAGAAGGCATCCTCCAGCAGCTTCATGACCGGGATGATGCCGGAAGACTGGTTCTCGATGTGCTTAATCGGCGCGCCCGCTTCACGGATGTTGCTCAGCAGCAGCGCCACGCCGCCGCCGCGCTTGGACAGCTGCAGGGCAGAGTTAATGGAGCGGCCGATGGACTCCATGTTGTCCTCAATGCGCAGGAGGAAGCAGCTCACCGGCTCACCACGCTGTGCCTTACCGATGTTGAGGAAGGTCGGGGTCGCCGGCTGGAAACGGCCGTCGATAATCTCGTCCACAAGGGACTTCGCCATCTCCTCGTCGCCATCCGCGAGGCCGAGGGCGACCATGCAGACGCGGTCCTCGAAGCGTTCGAGGTAGCGCTTACCGTCGAAGGTCTTCAGGGTGTAGGAGGTGTAGTACTTGTACGCCCCGAGGAAGGACTGGAAGCGGAACTTCTTGGCGTAAGCCTGCTTGAACAGCGCCTTGATGAAGGGGAAATCGTACTTGTCGAGGATTTCCTTGTCGTAGTACTTATTCTCAACCAGGTACTCGAGCTTCTCCGCCAGGTTGTGGAAGAAAACGGTGTTCTGGTTGACGTGCTGCAGGAAGAACTGGTTCGCGGCCTTGTGGTCCGCGTCGAACTGAATCTGCCCGTTTTCGTCGTACAGGTTCAGCATTGCGTTGAGCGCGTGGTAGTCCAGCTTCTCGGACTCCTTGACTGGCTCTGCGACAGTCTTGCCAAAGTTCTCGGCCATCATTGCCCTCTCTTGATGTTCTTCTTTTTGGGACGCCAGTAGCTGGCGATTGTGAGCTGTTTTTAGTTTTAATGTGGCGTTCGGGGCCGCTATTCCCAGGTGCCTTCGGCGATCATGGCCTGTTTGAATTCTGCAAGGCCCTCCCGGACCCGTTCCACGTCATGCTCCGTGCCCATCATTTCGAAGCGATAGAGGTAGGGCACTTGGCACTTGGCTGAGATGACGTCCCCGGCGAGGCAGAAATCTGGACCAAAATTGATATTGCCAGCAGCGATGACCCCGCGCAGATAATCCCGGTTTTGCTTCTCGTTGAGGAAGTGGATCACCTGTTTGGGGACGGGTCGGGAGTTCTCCCCCACCATACCCACCCCACCGCCGTAGGTGGGCACGATGAGCACGTGGGGCTCATCGACCACCAGCGGCTCCTCGTAGCGGTAGATCGGGATGCGTTTATTCGGCAGCCCGAGCTTTTGCACGAAGCGGTGCGTGTTGTTGGTCGTTGATGAGAAGTACGTGATGAGCATGTGAACTCTAAGACCCTTCTTTCTGAATGCCTTGAGCCGCATCCCCGTGATGCTCGGCCTCGATGTTGTCGAGGGCGGCTGCCGGCGTCCACGTCAGGAAACGTGGCACGACCAGGAGCATCACGATCGTCCCGATGATGACTAAGCCGCCGCCTGCTGCGGTGACGGTGCCGGCCGAGTAGTGGGAGCCTGCCCAGCCGTGGAGGCCGTCCGCGATGCGGGGACCGCCGGCGACGACCACGAAGAACACGCTCTGCACTCGACCGCGCACTTCGTCGGTCGCGGCTTCCTGCAGCATCGTGGAGCGCAGCACCGCGGAGAACATGTCCGCAGCGCCACCCGCTGCGAAGGCCAGCAGGGCCACCGCCGCCCACAAGCCCACTGTGCCATTCGCTGCAGACACGGCCAGCCCCATCACGAGGATCGCCACACCCCAGAGTGCAACGAAGCAGCTCACCCCCAGTCCGCGGCGTTCGATTTTCGTCACCACCCCGGAGAACAGTCCGCCGAGGACTGCGCCCACGGGCAGGGCCGCGAACAGCAGCGCGTACATGATGCCGCCACTGGCCCGCTCCCCGAAGTCTTCGGCGGACATCTGTGGGATCAGGGCCCGCGGTGAGCCGAAGACCATCGCGATGAGGTCGATGGCAAAGGTCATGAGGATGATCGGCTGGGTGAGCAGGAATCGGAAGCCGTCGATCACGGAGGCGATACCGGCCTTCGCGGGCTGTCCCTCACCAGTGGTCCGCGGTGGCAAGGTGGGCAGTCGGTGCACGGCGTAGAGCGTGGCGAAGAGCGCCACAAAATCCAGGAAGTACAGCCAGCTGAACCCCAGGATGGGGATCAACATGCCCCCCAGCACCGGGCCGATAATCGCTCCGGCTTGCTGGACTGTCATATTAAGGCTGGTCGCGGCGGCGATCTGTTGCCTGCCCACGAGGGTAGCAATGATCGCAACCCTGGTGGGCTGGTTGACGGCGAAGAAGCCCTGCTGCACCGCGAAGAGAGCAAGCAGGGGCCACACGGAGCCGCCTCCGACCGCTGCAAAGGCCCAGAATCCCGCCGCCGAGAGAATCATGCCGGTGGTGGTGATGTGGAGCAGGGTCCGGCGGTCCATGCTGTCTGCAAGGGAGCCACCGTAGAGTCCGAAGACGACCAGCGGGACGAAGCCGCAGAGGCTGGCAAGCCCTACGTAGGCGGAGCTGCCGGTCAGCGCGTAGATGTGCGCCGGAACAGCGATGATATTCAGCTGCGCACCAATAACGGTGACGATATTTGCCTGCCATAGGCGGCGAAATTCGGGAACCTTCAGGGGCGTGGTGTCTACGAGCAGTTGGCGCACGACGACCGCGACCTTTCTTGGTTTCCAGTATCTTTCCCGCGTGGGTGCAGCACTGACGCAGGGGCGCAGGACGCCCCTCCCACCTGGGCTGTTGCATGACACCTGCTCCCGCGTGACGCGGAATCAGGCATAAGTAAAGCCAGCGCAAAGTTTTTAACGCTGGCGGTTGAAGAGCCGCTCCCAGCGTGGGAAGCGGCGCGGGCACCCATCCCGCATGATTATGCTCCTGCACTCCATTCAGGCTCGGTGCGGTGGAGCTTGAGCGAGCTACCGCGCGGTGGCTAGTGATGTCACCTGGCTGCTGCAGCGCTCGGCAACTTAGGCAGCCGCGGCACTCAGAGCCTTGATGCGGTCTGGACGGAAGCCGGACCAGTGCTCCTCGCCGGAGACGACGACCGGGGCCTGGAGGTGGCCGAGCGCCAGGACGTACTCGCGGGCCTCATCGTCAAGGCTGATATCGACCATCTCGTATTCCAGTCCAGCCTTGTCGAGAGCCCTCTGGGTTGCGGTGCACTGGACGCAAGCTGGCTTGGTGTAAACGGTGATCATGTCCGCGCAAATCTCCTATATCGCGCCGCCCGTATGGACGGAGTCTGTGGCGTGTTGACTGCCTTGAGATTACACACCTGTCACCACACACACAACCCGTAATGCCACAATATTTTGGGCCATCACGGAAGCCAAAACACTAGATATTGTGGTTGTCATGATTAAAAGCGCAGGTAATGATTTGGGCTCGCCACTACATGTTGAGCCCCGGAATACAAGATTGTAATTCCACATTCGGTATCCCCCACTACTCCCCCGACCCACCCCCGCCGAAGCCACCCAAGGCAACGGAAAAGCCGGCCACACCCCACACGGAATGTGACCGGCTTCGCGCCACGCTAGCGGTAGAAACTATCCGCTAAGAATTAGCCCTGGCGAGCCTTGAAACGCGGATCCTTCTTGTTGATGACGTAGACCTTACCGTGGCGACGCACAACCTGAGCGCCCGGCTTGTTCTTCAGCGACCGAAGGGACTTACGGACCTTCATCGGGCGCTCCTTTCTTTATAGACTTCTCAAAAGCTCGACACTTTCGCATTACTGCGAGCGCTGCGTGAAGCAGCACGTTCACACGTTTTTCACGCGCGGCAACGTGCCAAGCTGAAACACAACGACTGATTGTAGCGGCTGAACAGCCAAAAGCAAAAACGATTGGCTAGCATGGACGCCCATGAACACCACCCTGCAGCGCCACATCATCGCTGAGCTCTACGCCAAACCCCACATCGACCCCGAGACCGAGGTCACCGCACGCGTGAACTTCCTCGTGGATTATGCACTCAGCACCGGCGCGAAGGGCTTCACTCTGGGCATTTCGGGCGGGCAAGACTCTACCCTCGCCGGCCGGTTGTGCCAGCTCGCCGTCGAGGAACTGCGCAGCCGCGGTGTCCCGGCCGAGTTCTACGCGGTGCGCCTTCCCTACGGCACCCAAGCGGATGAGGAGGACGCCCAGATCGCTCTGCGCTTCATCCAGCCGTCACAGTCCGTCACCATCAATATTGAGGACGCCACCCTGGCCATCGCGAGCGCTGTCTCGGAGAGCCTTACGGGCAAGCCGGTGAGCGACTTCAACAAGGGCAATATCAAGGCCCGGCAACGCATGATCGCCCAGTACACCCTGGCCAGCGAGACCGGCACCCTCGTGGTCGGCTCCGATCACGCGGCCGAGGCGATTACTGGCTTTTACACCAAGTTCGGCGACGGCGCCGCCGACCTCATGCCGTTGGTGGGACTCAACAAGCGCCAGGGCGCTGAGCTCCTGCGCTACCTGGGCGCGCCGGCGTCGACATGGGAGAAGGTCCCCACTGCAGACCTGGAGGAAGGCCGCCCAATGCTCTCCGACGAGGAGGCGCTGGGAGTGACCTACGCGCACATCGATGACTACCTGGAGGGCAAGGACGTTCCGAAAGCGGCGGCGGAACGCATCGAGCACCTCTGGCGGGTCAGCCGCCACAAGCGCACCACTCCCCCAGGCCCGGCTGACACCTGGTGGCGCGACTAGCCTCGGGGCACGGCACAGCCGCCGGACTCGCAGGCGCCCAGCCCCATGGCCCTGCCGATGCGGGCGCGGTTGCGCGAGAACAGCCGGTAGCCCAGCGTGTAGATCGGCGAGAGCGCACAGATCAGCAGCGCCCGACCCGCCAGGCGCACACCAAAGTTCCGCCCGTGGCGCCACAACGCCTCGCCGATGGCGCGGTGGCCCAGGGCTAGCGTGCCGTCGTCGCCCAGGTACACCGCGTGCTCGGCGATGTTGGCTCGCACGTCGGCGGGCTGGGACGGGTCATCGGCGGAGCCCGCCACGCAGCTCAGCCCCGGGGAGAGCCGGGTGAGAGTCTGGGCGAGGCGCCCGCAGACGGCGCAACGGCCGTCGTAAAAGAAAAAGGCCATGATGCCTAGAGCCTAGGCAAGAGCGGCTAGAAGAAGAAGTGACTGCCGATGATGACCACGAACCCCAGGTACCAGGCGATGAGCACGATCACCGGCTGGGCCACCCCCTGGCCGGTCGCCTTGCCGCGGTTGTACGCCCGGCCGCGGGTGAAGCGGACGAGGGTCATCAGGAACAGCGGCAGGGTGACCGTCCAGACGGCCATGCAGTAGATGCACAGGGCGCCGATCTCGAAGACGGCTTCGTAGGCGAGCCAGTGCACGAAGCCCACGGCGAAGATCAGGCCCAGCAGCTCGCCTGCCCACATCCACTCGGGGAAGCGCACGCCCGCGGCCAGGGAGACGCCGAAGAAGGTCACCAGGGCGAAGCCAACTAGACCGATATAGGGGTTGGCGAAGCCAAAGGCGGAGGCCTGCGGAGAGGCCATGACGTCCGTGCACGACACGATCGCGTTGACCGTGCAGGCGGGGACGTAGTCCGGGTTGGAGAGTAGCGTGACCTTGTCCTGCATGATCAGCCCCGAGAAGAACAGCCCCACTGCTCCGAGCACAGCCATGAGGATGCCAAAGGCTGAACTCGCCCCAATGGTTCGGGATTGAGCGGCGGACTCAACACCAGCCCCAGCAGGCTCGACCGACGATTGCTTCGCCTCTGCGGAGGCAGTTGACATGGGTCACCTTCAAGTCGAAAACGGGTACCCGGTGGAAGGGCCCACCGAGTCATCCTGCGTTATTATATCGCGTCTCCACCCCTTCGACGAGGCCACTCATCCCAGCTTTCCGCGACTTCAAACGTCACCCCTCATGACTTGTCATGATATTCACATAAATACAGTTCTTGGCATGTTTTCAAACATGCTTAGCTGACCCCCGCATTGCTCAAAGATTTGCGTTTGCATAGTCTCTGCAACATGTCTGAATTTTTATATCGGGTAGGAAAAACCTCCTACCGCAAAGCATGGCCGTTCTTGGTCGCCTGGATTGTGATTCTCGGCGCGCTAGGCTTCGGCGCCGCGGCATATGCGAAAGACCCAAGCCCCACCTTCTCCATGCCGGACATGGACTCCACTGTCACCCAGGAGGAGATGAACGACCGCTTCGGCTCCGACACCGATGCCATGAGCGTGCCTTCCGGCTCCGTTGTCATCCAAGCGCCGGAGGGCAAGAAGCTGACCGACCCCGCCGTCATGGCAGACGTCGACGAGATGCTGGATGAGCTCAAGGCCACCGGCGAGCTGGCTGACCAGGATGCCATCGTCAACCCTGTTCTGGCCGCCAAGGGCATGGAACAGCAGATGACGAAGGCGAAGGCAGCGCAGGGCATACCGAAGGAGCAGATCAAATCCGATCTTGAAGCTCTCTCCCCGCTGAGCGCTGATGAAACCACCGGCACCGTCAGCATTACCTTCGACTACGACTCCATCCTTGAGGTACCCGCGGACGCGCGCGGAGCAGTCACTGACGTCCTCGATAAATACGACGACACGGACCTCACAGTGAAGTACAACGGCAATGCGTTCTCCGGGGCAACCGAAATGGATGGCACCGCCGAGCTGATCGGTATCGCTGTTGCGGCGATTGTCCTGCTGGTGACCTTCGGCTCGCTCGTCGCGGCTGGCTTGCCGATCATCGCTGCGCTGGTCGGCGTGGGTGTCGGGATCCTCGGTATCCAGCTGGCCACGCTTGCCACCGACTCGATTTCGGACATGACCCCGATGCTGGCCTCCATGATCGGCCTGGCAGTGGGTATCGACTACTCGCTGTTCATCGTTGCCCGTTTCCGCAACGAGCTGATCTTCTCTTCGGGACTCAACGATCTCTCCCCGAAGGAGCTGGCGGTACAACTGCGCACGATGAGCGTGGACAAGCGCGCCCATGCAATGGGCATGGCGCTGGGAACCGCAGGTGGCTCGGTTGTTTTCGCTGGTGCGACCGTGTTGATCGCGCTGGCCGCCCTGTCAATCATCGGCATCCCCTTCCTGACGTCGATGGCCTTCGCTGCGGCAGCCACAGTGCTGGTCGCTGTGCTGGTCGCGCTGACCTTCCTGCCCGCACTCCTTGGACTGCTGGGTACGCGCGCGTTCGTGATCCGCATTCCTGGACCCAAGGTTCCCGACCCAGAGGACGAAAAGCCCACGATGGGACTCAAGTGGGCTCGCGCCATCCGACAGCGCCCATGGGTGACCCTGGTGGCCGGCGTGGTCCTGCTCGGAATCTTGGCGATCCCCGCCGCAGGACTGCGCTTGGCTATGCCAACCGACGGCACGGCAAAACTGGGATCCCCGCAGCGCGATGCCTACGAGATGGTCGCCGAAAAGTTCGGGGATGGCCGCAACGCCCCCATGATCGCGTTCGTGGATACCGCCAACGTCGATGCGAAGGACCGTCCGGCCGCTTTTCAGCAGCTGCTGCAGGACTTCTCCACCACTCAGGGCGTCGTCAACGCCCAGATCATCGACACGACGGAGAACCACGACGCCGCCCAGGTGCTCATCACCCCGGAGACCGGCGCAACCGATGAGGCAACCACGGAGACCCTCGAGCGCCTCCGTGAATTCAAGGGGCCCTTCGAGGAAGAAACTGGCGGAACCTTCGGCATCACCGGCATCACCCCGATCTTCGATGACATTTCCGAAAAGCTCGCGGACGTGCTCGTGCCCTATATCGCCATTGTTCTGGGCCTGGCTTTCATCGTTTTGACCCTGGTCTTCCGTTCACTGTGGGTGCCGTTTATCGCGGCGCTCGGCTTCGGCCTGTCCATGGCCGCCACCTTCGGTGTGACCGTGGCGATCTTCCAGGAGGGCATGTTCGGCCTAATCGACGACCCCCAGCCGTTGCTGTCCTTCCTGCCGATCATGCTGATCGGCCTGACCTTTGGTCTGGCGATGGACTACCAGGTGTTCCTGGTCACTCGCATGCGCGAAGGTTATGTCTCGCGGGGCAAGGAGGCTGGCAACGCCGTGGCCAATGGGTACAAGCATGGTGCGCGTGTGGTGACCGCTGCTGCACTGATCATGATTTCTGTGTTCGCGGCATTCATGCTGATCGATGAGCCTTTCATTAAGGCCATGGGCTTCGCCCTTGCGGCAGGCGTTCTCCTGGACGCCTTT
This sequence comes from Candidatus Corynebacterium intestinavium, assembly GCA_019120635.1. GTDB lineage: Bacteria > Actinomycetota > Actinomycetes > Mycobacteriales > Mycobacteriaceae > Corynebacterium > Corynebacterium intestinavium. Next base: position 2,762 of record DWUR01000031.1, on the reverse strand, counting down.
GTGGTCCGCATGACGCTCATCCCGGCAACCATGTATCTCCTGGGCGATCGCGCATGGTCGATCCCAGGCTGGCTAGACAAGATCCTGCCGAACCTAGACATCGAGGGTGAGAAGCTCCATCGATCGCACTCCCAGGCGCAGGTGAAGGCTACGGTATAAGCCATGGATTACCGGGAAGTAAAGAAGGCCGCGACACGGCGGTCAATCTCCGAGGCGACGGTTCAACTGATGCTGGAGCACCCGGACAGGATGCCGACCGTCGCACAGATTTCGGATCGAGCTGATATCTCGGTTCGCACCTTCCACAATTACTTCGCAGATACCGATGAGGCGATTTTCGAGTTCCTCCGCCAGACCTTCGACAAGATCAGTGACCAGATCAATGCGCTTCCTGAAGAATGGACAGCGGCCCAAGCGATGGAAGCGATCGTCTCTGACGCGTTGAATGACGACGGCGTAGAGCTCTACTCCGCGTCCACACTGGTACTGCTGGGCAGCCACGCTAGCTCTCGTTCGCGCCGCCCACCCAGCGAAGAAACCGTCACGGAGATTTCTTCCTCCATGGTGAAGGCCCTCAAGAACAGAATTCCTGGAGCAACACATTTTGATGCACAGGTTTTGATTGGCGCCTACACCGTCGCCAGTGCGACAGCTGTCAGGGAATTCCTGGAGCAGCCAGCGCCTCGCGATCCCGAGAAGGGCCGCGAGCTCATCCGCCGGGCTTTCCAGGTGCTCCGCGACTACCAGTAGCACCCTATCTTTCGGGCGGCGTGCCGTCGCATGATCGCGCCGGCAGCCAGGCTCGCCGGCGTGCCCGCCCCCAGCGGGTATTGCATGCCAGCGGGCCAGCCCCAACTAAACACGAAAAAACCTCCGGTCGATAAGACCGGAGGTTTTCTCTCCTGTGGAGCTAAGGGGATTCGAACCCCTGACCCCCACACTGCCAGTGTGGTGCGCTACCAACTGCGCCATAGCCCCTTGGTGCGGATTCAAAGATACCCCACCGGAACACAACCCACCAAATCGGTGGCGGTGAGGGCCGCGAAAACGGCCTCCACGCTGTGCTTATTTAGTTCTTGACCACGTCCGGAACCCAGGACTGCGGCATCCCGTCCTTGCCAGTCTTAATCTCGAGCTTCTGGCCATCCACCAGGACGATCGGCGAGGACACCTGGCCAACCTTCTTCTTCAGGACCTTCGCGTTGGCCTCGCCAACCTCAACGCCCTTATCCTCCAGCTCGCCATTCTTGATCTTCTCGATCAGCGAATCGTCCAAGTCATATGCCGAAGCAGCCTGCGCCAGGTCCTCGTAGTCCCAGGTCCGTGCGACGGTCTCCTGCTCGAGCATGATGTGGTTGTGGAAATTCCAGAACGCCTTGACGTTGCCGGTCTCAGCGATGGCGTATGCCACCGCAGCACCACGGGTCGACGGACCACGACGGCCGTCATCCAGGAAGTTCAAGAAATTAAAACGAACCTTGAGCTTGCCATCGGAGACGGCCTGCTTGACGTCCTGATGGTCTGCTTCCACCAGGTGGGAACAGTGCGGACAGGAGAAGTCCTCGTAGACGTCGGCGACTGGGGCGTCCTTATCGACGTTCTTCGAAGCCAGCTCGACGACATTATCCTTCGCCGTGATGGTGAAGTTGACGTCTTCCTGTGGCATGTTCGCCGCGATGTCTTCCTTCGACCCACCGCGGGTGACGACGATGCCGATAACGACAGCCGCGATCACCAGAACCGCGATGATCGTCCACAAGAAACCACTGCCACCCTTTTGATCGGGGGCCTTAACCTTCTGGCTCACTAAAACTTCCTTTCGGACCTTCACATGCGCGCCATTCGCCGGGTGCGGGGGCGCCCAAATGGACGGCCGGTTCCCGGCCTATCGTCGCTAACCCTAGTGATCTTAAAGTCACAAAATCCACTTGGGAGCCCCCAAAAGCCCAGGTTGCCAGGAAGCTGTTACCCACCGCTATAAGCTGCCAGAGTTCCCACAGCTTCGCGTCGCCTTCACCCCCTCGCAGCGGCATACACGTTATTGACAGGAATTTTTGACCTTCCGGCAAGTGACGTAGCTCACCGACGTATGTTTAGACCATGGAAGAACAAACTTTTGCCTCACAGTTGAATGATGTGCTGGGCACAATCTCGGGCTTCGTGTGGGGGCCCTGGCTACTCATCCCACTCCTCTTCGGTACCGGTCTGGTGCTCACGATCCGCCTGCGCGGCGTCCAGTTCCGCAAGCTCGGCGCCGCGCTCCGTCATGGCCTGCTGGACCGGGACGACGAGGGCGGCGAGGGCGATATCTCTCAATACCAGGCCCTGACCACCGCGCTGGCCGCGACCGTCGGCGTGGGCAATATCGTCGGTGTCGCGACCGCGCTGTCCATCGGTGGCCCCGGCGCGCTGTTTTGGATGTGGGTTACCGGTCTAGTCGGTATGGCATCCAAGTACGCCGAGGCCTACCTGGGCGTTCGTTTCCGCACCACGGATGCCAAGGGCAACATCTCCGGTGGCCCACAGCGCTACCTGGAGCACGGCATCAAAGGCGGGCTGGGTAAGTTCCTCGCCTGGTTCTTCGCGATCGCCGCAGTCATCGCATCCTTCGGCATCGGCAACCTCACCCAGGCCAACGCTGTGGCTGAGGGGCTGAAGGACACCTTCGACATTGACCCACGCCTGACCGCGGTCTTCCTCTTCGTCGGTGTCGGCGCGGTGCTGATGGGAGGCATCAAGTCCATCGGTACGGTGACCTCCGG
>DWUR01000030.1 GCA_019120635.1 Candidatus Corynebacterium intestinavium | reverse complement strand
GGGCGCGACCACGTTCTCGCGGTCGAAGAGCTGGCGCACCCACCCGTCCATGTCCACCCGGATGTTGTGGTCCGGGTCATCGCCCCCGTGAGCCTCAGCGGCCGCCTCCGCCTCCAGCAGCTCCGCCAGCGTGACCTCGCTGAGCTCTGCCGCGTCCTTCTCCGCCGCGTCCGTGAGCGCGTTGAGCCACCCTCGGGCCTTGCTCAGCGAGCTTTTGTCCAGGAAGACGAACTGCCCGTTGACCTGCACGATCTGGCGGGCAGAGCTGATGAGTTCCAGCTTGTCCGACTCCCCGACGGGGGTGCCGTCCACCGAAAGGTTCCATTCGAAGTCCAGGAGCTGGTCCATCCCGAGCTTCCCAGAACCCGGCCCGGAGCCCACCGCCTGAAACTTGGCCCCCACCTGCGCGGTCTTCGGTGCCCAAGCCCGTGGGATCATGACGGGAAAACCCGCCTCCTGCAGCCGACGGGCCTTGGTGTCCAGCAAATCCGCCACGTCGTCGAGGTCCACGCTGAACGCCAGCTGGCGGTCGAGGGCGGGGTCCCCGGTATAGGCAGCTTCCGGTGGAACCCAGCGGCCCACGGTCGCCCACCGGTCGACGGGGCCTAGGTGTCTGGCCAAGCGCGGCCATACCTTCCCCGCCTGGTGCAGTCGCTGCTGAATCTTGCGCGCCTGATCATTGCCGGTGGTCGAGGTGTTGACCGGCTCGGCCGGTGCCCCATCCACCGACAGCCCAACTTCCAGCCGCCAGGTGAACTGCTTCGCCGCGTCATCGCCTGCCTGGTCCTGTTCGCGTTCCCGGTTGGCGGTGGAGCGGTCTTCCGCCAGTGACGACGCCACCACCGGCTCCTCAACCTCCCGGGCATCCGCCGGATCCGTCAACCGGAAGACCAGCTGGGTGGCTGCGTCCCTGGCGCTGCTGCGCCACTCGTTAAGCGCGCTGACGGTGGCGGGCCCCGCCTTCGCGGTTGCCCGCCCGGCGAGCAGGTCGGTGACCAGCGGGCTGTGCAGCTCCTCGTATTCCGGCGGCCGGGCGCGGTCGGTAACGAGGCTCACGGCCATCCAATGCGCCCAGTCGTCGGCGGCATCCCCCACCACGTCTCCGTTACCGTTGCGCGCCAGAACCCCGGGGAGTTGCTGCCGGAACTCGTTAAGTACCGCGGCGTGCTCCCCGGCGGTAGCCAGGGTGAAGCGAGGGTGCCACTGCTGATCCTGCCGCTCCATCCGCACCATGACCCGACCTGCTTTCACGGTGGCTTCCACGTATTCAAACAGGTCGATCAGGAAGATCACCTCGGGGCTCAGCCCGGCGAGTACCTCGGGGTGCGCAGCGATCCGGCGCAGGTGTTCCAGCAGTGCGATGGATTGCTCCGGCACCCACGCCGCGGTGGGGATCGCGAGCGTGGTGGGCTTGCCGCTCGGGGTGGAGACGAGCACCTGGCCTCGGGAGCGCAGCGGTTTGGCAGCCAGCACAGCGCGCAACTCGTCAGGCCACTGCCCGGTGGGGATGTCCTCGGCGCGCATGACGATCTGGCGGCCGGCGACCTTTTCCGCCCACAGCTGCACGCCGCCCCCGGCGGGCACGAGCGCGTGCAGCAAAAAAGCAGATCCCATAGTTATAAGGGTCTACCATGCCCCGCGGACACTCCGAATCGGCGCACGTAGACTGCCCATTTTCCTCTCACTAAAGCCCAGTATCACGGCATTTTTTCGGAATTTTTTCAGGCTTTTAGCAGAAAAGGTTCGGAGATTCTGGCATCATGGCCATGCTCAAGTTTTAAATATTGACTTCGACTAACCATTCGGCCGGCTTTTCATCGGCCCCGGGTGGTCTTTCAGGAAGTCTCGACCCTACAAAGAAAGAGACATTCTGTATGACAGACCAAGCATGGTTCGTCACAGCAATGGTGATCTACCTGATCGCCATGTTGTTCATTGGGCTCCTCGGTTATAAGCAGACCGATGAGTACGAGGACTACATGCTGGGCGGCAGAAACCTTAACCCGTTCGTCGCGGCCCTTTCCGCTGGCGCCTCCGACATGTCCGGCTGGCTGCTGATGGGCCTTCCTGCCGCGATCTTCGTATCCGGCTTCTCCGAGCTCTGGGTGGCCATCGGCCTGCTGCTCGGTTGCGCACTCAACTGGTGGTTCACCGCACCACGCCTGCGCGCCTACACCGAGGTGGCGGACAACTCCATCACCGTGCCGAGCTTCCTGGAGAACCGCTTCGAGGACAAGTCCCACGTGCTCCGCGTGGTCGCTGGCCTCGTGATTCTGCTGTTCTTCACCTTCTACGTGGCATCCGGCATGGTCGCCGGTGGTCGCTACTTCGAGTCCACCTTCGACTCCTCCTACGCCGTCGGCATCGCCGTGATCGCCGGCGTGACCGTGATCTACACCTTTGTCGGTGGCTTCCTCGCCGTGTCCTACACGGACGCGGTGCAGGGCTGCATCATGTTCATCTCCCTGATCCTCGTGCCGATCTTCGCGGTCCTCCACATGGATGACCCGAGCGCCATCTTCAGCTTCCAGACGGAGAACGCCTACGCTGCGTCCGGTATCGAGCCGAACCCGAACTGGTTCTCCCTGTTCAACGGCGTGGGTTTCGTGACCATCATCTCCGGTCTGGCCTGGGGCCTGGGCTACTTCGGCCAACCGCACATCATCGTGCGCTTCATGGCGCTGCGTACCCCACGGTCCGCACGCAAGGGCATGTTCTACGGCGTGACCTGGATGGGCCTGTCCATGATCGGCACGGTCTTCGTGGCAATCATCGGTCCGGCGTTCTTCACCGAGAACCCGGACATCAAGATCGTCGACCAGATTAACTTCGAGACGATCTTCCTGGACATGGGCCAGATCCTCTTCCACCCGCTGATCGCTGGTCTGGTGCTCACCGCAGTGCTGGCAGCCATCATGTCCACGATTTCCTCCCAGCTGCTGGTGGTCTCCTCCGCACTGGTCGAGGACATGTACAAGGGCCTGTTCAACAAGAATGCTTCCGACCGGCTGCTGCAGCTGCTCTCGCGCTTCGCAGTGATCGCCGTCGCCCTGCTGGCAGTGGTCATCGCAGCCAAGCCCGATTCCGGCGTGCTGAACCTCGTCGAGTTCGCGTGGGCCGGCTTCGGTTCCGCCTTCGGCCCGGTCATCATCGCCTCCCTGTACTGGCGTCGCCTCAACGCCCCAGGCGCGATCGCCGGCCTGGCTGCCGGTGCAATCGTCAGCTTCCTGTGGGGCGGCCTGGCTAACTTCGGCATCGCCGATAAGCCATTCGGCCTCTACGAGATGATCCCGGGCGTGCTCGCCAACGTGGTCTTCATGGTCGGCGTGACCCTGATGACCAAGGCACCTTCCGCGAAGGTTCTGGATGAGTTCGACAAGTCCATCGAGCTGAGCAACAAGGCCGATCGCCTCACCGAGAAGGAGTTCGTGGAGGAGGCCGCTAAGTAGCCCCCTCCCCTCCCTGCGGAAGTTTTTCCGCAGCCTCGGGAACCAAACGTCGCCTCGCGTTGTCTAAGACAACATGGGGCGACGTTTCTTTTTCTCTCTGGTCTTTCTCTTCGCCGTGGCTGGCTTGTTGTTTTTCACGACGACGGTTCCCGCGCCGACCGGCTGGCTCCCTAGCGGCCGCTCTGAGGATCAGCGTTCCCAGGAGCTGGCCCGCCAGGCCATTGCGCGGGTGGAGGTCGTGCCACAGCGAATCCGGGTGGTGGGCTACGACCGCACCCGGTTCCTGCAGGGCTGGGCGCAGAGCATCGCGCCCGATGGCAGTTATTGCTCAACCCGTGAGCTGGTGCTGAACCTGAACTTCCCCACCCAGCCCGGAAGCCCCTGCCCGCGGGCCACCGGCGAGGCCGCCGATGAGTACTCCGCGGAACCGGTGCACCCGCACGGCGTGGATATCGACCACATTGTCCCACTCGCCGCGGCCTGGGACTTGGGAGCGCACTCCTGGAGCCAGGAGAAGCGCCACCGCTTCGCCAATGACTGGCACTACAACCTGGCGGTCACCGCCTCGGACCTGAACCGGGAGAAGTCCGACGCCACCCTGGAAGCCTGGCTGCCTCCCAATCCGGCGGCCCGGTGCCCCTACGTGGCCCGGTACCTCGTGGTTGCGGCACGCTACGGGCTGGCGATCACCGCCGGCGACGCTGCCGTGGCCCGCGAGGCCTGCCACCTGCCCCGCTGACCGGGGGTTTTGTGACTAGTCACGAATTTTTTGACAGAGTAGTTTGCATGGATCAATTTATTACTGTTCTCCACGTCATCGCCGCGATCCTCCTGATCGGACCGGTCGCGGTCGCTACCTCGGCATTCGCTCCGACCCTGCGCGCCGCGCAGTCCGGCTCCGCCAAGGCGGTGGGCTCCGTGGCAACCCTGGCTGGCATGACCCGCCGCTACGGCTACATCTCCCTTCTGGTCCCCGTTCTGGGTCTGGTCGCCTTTATGACCGTGGACGGCGCGATGCAGAACTACGCCTTCCACGCCGCCATCCTCACCTCTCTGGCAGCCTGGCTCGTCCTGCTGCTGGCGGTGATCCCGCAGCAGCGCCGCGGCCTGATCTCCGTTGATGGCCTGGACGAATCCGACACCCCGGCGAGCGAGGATGAGCTCGCCGCCATTCAGGGCGATGCTGCCAAGGGCCTGCCTGGCAAGGCTGCCATGTTCGGCGGCATCTTCAACCTGCTGTGGCTGGTCACCGCGATCCTGATGTTCGTCTAGACACTGATTCCCGCAGCCGCCCACGTGCTGCGCGAAAGCCACATAGCCGTGGGAGCGAGTTTTCGCTCCCACGGCTATTTTTATTCCCCGCTTCAGCCACTGGGCCCGGCTGATCCCATGCAAAAACCCGGCTGACGTGGGTTTCCACGTCAGCCGGATTTACAGGTTTCGGCTAGTAGCGTCCCCCGCGGCGCTTATCACCGCGGCCGCCACGGCCCTCAAAACCGCGGTCGTCCCGGTGGCGCCCGCCGCCCCGGCGATCCCCACGGGAGTCCTCGAAGCGGTTGTGGTGCCCACGGCCACGCCCACGCCCACCGCGGTCACGGTCGCGGTCGAAGCGGCCACCACCCCGGCGATCGCCCCGGCCCCGGTCGTCGCGGTAGCCACCGCGGCGGTCATCGCGGTCGCGGCGGTTGCCACGGTGGGAGCCCGGGCGGCCCTTCGGGGCACCCGGATCCGGCTCGATATTGATCAACTGACCGGACACGCGGGTCTGGTCGAGAGCCTCGAAGACCTGCTTCGGCAGGTCCGCCGGCAGCTCCACCAGGGAGTGCTCGGAGAAGATGCTGATGCGGCCGAAGTCGCGGGAATTCAGCCCACCCTCGTTGGCCAGGGCACCCACGATTGCGCCCGGGCGCACGCGCTGGCGGTGGCCGACGGAGAGGCGGTAGACCTCCATCTCGTTGCCATTGCGGTCCGTGAACCGCGGGGCTGGCTTGTTGAAGCGCTCCTTGAAGGAGCGGTACGCCCCGCCACCACGGCGATCGGCATCGCCATAACGGTCGTCGCTGCGGCGCTTGTGCTCGCGGCGCGGTGCCTCCTCCATGAGGAACTTCTCCCCGCCCTGAGCCCCGGCCGCGAGTGCCGCGGCGATGTCCTCCAGGGTGACCCCGTTTTCCTCCGCATAGGTGGTCACCAGCTCACGGAACACGGAGACCTGCGGATCCTCGAGGTTCTTGGTCAGCTCGCGGTTGAACTTCGCCTTGCGGGCCTCGTTGACCTGGTCAACGCTCGGCAGCTCGATCTCGTTGAGGCGAGACTTCGTCGCGCGCTCGATGGACTTCAGCATCCGGCGCTCACGCGGGGTCACGAACAGCACGGCACGGCCGGAACGCCCCGCACGCCCCGTGCGGCCGATGCGGTGGACGTAGGACTCGGTGTCGCGCGGAATGTCGTAGTTGAACACGTGCGTGATGCGCTCGACGTCCAGGCCACGAGCGGCGACGTCGGTGGCAACCAGGATGTCCAGGCGGCCGTCCTTGAGCTGGTCCACGGTGCGTTCACGCTGCGCCTGGGCGATATCGCCGTTGATGGCAGCAGCCTCGAAGCCCCGCGCGCGCAGGCGCTCCGCGAGCTCCTCGGTGTCGTTCTTGGTGCGGACGAACATGATCATCGCGTCGAAGTCGGTGACCTCGAGGATGCGGGTCAGCGCATCCAGCTTCTCGCGGTGGTGCACGATCAGGTAGTCCTGTTCGATGTTCTCCGCAGTGCGCTGGGTGGACTTGACCGTCACTTCCTGCGGCTCGTTCAGGTAGCGCTTGGACAGGTGGCGGATCGCGGACGGCATCGTCGCCGAGAACAGCGCGACCTGCTTCTCCTCCGGGGTGTCCTCCAGGATCCGCTCCACGTCCTCCTGGAAGCCCATGTTCAGCATCTCGTCGGCCTCGTCGAGCACCATGAAGCGCAGCTCGGAGATGTCCAGGCTGCCCTTCTGCAGGTGGTCGATCACGCGGCCCGGGGTGCCGACGACGACGTGCGCGCCGCGGCGCAGGCCCGAAAGCTGCGCACCATAAGGCTGGCCGCCGTAGATCGGCAGGATGTTGACCCCGCCCATCTTCTCCGCGAAGTCCTCGAAGGACTCCGCGACCTGCAGTGCCAGCTCACGGGTCGGTGCCAGCACCAGGGCCTGCGGCTTGCGGGACTTCAGGTTTAGCCGGGACAGGATCGGCAGCGCGAAGGCGGCGGTCTTACCGGTACCCGTCTGCGCGAGGCCGACCACGTCCTCCCCTGCCATCAGCAGCGGGATGGTCTGCTCCTGGATTGGGGACGGCGAGGTGAACCCGACGGCACGGACGGCGTCGAGCACCTCCGGCGTCAGACCCAGGTCACCGAAACCGGCGCCGTCGTCGTCCTTGTCTTCCTGCGCGTTGTCTGCCTGCTCGTCGCCCTGCGCGACGGCGACGTCCTGGGTGGACGCGGTCGGGGTGATGTCGTTGTCGTTGTTGTTTTCTACGGTTTCCGCCTGCTGATCGGCCACAGTGTCCTCTGGGTTCTCGTTCTTGTTCTTCTCGTTGTTGAGATTGTCGGTCTTCCCAGAATCTTCTGCGCCCTCGGCTACAGCGGAGCCACCGGCGGATTCCATCGCGGAATCTTCGGTGTTCTCCCCCAACACATCAGAGATATTCAGCGGCGCGTCGTTGACCGGCGCCTGCTGAGCCTCTTCCTGCAGATTGTTCTGAGCTACCGAGTAATCGTTATCCACCGGCTTGTTGACGTCGCCGGAGACGCTATCAGTATCACTCATCGCACTTGACAGTACGCTCTGCGGGCAGCAAAAGCCATACCTCGCCACCCGGTGGAAGGCAGATCACAGCCTGCACTGATTGTGGCTGCTGGCAGTGCTGCCCCAGCACCGACCCCGTGCAGCCCCAGTACCAATCCAGCGCCGACCCGAATCTTTTGCCCGTGGTGTGACGTGGCATACTACGGCTGATATCGATCTGACTTTCGCGGCTTGATGGAATCCGGAGGACAATCCCATGTCGCAACAACCAGCGCCCGAGACCGCCACGGCGGGCGAATCCACGACTGACAGCCACCAGGGCGAGCTGCGGCGCGCGCTTCGCCACCGGCACATCCACTTCATCGCGCTGGGTTCGGCCATCGGAACGGGTCTGTTCTACGGTTCCGCCGGCGCGATCGGCGCGGCGGGCCCCGGCGTGATCTTCGTCTACCTGCTCGGCGGCGCGATCGTGTACTTCATGCTGCGCGCCCTGGGCGAGATGTCCGTGGCCCACCCCGTCGCTGGCTCCTTCGCGGAGTACTGCCGCCGCTACCTGGGCGGATGGGCCGGGTACATCACCGGCTGGATGTATGCCTTCGAGATGATCATCGTGTGCCTGGCCGACCTCACGGCCGTGGCGCTGTACATGAAGTTCTGGTTCCCAGAGACGGCCTCCTGGGTGTGGGTCGCGGTGGCGCTGATCATCGTGGGGGCGGCGAACCTCGCCTCGGCCCGCTGGTTCGGTGAGCTGGAGTTTTGGTTCACGACGATCAAGGTGACCGCGGTGGTCGCCATGATCCTCGGTGGTGCAGCCATCCTGGTGTTCAACGTGGACACCGGCGGCACCGTCGGCATCTCGAACCTGTGGAACGACGGCGGGCTGTTCCCGAACGGCTTCACTGGCGTGCTGTCCGCCCTCATTCTGGTTCTTTTCGCCTTCGGTGGCACGGAGATCATCGGCGTGACGGCCTCCGAGGCCGAGGACCCGGAGAAGACGATCCCGAAGGCCATCAACACGGTGCCGATGCGCATCCTGCTGTTCTACGTGCTCGCGATCTTCGTCATCGTCGCGGTGATTCCGTGGCGCGAGATCACCGGCGAGCAGTCCCCGTTCGTGCAGATCTTTAGCTCCCTGGGAATCGGCTGGGCCGCTGCCCTGCTGAACGTCGTGGTGCTCTCCGCGGCACTTTCCGCGATCAACTCGGATCTCTACGGCGCCGGCCGCGTGATTCACGGCATGGCTCGCCAGAAGCTCGCCCCGAAGATGTTCGCCAAGATCGACCCGCGCAACGGCGTGCCGGTCTCCACGATCAGTGCGCTGCTCATCGTTCTGGTCATCGGCATCGTGCTGCAGCTGATCAACCCGACCGCTGAGCGCCTGTTCCAGGACATCGCCGCGCTGGCCACCTTCGCCACAATCTTCGTGTGGTTGATGATCCTCATCAGCCACCTGGCCTACCGCAAGCACCTCAACTCCGAGGAGGTCTCCCACGCACAGTTCACGGTGCCGCTGTGGCCGCTGGGCCAATACTTCGCGATCGCGATGATCCTGCTGACCTTCGGCACGATGTTCTGGATGTCGGATTTCCACTCCGCCCTCATCGCGGGCGTGGTCTTCACCCTGGCGATGTCCATCCGCTACTACTTCATCGATCGGAAGAACAAGGCCGAGGCTGCCGCTGCCTGATCCCGCTCCTTGAAGCAATGAATCCCCGCACCGGCGTGCGGGGATTTTTTGTCGGATTGTGCTCGCCCTCCGGTGGCCCCAGGGTGGGCCAGCCGGCGCGGGGCTACTTTTCTGCCAGCAGTTCGGTGATCGCCCGGGCAGACCGCTGCCCAGAGCGGATGGCGCCGTCGATGGTGGAGGTCGCGGTGTGCGCGCCGGCCACCGCCACCCGCCCGTCGAGCACCTCGGCTGCCGGCTGTGCCTGGATCGCGTGATTGGGCCCGACCAGTGGCAGGGCGTCTGGGATGTCGTGGCGGGTGACCAGCTCCAGGGCCTCGGGGCTGCAGTCGTAAATGCTGGCCACGTCCCGGCGGACCTCCTGCTCGGTGGGCAGGTCGCGGGCCGCGTCGAAGTCCCCGTTGCGGTGTGGGTGGGAGGCGGCGGCACCGATCAGCTGGCTTCCCGGCGCGTAGGCCGGGGCCACGGAGGTGACCTCGGCGGCCAGGTCGATGCACAGCTCACCGCTGCCGTCCACCGTCACGAGACGGTCGCTGTGCACCTCGTCGCTCACGGTGAACCACCAGGTACTCTGCCCGCGATGCCCGGGCATCGCGGTGCCGATCAGGTCATGGGCCGCCTGCGCAGAGGTGGCCACGATCGCATGGGAGAAGCGCTCGGTCTTGCCGTTGACCGTGAGCTCCACCCCACCCGGTTGGACGTCCACCGCGGTGACCTGGGAGTTCAGTTCGACGCGGACGCCGCCGAGGCGCCCCATCGTCGCCGCCAGGTCCCCCATTCCGCGCTCCGGCAGGGCCAGCGTGCCGCGCAACAGGGTGACGAAGACCCACTTCGCGAACTCCGCGGAGGTCTCGCCGCCCTGGTCGTAGAGGAAGGCGCGCAGGATCGGGTCGACCGCGTTCTGGCGAACCGGGCCGGTGATGCCGGCCTTGGTGAGCGACTCCGCGACCGGCTCGTCGCTGGTGTGCCCGAAGCGGCTGGGACCACGCAGCTCCAGGGAGGAACGGTGCATCAGCTCGCTGCGCAGCCAGTTGCGCATGCGCACGAGCTCACCGAGCCGCAGGGCGGAGCTGAATTCCGAGCGCAGCAGCTTCGGCACCATCGACGGCGCGCGAACGGGATCGATGATCAGCGCGGAGCCCGCCGGGGTGACGGTGTTGATCCCCGGCTGGAAGTTCTTGATCTTGAGGGCGGAGTACTCCCCGGGGTTCAGGATCTCCTTGACCGCCGGGTACCAGGTATTGAAGAACTGCAGCCCCCGGTCCACGGTGATCTCGCCGTGCTGCTCCGAGCGCACCAGCCCGCCCACGCGGTCAGCGGCGTCGAAGAGGGTGCAGCGCACCCCGGCCTGGGAGAGCGTGCGAGCCGCTGCGAGGCCGGCCATGCCGGCCCCAATGATGGCTACCTCGGTCACGTGCCCCTCCTGCGGTCCTCGCTCAACGCTGGGTGGCACAGCATGTTCCCGGCACCGGGCCAGGGGGCTGTGCCCATCATCACGCTAGCCATGCTAGCCCACACCCCAGCCGCACCTGAGCACCCCTACCCCGCCAGCCACGGTGAGCGGAAGCCTAGCGCTCCTCGCCGCCTGCCGTAACGTCGCCGTCCTCCCCGTCGGCAGCGACGTCGTCGACGTCATCGTCCTCAACGTCACTGTCCTCGACCTCGACCCACTCGAAGAACGGGTCCTCGGAGCCGTCGTCGAGAGTGACCAGGAGGTCCTCCCAGTCCTCGGCCTGCTGCGAAACATAAGCGAGCACGTCGAAGAGCTGGTTGAAATCCTCGAACACGCCGAGGTCCAGGACCTCCTGGTACTGCGTGCGCAGCTCCTCCAGGGTGGCGTCCAGCATGTCCAGCTTCGCCGGGTCCTGCTCATCCTCCTCCTCGACGAGGATCTCCGCGGCGATGTTCTCCGCGAGATCGAAGACGCTATCGGGCAGCACCACGAAGCTCACCGCAACGGTCGGCGCCCCCTGGCCCTCCGAGATCTTCACGGTGACCTTGGAGTTCGCGCTGAGGTTCGCGCGCAGGACAAGGGGGTCGTAATCATCCTGTTCGAACTCGAGGTCCTCGACGCGGGGATCCTGCCCATCGAGCAGTTCATTGAGCACCGTGATCACCTCGTCGGTGGCCATGTGCCGGTTCACCGCCTCGACCGCGGCCTCCGGGGTGAAGACCACACCGACCAGGGCGGCGTCGAAGTCCTCGTCCTCATCGGTGACGTCGGCGAGCGCGACGAAGACATTCGCGGCCGGCGTGCTGACCCCGGCCACCCCTTCGATCAGCTCGAACTGGATCTCCACTTCCGCAGAGACTGGAACGAACAGCGTTCCATCGTTGGCTCGGGACTCGATGCCCTCAAGGTCGAGGGCCTGGGCGATGTTTTCCAAAAATCCCATTGAGGAATCCTCTCTTCGCGGCGCGGTTCGTCTCCTGCGTTGATCTTAACCCGGTTTATTTCTCTCGCGCCGGGGCCGTTTCTCCCGGCTTCTGCTTTTCGACGTCGCCCGCTGCCGTGGTGGCGGGCTTTGCGTACCTGGTGCAGGCGATAGGCTGATAGCTATCGTGTTTGCTTTCCTCCGCGCCGCCTTGAGCGCTCACCGCATGCAGCTGGGCATCATCACCCTGCTGAGCGTTCTCATGCCCGCCGCGGCCGTGCTGATCCCGCTGTTCGCTGGCCGGGCGATCGACGGTAGCCGGGGAGCAATCGGTCTGCTCATTGCGGCGGCTTTCGCCCGGTTTTGCACCCACGGCGCGCGGCGATTCTTCGCCGGGAAGCTCTCCGTCGACGTTCAGCACGACATCCGCATGCGATGCCTCGTAGCCTTGCAGGGCGCGTCGCCAGCGGCGATGGCCCAGGTGCGCACCGGGCAGGTTGTCTCCCGAACCATCTCGGATTTGAACCAGATCCAGGGGATGCTAGCGATGCTGCCCATCATGGGCAGCATCTTCGTGGAGGTCGTGCTGATCCTAGGCATCATGTTCTGGCTCTCCTGGCCGCTGGCGGTGCTGCTCAGCATTCAGCTTCCGGTGCTCGCCGCCATCGCCTTCTTCTCCCGCCGCCGGCTCTACGACGCGACGTGGGAGGCCCAACAGCAGGCCGCGGACGTCGCCAGCCAGGTGGAGGAGACGGTGACGGGCGTGCGCATCGTCAAGGCTTTCGTCCAAGAGGAGCGCGAGCAGACCGGCTTTATGGCTCGGGCCCGCAGGCTTTTCGGATTGCGCTTGCACGTCGGGCGGCTCACTGCCCGCTTCCAGCCGGCGTTGGCTGCCGTCCCCCAAATCGCGCTGATCGCCACCGTGGTTGTTGGCGGCCTGCTCGCGATGCGGGGCGCGATCACCATCGGCGAGTTCCTCTCGGCCTCGGCTTACGTCACCCTGTTGTCACGGATGACGCGCATGGGTGCCGGGATGTTGGTGATGTTGCACCTGGCGAACGCCGCCGTCTCCCGCGTGCAGGATATTCTCGCCCTCCCCCAACGGCAGGCGCCTGAGAACCCGGGAAAGCTCCCGGATGGCCCCGTCGGGGTCCGGGGCACCTTCCGCACCCGGGCGGGCGAGGACCTCGCCGTGGACGTCACTCCCGGCTCCACCGCGTACATCACGGGACCCGCGGGGTCCGGGAAATCGGCGCTGGCGCTGGCCCTGGCTGGGCAGTCGGCGGACGTTACGGCCGATTTTGAGGCCTACGCGGGCGGCACCACGGTGCGGCTGGGCGACCTGGCACCCGACCAGTGGCCGACGATCGTCTTCGACGAGCCCTTCCTTTACTCCATGTCCATCGCGGAGAACATCCGCATGGGAACTCAGGCGAGCGACACCGAGGTGGCGGAGGCAGCCCGCATCGCCTGCGCCGCCGACTTCATCGACGAGCTCGGAGGTTATTCCACCATCGTGGGTGAGCGCGGCCTGACGCTATCGGGTGGGCAGCGGCAGCGCATCGCGCTGGCCCGAGCGGTGCTGCGCAACCCCAGGGTCCTGATCCTGGACAGCGCCACCAGCGCGATCGATACCGTTACCGAACAGAAGATCATCGCCAATCTCCATCAGCGCGCGGGCGAGGGCAACCTGACGATGGTGATCGTCGATCACCGGGCAGCGCCCGAAGACACGGGCGCGACTAACGCTGACGCCGGGAAAACGGGCGTCATCAGCCTGCCCGCTCCCCCGGCCCGCCCCCTGTGGCCGCGCAGTTGGGAGGAGATCCAGGAAAGCGCGAATCGGGAGCTGCTCGGCGTCGCCGATGGAACTGGCGGCGACGAGGGGCGCGCACGAGCGGCCGACGCTGCGCAGCTCACGAAGCTGTTGGAGGCCGACACCGCAGCGCTGCGCCGCGTCACCCCGGTACAGCAGGAGTCGACCTCCCACAACTCCACGCCCGCCGGCCCAGAGTCCGAGAACACGACCCCCGCACTGCGGCTACGCACCCTGGTGGGGCTCGTCCCGGTCGCGACCGCGGTCATCGTGGCAACGCTCCTGCTGGGGCTCGTCGCCGATATTGCTCTGCCATCCCTAGTGCGCGAGGCCATCGACGAGGGAATCAGCAGGTCAGACCGCAGCGCACTGTTCTCCCTGGGGCTCGGCGCCCTGCTCCTGGTCTGTATTTCCTGGGCCGCCAGCGCGTGGAACACGGTGCTCACCACGCACACCGGCGAGCGACTGCTCTACGCCCTTCGCGTGCGCAGCTTCGAGCACCTCCACCGGCTGCCCATGAGCTGGTTCGAGCAGAACGCCTCGGGCCGGGTCATGACCCGAATGACGACGGATATCGACAACCTCTCCAGCTTCCTGCAGACCGGGCTCTCCCAGGCCATCGTCTCCACGACGATGCTGCTGGGTGTGCTGGGCATGCTCATCTGGACCGACCCTGCGCTGGCGGGCATCACTGCACTGTTCCTGCCGGTCATCGGGGTGGGCGCGTGGGTCTTCCGCCGCTACTCCTCGCGCCTCTACCGGGCCGCCCGTTCCCAGGTCTCCACGGTCAACGCCCACTTCCAGGAGGCGGTGAATGGGCTGAACACCGCGGCGGCCTACGGCTTCGGCTCGGTACTTTCCGAGCGCATCGGGGAGCAGTCGCAGCGGTACGTTGGGCTGCGCACCCGCGCGCAGGCAGCGGTGAGCATCTTCTTCCCCGGCATCTCCTTCATCACCGAGCTCGCCCAGGCAACCGTCCTATTTTTCGGTACCGCTCGGGCCGCGGAGGGCACGACGAGTCACGGCGCGCTGGTCGCCTTCAGCTTGTATCTAACCTTCTTCTTCGGCCCCGTCCAGCAGCTCTCGCAGATCTTCGATAAGTTCCAGCAGGCTGCGGTGAGTTTCGAGCGGATCTCCGAGTTGTTGGCCGTCCCTACCGAGCGCAGCACTGGGGATGACGGCGCCGATGCCAGGCTGCCGAGCAAGGTCGCCGCGGTGGACTTCTCTGACGTGCATTTCCGCTACGACGGTGCCGAGCAGGACTCCCTGCGGGGCGCGCGCTTGAGCTTCCGCGGCACGACAGCCCTCGTTGGCGCGACAGGCGCCGGGAAGTCGACGATCGCGAAGCTGGTCACCCGGTGGTACCAGCCGACGGCGGGGTCCATCACCGCCGTTTTCGCGCCGGGTGGGTCCGGAGCACGGCGCCTCGACCTCCAGCAGCTCCCTTTGCGGGCTTGGCGCGCTCGCGTGGGCTACGTCCCGCAGGAAGCGCACCTGTTCCGTGGCACGGTGGCCGAGAACATCGCCTATGGTCGACCGACTGCGAGCCAGGAGGAGATCTCCGCGGCCATCGCGGCCATCGGAGGCACGGAGATTATCGCCGGCATTGACGGCGGCTTTGCCGGTGAGGTCGGCGAACGGGGCCGGGGGTTGTCCTCTGCCCAGCAGCAGATCATCGCGTTGGCTCGCGCGGAGCTCATCGACCCGGACGTCATGGTTCTGGATGAGGCGACGGCGAATATCGATCCTGCGGTCGAGGCTGATGTGGTTAGGGCAATCGCACTGGCTACGCGTTCGCGGGTGGCGATCATCATCGCGCACCGGCTCTCCACCGCGGAGCTGGCTGACAATATTGCGGTCGTCAGCGCCGGAAAAATTGTTGAACAAGGCCGTCATCAGGAGCTTTTGGAATCCCGCGGCAGTTACACAGATCTCGTCGCCGCATCCCGGGAATCTCGCTAGGTCACACGCCGTTTTTCGCCGGTCGGTGACGCGCCACCTGGAAGCGAAATCGCATAGCACATCGTGTAGGCTGTTACAGCGAGACTGAAGTCATGATGAAAAGAGGCGAGGACCTGCTGTGAGCAGCGCGAATTTCGGTCAGAACGAATGGCTGGTCGATCAGATGTACCAGCAGTATAAGAAGGATCCGGAGTCGGTTGACCCCGAATGGCGGAAGTACTTCGAGAAGAACGGCGAACTCGCCGGCAGCTCGGCGGGCGCAAATAACGGTGCCGCCACGAGCGCCCAGAGCGCCGCAGCCGCCTCCGCTGGCGCCGCCACCGCCGCTTCCGGCCGACGTGGTGGCCTGCGCGGCGACGCCGACGAGCGCGTCATCGAGGCTTATGACGCCATCCCGAAGCGCGTCGCCCCGCCGGAGCCGAAGCAGCCGGTAGAGACTCCCGAGGCCGGCGAGCAGGTGATGCGGGGTGCCGCCCGCGCCATCGCTAAGAATATGGATGCCTCGCTGAGCATCCCGACCGCAACCACGGTCCGCGACATGCCAGCGAAGCTCATGTTCGAAAACCGTGCGATCATCAACCAGCAGCTGCTGGCCCGCGGTGGCGGCAAGATCAGCTTTACGCACATCATCGGCTGGGCCCTGATCCGCGCGGTTCAGGCCCACCCGGACATGAACCTGAATTACAAGGTCGTCGACAACAAGCCGACCGTCGTCACCCCGGAGCACATCAACCTGGGCCTGGCGATCGACATGAACAACAAGGACGGCAGCCGTAGCCTGGTCGTGGC
Source organism: Candidatus Corynebacterium intestinavium (assembly GCA_019120635.1). Classification (GTDB taxonomy): domain Bacteria; phylum Actinomycetota; class Actinomycetes; order Mycobacteriales; family Mycobacteriaceae; genus Corynebacterium; species Corynebacterium intestinavium. Next base: position 17,247 of record DWUR01000030.1, on the reverse strand, counting down.
AGCGATCAAGGAGACGGAGAAGATGAACTTCTCCGAGTTCGTCGACGCCTACGAGGACATCGTCGCCCGCGCCCGCGTCGGCAAGCTGACGATGGATGACTTCCAGGGCGTGACCATCTCCCTGACCAACCCGGGTGGCATCGGTACCCGCCACTCCGTGCCGCGTCTGACCAACGGCCAGGGCGCGATCATCGGCGTTGGTGCGATGGATTACCCGGCCGAGTTCCAGGGCACGTCCGCCGACCGCCTCGGCGAGATGGGCATCGGCAAGCTCGTCACCATCACCTCGACCTACGACCACCGCATCATCCAGGGTGCGGAGTCCGGCGAGTTCCTGCGGACCATGTCCCGCCTGCTGATCAACGACAGCTTCTGGGACGAGATCTTCCAGGCCATGCACGTCCCCTACGCGCCGATCCGCTGGTCCCAGGACCTGCCGAACACCGGCGTGGACAAGTCCACCCGTGTCGCGCAGCTCATCGAGGCCTACCGCTCCCGCGGCCACCTCATCGCGGACATCGACCCACTGCACTGGGTCCAGCCGGGCCTGCCGGTGCCGGACCACTCCGACCTGAACATCGAATCCCACGGCCTGACCCTGTGGGACTTCGACCGCACCTTCAACGTCGGTGGCTTCAACGGTCGCGAGACCATGACCCTGCGCGAGGTGCTCGACACCCTGCGTAAGGCCTACACCCGCAAGGTCGGCTACGAGTATGCGCACGTCATGGACAAGGACGAGCGCCTGTGGCTGCAGCAGCACATCGAGGGTGGCCAGCCGAAGTACTCTTCCGCAGAGCAGAAGTACATCCTGCAGAAGCTGAACTCCGCTGAGGCATTCGAGAACTTCCTGCAGACCAAGTACATCGGCCAGAAGCGCTTCTCATTGGAGGGCGCGGAGACCCTGATCCCACTGATGGATGCGGCTATCGACCGCGCTGCGGATTCAAAGCTCAACGAGGTTGTCATCGGCATGGCCCACCGTGGCCGCCTGAACGTCCTCGCCAACATCGTGGGCAAGCCTTATGCCCAGATCTTCACCGAGTTCGAGGGCAACATCGACCCGGGCTCCGCCGGCGGTTCCGGTGACGTGAAGTACCACCTGGGCGCCGAGGGCACCTACATCCAGATGTTCGGCGACAACGAGATCGACATCACCCTGACTGCCAACCCGTCCCACCTGGAGGCAGTCAACCCGGTGATGGAGGGCATCTCCCGCGCGAAGCAGGACCTGCTCGTCGAGAAGCACGGCGAGGACGCCAAGGGCTCGGTCATGCCGATCCTGCTGCACGGCGACGCCGCCTTCACCGGCCTGGGCATCGTCCAGGAGACGATCAACCTCTCCAAGCTGAACGCCTACTCCGTCGGCGGTACCGTCCACGTCATCGTGAACAACCAGATCGGCTTCACGACGACCCCGGACTCCGGCCGTTCGACCTACTACGCCACCGACCTGGCCAAGGGCTTCGACGCCCCGGTCTTCCACGTCAACGGCGACGACCCGGAGGCCGTCGTCTGGGTGGCACAGCTGGCGGTCGATTACCGCAACCGCTTCGGCAAGGATGTCTTCATCGACCTGGTGACCTACCGCCGTCGTGGCCACAACGAGGCCGACGACCCGTCGATGACCCAGCCGCTGATGTACGACATCATCAACGAGCTTCCGACCTCCCGCGAGCAGTACACCGAGGCGCTCATCGGCCGCGGCGATATCTCCGAGGAAGAGGCCGAGCGCGCTGCACAGGACTTCCACGACCAGCTCGAGACCGTGTTCAACCAGGTCCGCGAGGCTGAGAAGGGCACGCCCCCGGCAGAGCAGACCGGCATCACCGGCTCCCAGAAGCTGCCGCACGGCCTGGACACCTCCATCTCCAAGGACCTGGTCCGCCAGATCGGCGACAAGTTCTATGAGACCCCGGAGTGGTTCAACGCCCACCGTCGCGTGAAGCCACTCATCAAGCGTCGTAAGGAGATGAGCGAGAACGGCAACATCGACTGGGCCTTCGGCGAGCTGCTCGCCCTGGGTTCCCTGGCTGCCGAGGGCAAGCTCATCCGCCTCGTCGGCGAGGACTCCCTGCGCGGCACCTTCACCCAGCGCCACGCGGTCCTCTTCGACAACGAGGACTTCGACCGCTACAGCCCACTGCAGTCCCTGGCTGAGGAAACCGGCAACGGCGGCCGCTTCGAGGCCTACAACTCCGCGCTCACCGAGTACGCGGGCCTGGGCTTCGAGTACGGCTACTCCGTGGGTAACACCGACGCGCTGACCCTGTGGGAGGCACAGTTCGGTGACTTCGCCAACGGTGGCCAGACCGTCATCGATGAGTACATCTCCTCCGGTGAGGCGAAGTGGGGCCAGAAGTCCAACCTGGTCATGCTTCTGCCGCACGGCTACGAGGGCCAGGGCCCGGACCACTCCTCCGCACGCATCGAGCGCTTCCTGCAGATGTCCGCGGAAGGTTCCTGGACTGTGGCTCAGCCGAGTACCCCGGCGAACTACTTCCACCTGCTGCGCCGCCACGCGCTGGGCTCCCTGACCCGCCCGCTGATCGTCTTCACCCCGAAGTCGATGCTGCGTAACAAGGCTGCGGTGTCCGCTGTTGAGGACTTCACGGATACGAAGAAGTTCACCTCGGTGATCGACGACCCGAACCAGAACGGCGTGAACAAGGACATCAAGACCGTCCTGATGTGCTCCGGCAAGATCTACTACGAGCTGGAGAAGAAGCGCCAGAAGGATGGCCGCGACGATGTCGCCATCATCCGCCTGGAGATGCTGCACCCGCTGCCGTTCAACCGCATCCGCGACGCTCTGTCCAACTACCCGAACGCGGAGTTCCGCTGGGTGCAGGACGAGCCGGCCAACCAGGGTCCGTGGCCGTTCATCGCGCTGGAGCTGCCTGAGTACCTGCCGGGTATCCAGCTGAAGCGCGTGTCCCGTCGCCCGCAGTCCTCCACCGCAACTGGTGTGGCTAAGGTCCACCAGCTTGAGGAGAAGGCACTGCTCGAGGAGGCCTTCGCCGACTAATCGGCAGATTGCCCCCTGCTCCCCCAGCCAGCTGGCTGGGGGAGCTTTTTCTTGCGCCTAGAGGCGCTCTTTACCCCGCCAATTTTCTAGCCGAGCCCCCTTCGCGCGCCCGCCCGGCTACGGCGAACTCCCTGCTCTTCTTGGCGAGCCCTTGGGTTGCGGGCGCCCGGCTAGGACGCCCGCCCCAAGCCCCCGCTTATTGGACGTAGTCCTCGCCCGCGGCGGTCGCACGCAGCTTCTCGGTGGAGACCCCGCCGGCAACGTTATTGGCCGCGCGCAGTTCATAACGGTCAGGCTGCGGCTTGGCCCACAGGGCGACAATGTTCTGTGGCAGGGTATCGTCCTCGCAGATCACTGCAGCTCCGGGGTGGGTTGCGGCTAGCTCCGGCGGGAGCGCCGAGAGCATCGTGGAGTGCGTGATGTCCCGCCATTTCACGCGGTCGGGCTTCTCCTCCGCCGCATACTTCTCGCGTAGCTCTCTGCCCTTGGCTGGGTCGAGAATGTCCAGCAGCTCACCCACGCAGCCGAAGGTCATGCTGACCTTGCCCTCCCGCAGCTGACTGATTCGCTGGTCGGCGGAGATCGGCGTCGTGGAGACCTCTGGGGTGTACTCGGTGATGTCCTCGAACTGCTCCATGTACTCCTGCGCCAGCGGCTCGATCAGCTCTTTCTCCATGCGTGGCCCGCCGTGGGTTCCGGTGCCTGCGTCCGGCACCCCGATCACGATGTGATCCTTATCCGCGCAGGACGAAAGCGGCGCCATAAGTGCCAGCGCCAGTCCAGCTACCACCACACGCTTTCTTTTCAGGGTGCGCCCAGCATCGGCGTTGCGCGGAAGAAACACGGCTTGCAGCTCTCCTTGGGTGGATTTCACAGCTTTTAGGGTTCGCAGCGAAAGCTTGGCTGCGAGGAATGCTCCTCATCTTATCGCGGGCCTGCCACCCGGCCGGACATCGTCGCTGCGTAGGCACTCAAGTATTCTTGGTTTCCATGACAGAAACTCGCGTTTATGCAGGCCGACTGGCCGGAATGATGCTGATGGGCCCCTACGGGGACTCCATCGGCCGAGTGCGGGACGTGGTGGTCACCATCTACCAGCACCGCAGCCACGTCCTGGGGTTGGTCATCGCCCTGCCCAATAAGCGCCAGATCTTTCTGCCGATGCTCCGGGTGGCCAGCATCAACCCCTCGGAGGTGATGGCGACCTCCAGCTCGGTGAATCTGAAGCCCTTCCAGTCCCGGTCCGGCGAGATCAGTATTCAGCACGAGCTGGTGGGCTCCAAGGTGCACACGGACGATCCCGAGCACGCCGAGCTTCACGGCCAGGCGCTGGAGATCGTGGACGTGGAGCTAAAACAGTCCCGCACCAGGGACTGGGAGGTCAGTCGCGTCGCGGTCGCCCAGCGCGGCCGCCTCGGCCGCCTGGGGAAGGTCGCGGTGGTGCCGCTATCGCGTATCCAGGGTCTGAGCGCGAGCGGGACCGGGCCTGCGGATAACAACGCCGAGCTGCTGGCGTCCTTCCAGGAAATGCGCGCCGCGGACATCGCCATAGCGTTGAACGACCTGCCGGAAGAACAGCAGACCAGACTGGCCCGGGAGATCCCGAACGAGCGCCTCGCGGATGTCGTCGCGGAGCTGCCAGAGGATTCCCGCATCGCGATCCTCAATCAGCTCGGCGTGGAGCGCGCAGCCGAGGTTCTGGAGGAGATGGAGCCGGACGACGCCGCCGATGCGCTCGCCGAGCTCCCGGCCGGTACCTCGGACGTTCTCCTCGACCTCATGGATCCCGAGGACTCCGCCCCCGTGCGTCGCCTGATGAGCTTCTCCGCGGACACAGTCGGTGGCGTGATGACCTCCGAGGCGATCATCCTCACCCCACAGGCGACGGTCGCTGAGGCGCTGGCGCACGCCCGCAACCCCGATGTATCCAGTTCTTTGAGCTCCCTGGTGTTCGTGGTGCGCCCGCCCCAGTCCACCCCCACTGGCCACTACCTGGGCTGCGTGCACCTCCAGAAGCTACTGCGGCATCCGCCCGCCACCCTGGTCAGCGAGCTGCTCGACCTCGATCTACCGGCCCTGTCCGTGGCCGATAGCCACGAGACCGCGGCGCGCTTCTTCGCGACGTACAACCTGGTCTGCGCACCCGTGGTCGACGAGGGGAACCACCTACTCGGGGTGCTTGCCGTCGACGACCTGCTAGACGCCCTACTGCCGGAAGATTGGCGCGACCAGGACTGGCGCGTCGGCAACGAAGCACAGAAGGAACCACAGACGTCCTTGCAGGAAGGTCACGCGGATGCCTAAGAACTACAACCAGCCCGCCCTCGACACCCCGGTCACCGGGGCACGCCGCTCGCTGCCTTCCTTCAATGGCGACGCCGTCGGCGCGGGCGCGGAAAAGGTGGCCCGCTTCCTGGGCACCGGCAAGTACCTCGCCTGGCAGACCCTCATCGTGGTGGTGTGGATCTGCCTCAACATCGGTGGCATGTGGTGGAACTGGGATCCGTATCCCTTCATCCTGCTCAACCTGGCTTTCTCCACGCAGGCTGCTTACGCGGCGCCGCTGATTCTGCTGGCTCAGAACCGGCAGGACGACCGCGACCGCCTGGCGTTGAACGAGGATCGGCGCCGCGCTGCGGAAACCAAGGCCGACACGGAATTCCTTGCCCGGGAGCTGGCGGGCGTGCGCATCGCGGTGAGCGAAACCGTGACACGCGGCTACCTGCGCCGCGAGCTCGACGAGCTCTCGGAACTGATACGCCGCATTGAGGACAAGCTCGAGGACCGCGCCCACGACGAGGACGAGCGCGAGACCGCGGAGGGTGCTCGAAGTGCAGGCGAATCCCCACGTGGCGAGGCCTAGCGGGCCTGCGGCGAGCCACATGACGGGCGCCGAGGTTGAATAAAGCGACCGCGCCCAAGGTACAGTGGCTTATTGGCTTGAGGGTCAGTTTTCGTGACCCAGACCCTCGAAAACACTTATAGGTAAAGAAGCAGATTTAAGGCGATGCCCATGGTTCAAGAATCTGATATTCGCAACGCATTGTCGAAGGTCGAGGATCCCGAGCTGAACCGCTCGATCACCGAACTCGGCATGGTGAAGTCCATCGAGATCGACGGCGCCGACGTGGCTGTCGAGATCTACCTCACCATCGCGGGATGCCCGATGAAGTCCCACCTCACGGAGGAAACACGGAAGGCCGCAGAAAGCGTGGCCGGCGTCGAGAACGTCACCGTCACCACCGACGTGATGAGCGATGAACAACGACGCGAGGTGCGCAAGATCGTCCGCGGCGACGCCGCCGACCCGGTGATCCCGTTCGCGCAGCCGGACTCCACGACCCGCGTCTACGCTGTGGCCTCCGGCAAGGGTGGTGTGGGCAAGTCCTCCACCACCGTGAACCTGGCGGTCTCCCTGCAGCGCCGTGGCCTGAAGGTCGGCGTGATCGACGCCGATATTTACGGTCACTCCATCCCGAACATGATGGGCAGCACCGACCGGCCGCACCAGGTCGACGAGATGATCATGCCGCTGCAGGCGCACGGCGTGAAGCTAATCTCCATCGGCCACTTTGTGGGCGATAACTCCCCGGTCGTGTGGCGTGGCCCGATGCTGCACCGCGCGATCCAGCAGTTCCTCGGCGACGTGTTCTGGGGCGACCTGGACATCCTGCTGCTCGACCTGCCGCCGGGAACCGGCGACGTGGCCATCTCGGTCGCCCAGCTGGTGCCGAACGCTGAGCTGCTGATCGTGACGACTCCGCAGGCGGCTGCCGCGGAGGTCGCGGAGCGTGCGGGCTCCATCGCGCAGCAGACCCGCCAGCGCATCGGCGGTGTTATCGAGAACATGAGCTGGATGCAGATGCCGGATGGCTCGAAGAACGAGATCTTCGGCTCTGGCGGTGGCCAGCTGGTGGCCGATCGCCTGTCGCAGATCGCGGGCACGAAGGTGCCGCTGCTGGGCCAGATCCCGCTGGATCCAAACCTGCGCATTGGCGGCGACCTGGGTAACCCGATCGCCATCTCGGAGCCGAACTCTGAGGCGGCCCAGGCCTTCGGCGCAATCGCCGATCACCTGGCGCTGCGGCGTTCCTCCCTGGCCGGCAAGTCCCTCGGCCTGGGGGTCACCCGCAAGTAGCCCTGGGAACGAAGGCTAACGCCCGCTCGCTGAACCTTCAGCGAGCGGGCGTTTGGCTTTCTCACAGTGCCCTGGCGGAGCAGCTAAAGTGCACGGCGCTCCCGGCTAGGGGCTCCCAGCGGTTGTTAGAGGACGTCGTCCCACACCCCGGCTGCCCGTGGCGACGCGGTGCGCTCCCCCGCCGCGGTCTGTTGGGGCTGCTGGCTCGGTGCGCTCACCGGGGCGCTGCCCGGTGCTCCCTGAGCGGACTCCCCGGGACCGGACGCACCGGCCGACGCCGCGTTGGAGGCGCTCCCGGCGCCCCGGGTCCCCGCCCCCACCTGGGAATCGGGCAGCGGGGCTTGCGAAGAGGGCCGCTCGGCGCTCGTGTGTCCGGCCGGATTGGTCACCGAGTTCACTGAGTCAGCCAACTGGCGGCCGGTGTTCTCCAGGTCGTTGAAGAAGGCGTCGTCCCCATCGAACAGAGCCTTGGTCACCAACCCGCGCGGCCCCATCCGGCGGTACTCGTTGATCTGGCTCAGCGGTTTCTGGAACTCCTTGAATTCAGGGCCGAAGTCCTCATCCAGCTGGCGACGCGCGTCGTTCACGAGGTTGCGAAAGGCCAACGCCACCGCGCGGATATCCTTGATCATCCCCGGCAGCCGCTCCGGGCCGATAACAATCAGCCCGATGATCAGCAGCACCAGGATGTTGAACCAACTGATGGAAGAAAACACGCCTCCACTTTAGCCCACCGGACAGGTGGACTTAAGACCTCCTGGCGTCGCGAAGCTGGTGAATGAACAGCTCGATTTTCGCCGCCAGCGTGCGCGGGAATCGCCTACCGGCGATATCAAAATTCAGCTTCTGCTCGGCTCTGTCTCCCCCACTGCGCGCACCCGCTCGGCCACGGTCGCCAGCAGCGGCGACGCCAGCGGCAGGCGTGTTGCGCCCGTTTCGCTCAGCCGCCTGGGGATCGACCGAGCCCTCCGGGATCGCTGCCAAGCGCGACAACAGCGCGGCGGGCAGCCCCTGGCCTGCGTATTCAGTGGCGTGGCCCGGGCCGCCCTGTTGCGCCATGGCGGTACGCATCGCCTGGGCGACCTCGCGCTGGGACAGCACCTCACGGCGGCAGTCCGCACAGTTCACGAGGTGGATACGAGCGCGTTCAGCCGCGCGGGGACTCAGTTCCCCATCCACGAGGGCAGCGATAGCCTCCGGCCCCAAGTGACCGATCTCCATAGCTCCCACCTTAGGATCCGACGTAGTGCAATTCACCCTGCTTTTCCACGAGCCTAGCCTTCATCTGCGCACGAGCGCGGTGGATGCGGGAGCGGACTGTCCCCAACTTCACGCCAAGAGTGACGGCGATTTCGTCGTAGCTCATGTCCAGCCCATCCCGTAGCACCAGCGCAACGCGGTATTCCGGCTGCAGGTCGGCCAGCGCCGCATCCAAGGCGGGGTCCAGGTGGTTGAGCTCGAAGGCCGCCTCAGGCGTGGGCTCCGAGGAGGCAGCCGGGGTCCAGTACTCCGGGTACTCCTCCAGCGCGTCCATCCGAATCTTGGATCGGTGGCGCACCATGTCCAGGAAGAGGTTAGTGGTGATTCGGTGCAGCCAGCCCTCAAAGGTGCCAGGGCGGTAGTGCTTGAGGCTGCGGAACACCCGCATAAAGGTTTCCTGAGTCAGGTCCTCGGCATCCTGCTGATTGCCGGAAAGCTGATATGCCAACCGGTACACCCGATCGGCGTGCTCGGCCACCAGCTCGGACCAGGAGGGCATCTCAGCCTCGCCAGCATCGAATGCGGCGGTGGTGGCCGGGCTCGTCACCGGCTCGTCAGCCTGGGGGTGGGGGCTGGCGTTCGAGTGAGTCATGTTTTCAGCATGTCATGCGAAGTTCCCTGCGGGGTAGTTTCCGACTGGGGAAACGCTGTGAACTTTGGCCGCCATCCCACTTAGGCCACAGTGATTAACAAGCGTTTCTATTTCTTTAAAAACCCCACCCGATCAGGCATGTCTTGACCCGAATTCACGCCCCCGTGCCATAGTCTCGACAATCGTGAACTCTGCAAATAATTCCAGCATCAACGCCATCAAGTCCTACATCGAGCAGACCGCTCCTGCCGATGAGGCCCTCGCCGTCGCGGCCGAAGCTGCCCGCGAATTCGGTCTACTCGTCCCGGACGCCGCGACCGCAGAACTCCTGCGGTTCCTCGCGGCGAACACCGCAGGACGCGCGGCGCTGGGCGGCCACACCCCCACCGGGATCATCATGTCCCCCGCGTGTGGCCTGCTGGGTTCCCACCTCTTCCGTGGCTTTTACGCCGCCGGCGCCACCCAGGCACACCTGACCTGCATCGAGCCTGAGGTCCAGCACCAGCAGCTCGCGAAGAACGCCTTCAAGCAGATCGGCATCGCCAGCAACGGCTTCCGCTTCCTGCCCAGCCGCCCCCTGGACGTCATCGGCCGGCTCGCCTCCACCAGCTACGACCTCGCGATTGCAGAGTGCGCGGTCGAGGACATCGAGGCCACCGTGGCGGCCACCCTCCCGACGCTCCGCCACGGTGGCGTCCTCCTCCTGCTGGACACGCTGCTGGACGGCACCCTCGCCGACGCTGAGCGCACCGATCGCCAGTCCGTCTGTGCCCGCGAGGCCGACGAGTACATCACGAGCCTGGACGGCGTGACCGCCGCCCGCCTGCCCGTCGGCGCCGGCGCCACCATCATCACGAAGCACTAGCCCCCTCCCTTCGCCCCACGGCTGCCCTCTTTCCACCGGCGGCAGCGTACGGGGCAGGCGCTAGCTGGGCGAACTCCGCCCGACCTCGCACGCAATCCGCTGGTATAAACGGGGTCATGGCTAACCCTTCCGCAGAACACACTTCCGCGCCGGTCAACCCGCAGCATGCAGGCACTGACGCGGAGCTCCCCCACCAGGCCCCAGAGCTTCACATCACCGCCGAACGCGGTGTGCTCGAGGCCCCGGCGGGAGCCGTCTTCGCCGATGGCGCGATCCACGTCTTCCACCAGTTCCGCACGAAGCGCAGCAACGGCTCGCGGTGGGCGCACGTCACCGCCTCCCACATTCCCTACGACTGGGACATCAACGATGACGTCCTCAAGCCAGAGGGCGAGGAGCTGGACGTCCTCGCGGGTTCCGCGCTCACCCTCCCCGCCGCAGACGGCGCTCCGGAGACCGTTGAACTGATCTTCGTCACCTCCGAGCCACGCGACGCGGACGCCAAGCGCGAGGAGCTGCTGGGCAGCCAGGTCGCGAACGGTCGCCGCGGCGCGCGCACCTTCCGCATCCAACGCGCCCAGATCGACGACCTCGCCACCCTCAACGAGGTCTCCGACGACCCGAAGGCCGTGGCCGCCGGCGTGCGTCGCCTGGGCCCCATCGACGTCGACGATTCCGCCCACCCGGTCGCTGACCTGGTCACCCCGAGTGTGGTCCCCCTCGGCGAGGACGGCTGGGGCATGCTGGCTCTGAACCTCGTCAACGACGAGGACGCCGAGATCGTCTGGCTCCTCTCCGAGGACCGTCAGCGCTGGCGCGTCGCAGGTGCCGTCGAGATCGACGGCGACGTGTCCCTGCCCGCATCCCGCCCGTTCGCCCCACGTCTGGTCAAGATGACCGACCAGGGTGATGGTCAGGACTACCACGTCCTCATCCTCACCTACCGCGACGACGGCACGTGGAAGGCCGAGGGTGGCGAGGTCACCGGCTATCTCGTCGGACGCATCGAACCCCCCGCCGCAGGGAAGGTCACTTTCCGGCCCCAGGGTGAGTTCCGCGTCCTGGACCACGGCCACGACCTGACCCGCCCCCGCATCATCCCGGGCGACACTCCCGCGCTGATCGGCCTGGTGGGCGCCCACCCGGACGCCAGCACCGGCGCGGACTGGGCCAATTGCCTATCCACGCCGCGCGCCCTCACCCTGCTGGACGGGTCGCTGTACCAGGACATCGTTGGCGCCCCGCAGGCCGTGCACGCCTTCTCCGACTTCGGGCTGATCTGGACTGGTCAGCTCAACCCTGGTGAGGGCCAGGTGGAGCTCAGCGTGCGCAACATGGATGGCGGGGAGATCGCGCTGATCAGCTACACCAAGGACACGGTCTCTGTCACCCGTGACGGGGAGACGCGCACCGCTCCCCTCGCGGACCCGGGGGCCGACGTGCTCACCGTCTTCATCGACGGCCCGCTGTGCGAGGTCTACGCCGACGGAGGTGCGGCCACCCTGACGAGCAGCATCTCCGCCGCGGTACCGGTCCGGGACGTGGAGGTTACCGCGACCGACGGAGCCCGCACCGAAGTCTCGATGGTCACCCTAGGCCGCCAGCTGCAGCGCCTGCACGCGGGCCTCAACTCGGCCGCCGCCCAGGAGCAGATCATCGCAGACTCTGCGCAAGCTGACCGGGACATCGCGGCCGGCGCTATCGACGACCTGCTGGATCTGGACTAGCTCGGAGTATCTGTCACGGCTTTCCTGCGTGAGGAATGCCAACGCCCGGGCGGGAACGCGTGTTCCCTGCCCGGGCTTTAGCTTTGCTGTGGGGCGCTGACGTGGCCGGCCGCTGGTGAGCGCGCGTCCCGAAAAGAGGCGTCAGCAACAGTGTCAGCGACAGCGAGGGGCTTTGCCCCTCCCCTGCGGCTCGCGTTAGGCCTTCGCGAGGCGGGTGATCTTCGCGCGCGCGGTGACGGTCATCTGCGGCGGCAGATTCTCGATACGCTCGGCGAGCACCTTGGAGTGAATATGGCGCGCTGACGGGCTCATACCGATCTGCGCGGCAATGGAATCCTGGTCGAGGGTCATCTCGAACTCCACGGTCTCCGACTCCCCGACCGGGGTGAGGTGGCCGGAGGCCTGCTCGATCATGCGCTCGACCTTGCCCTCCTCAACCTCGATGATGCCCAGCGGCTCGCGCAGCTCGTGCAGGTGACCGGCGTCCGCAGTGAGGACGACGACCTCCCCGCCCGGTTTCAGGATGCGGGCGAACTCGGCAGCGTTGCGCGGGGCGAAGACGACCATGATCGCGTCCACGGACTCATCCTGGATCGGCAGGCGAGACCATGCGTCCGCGACAATGGCGCCGATGCGGGAGTGGGCCTTGGCCAGGCGCTTGACCGCCGCGGTGGAGACGTCGATACCCACGCCGCGGGAGTTTTCGATGGTGTCGAGCGCGTGGCTCAGGTAGTAGCCGGTGCCTGCACCGATCTCCACCAGCCCTGGGTGGCTACTCGGCGCGACCCCGGCGTCGTCCAGCACGTCCTCCACCTTGTGGGTGACTGCCTCGACGAAGGGCGCGAAGTGCCCGCCGGTGAGGAAGGTTTCGCGGGCGCTAATCATCGCGGCGTCATCGCCGGAGTACCGAAGCCCGGCCCCGCCGGCGAGCGTCACGTAGCCCTGGCGGGCAATATCGTAGCTATGCCCCGAGTCGGACACGAGGGTTCGCCACTGCGCGTCACCAGCCGACAGCGCGGTTCCGTCTACCGGGTCCGCCAGCAGATCAATCACATCAGAAAGCACAGTCGCGCTCCTTCATTCAAGCTTCAAGAACTTCTTTTATAAACTATTTGGCTAACCACTGTACAAGCGTGCGGGCACCGAACCCGGTACCGACCGGCGAGACCTCCGCGTAGGTCTGCTCCGCACGCCCCGGACCAGCGATATCCAGGTGGATCAGGTCCACCCCGCGGGTGAACCGGCGGAGGAACATCGCCGCGGTGGTCGCACCCGGCCCCTTTGGAGCCTGGCGGACATCCGCGATCTTCGAATCCACCGCCTTCTCCAGGTACTTCGGCTGTGGCAGCGGCCACCACTGCTCCCCGACCTGGGCGCCCCGGCGGGCGAGTTTCAGCGCTACCTGCGGGGTCGGCGCGAACACCGCTCCCGTGCGCAGGCCCAGGGCCAGCTTCGCGGCACCCGTGAGCGTGGCGATGGAGATGATGGCGTTCGGTTCGTACTTCTTGGCCACGTAGCTGATCGCGTCGGCCAGGACCATGCGGCCCTCGGCGTCGGTGTTGGTTACCTCGGAGGTGATGCCACCGTAGTGTTCGACGACATCTCCCGGGCGGTAGGCGTCCCCGGAGACCATGTTCTCCGCCATCGGGACGATCGCGACGACCTTGCGCGGCACCTGTCCCTCCGCGAGTGCCCGGAAGGCGGCGATGACGCTCGCCCCGCCGGTCATGTCCGTGCGCATGAGGTCCATCCCAGCGGCGGGTTTGATGCTGATACCACCGGTATCGAAGGTCACTCCCTTGCCGACCATGGCGATGGGGCTGCGGCGCTGCGGCAGGCCGATGCTCTCGGGATCCCACACCATCTCCACCATGACCGGCGGCCGGGAGGATCCGGAGCCCACCGCAATGATGCCGCCGAAGCCCTTGTTACGGAGCCACTCGGCGTCGCGGACCTTCACCTTGACGCCCGGGATATTCCCGACCAGCTTCTTCGCGCGCCTAGCCAGCCATTCCGGGGACTTCACGTTGCTGGGGGCGTTCGCCAGATCCCGGGACAGGCAGGTTGCCTTGCCGAGCTGCACGCCGTCGCGCACCGCGCGGCGCAGGCCCAGGTTCGTGCGATTGTCGATGTTGCGTTGCGCCGGGTTGTCCCACGCCAGGTGGAGGTTACGCACCGCACCCGGTCGCTTTTCATTCGTGGTGACGAACTCGTGACCACCGACGATCGCGCCGATGATGAGGGAGCGTAGCTGGCGCGGCTTGATGTTGGCGGGCAGGTGAAGCTGGACGAGATGTCGCTTGGCGCGCACCGGATGGCCTGCGACGACCTGGTTCATGTGGCGGATGACCTGCGCCCCGCGGGCGCGCCAGCCGTCGTCGAGGAAGTCGGTGTGCTCGGAGAAGTCAGAGGCCCGCTTGGGTGCATCGGGCAGCCCCACGACCCATTCGACGGGTTCTCCGTTCGCGCTGATCTCAACTCCGTGGGCAGAGTCGCGGTCCGCGTCGAAGCGCACATTCAGCACTTCGGTTCCCTCGACGGGCGCGCCGAAGGTGATCTCGGGTACGGCCTGCGGAATCTTGGGAATGGGAGCCACGGTTTATGCCCTTTCTTCTGCTTGTTGATCTTCCTTATTATTTCTGGTGCTCATGGGCGCCTGCTGACCGCTACCCGGTCGGCCGGGATCGCCGAGATGGGTGGCGAGCCGATCGATCAGGGCGTCGACCTCGGCCGCGTCGTACCCGCGGAGGGAGCGGGTGAACTTCACCTGCCGCAGGTTCGCCCCGGTGAGCTCACAGTTCTCCCGGAACTCCGCTGCCTGCCTTTCGGCGGGGTGGTCTGCTCGCGGCCCGGTGTACTCCCCCGGGCCAAATACACGCCCCACCAGGTAGACGAGAAGCCCCGCGACAAGTGCCGCGCCGGCGATCGAAAAGATCCAATACATCCTTGGGGCTCCCCTAGGGCTGCTCGCGGCGGAGTATCTCCAGCTCCTCCTCGATCCGACCGCGCTCGCGTTCCAGGTCCTCGCGGCGGCGCTTCAAGCTTTCGGTGTGCTTATCGTGCGCACGGTGGCAAAATTCCATGGCGTCCTCGGGGTCGTCCGTGAGGTGAATCAGGTCGACGTCCTCGGGAGAAATCATCTTCTCCTCGACGAGGCGCTCCTTAATCCAGTCCACCAATGGGCCCCAGAATTCCGTCCCGACGAGGATGATCGGGAAGCGTTGGATCTTCCGAGTCTGAACCATCACCAGGGCCTCGAAGAGCTCGTCGAGGGTGCCGAAACCGCCAGGCAGGCAGATGAAGGCCTGGGAGTATTTCAGGAACATCGTCTTACGCACGAAGAAGTAGCGGAAGTTCATGCCCAGCTGCACCCAGTCGTTGAGGCGCTGTTCGTGGGGCAGCTCGATGCCCAGGCCGATGGAGAGCCCGCCCGAATCTGCTGCACCCCGGTTCGCCGCCTCCATCAGGCCTGGCCCACCGCCCGTGATCGTGGCATAGCCGCTGCGGGCGATCAGCGCGCCGATCTGCTGGCCGAGCTTGTAGTACTCGTGGTCTTCCCGGACGCGTGCGGAGCCAAAGACGGTGATCGCCTTCGGGATCTTCGCGAGCGCGCCGAAGCCGTCGACGAACTCGGCCTGGATCCTCATCACGCGCCACGGATCCGTGTGCAGCCAGTCAGTGCTGTCCTGGGGCTGAAGCAGGCGCTGGTCGGTCGTGGAGTCCTTCGGCTCCGAGTCCGGGGTCCCCCGGTACAGAACGGGCCCACGGAAACGAAAATCGGAGAGATTGGCCGAATCGGTGGCCGGAAAGTTGGGGGTGGAGTCTTCAGTAGTCATCGCTACTCATATTAACGGTGACCCAGGACACGTGGCCGCCGGCAATCCCCTGGCACGGCCAGCATTCCCCCTTAACAGGTGCAGTGCGCGCCCCAGCAGGCCCCGGAAGTGGGCAAAGAAGTGGGCTTCATTGTCTGACGCGCGCGTGCATATGGTCTAATTCATACATGAATTCCCCCAATACTCAGTCGGCTGCCGACACCACAGCGGCAACCCCAGCGAGCGGCTCCGCCCTCGGCAAGGGGCTTGAAACCCGACACCTCACCATGATGGGCCTCGGCTCGGCCGTCGGCGCCGGCCTGTTCCTCGGAACAGGCGTTGGCATCGAGGCGGCCGGCCCTGCTGTCCTGTTGTCCTACATCGTCGCCGGTGTCATCGTCATCTTCGTGATGCAGATGCTGGGCGAGCTCGCGGCCGCGCGACCGGCCTCCGGCACCTTCGCCACCTATGGCCGACTGGCTTTCGGTAACTGGGCGGGCTTCTCCCTTGGTTGGCTGTATTACTTCATGCTCGTGATGGTCATGGGCGCCGAGATCACCGGCGCCGGCGCCATCATGGGTAAGTGGTTCGGCGTGGAGGGCTGGATTCCTGGCCTGATCGCGGTCGTCTTCTTCACCATCGTCAACCTCACCGCCGTGCGCGGCTTCGGCGAGTTTGAGTACTGGTTCGCGTTCATCAAGGTCGCGGTCATCGTTATCTTCCTCGTCATCGGCCTGGGCCTGCTCTTCGGCTTCTTCCCAGGCTTCGATAGCCCCGGCCTGTCCCACTTCAGCGACTTCGCGCCGAACGGCATCTCCGGCATGGCTGCCGGCCTGCTCGCTGTTGCTTTCGCATTCGGCGGAATCGAGATCGTGACTATCGCCGCCGCCGAGGCCAAGGATCCCACCACCTCCATCGCCTCCGCCGTGCGCGCCGTCATCTGGCGCATCTCCGTCTTCTACCTGGGCTCGGTCTTCCTGATCACCGCCCTGCTTCCCTACTCCACCCTGGGTGACGCTGAGACCGCCGCGGAGTCCCCCTTCACCCGCGTGCTGGAACTGGCGAACATCCCGGGCGCAGTGATGCTCATGGAGATCGTCATCGTCCTGGCCCTGCTCTCGGCATGTAACGCCCAGATCTACGCCACCTCCCGCCTGCTGTTCAGCTTTGGCGGCACCGGCTACGCGCCGAAGTTCGTCCGGAAGACGAACTCCAAGCAGGTTCCGATCCCGGCGGTGTGGGCATCCCTGTTCTTCGCTTTCCTCTCGGTGACCCTGCAGGTGTGGGGCCCAGAGAACCTGA
The DNA here is from genome assembly GCA_019120635.1 of Candidatus Corynebacterium intestinavium. GTDB lineage: Bacteria > Actinomycetota > Actinomycetes > Mycobacteriales > Mycobacteriaceae > Corynebacterium > Corynebacterium intestinavium. The sequence goes on along the minus strand of DWUR01000030.1, from coordinate 520 downwards.
TCGGCATCCTGTTCAACGCCGTCGGTGGCTCGCTGCTAGTGATCTGGGTGATGATTGTTCTCTCCGAGATCAAGCTGCGCCCGGCGCTGGAGGCGCGCGGCAAGATGTCGGTCCGGATGTGGGGCTACCCGTTCCTGCCGTGGCTGACCGTTGCCCTGCTGCTGGGGCTCACCATCCTCATGCTGTGGGACCCCTCGGCCCGTGGCCAGGTCATCACCGTGGCTGTCGCCTTTGCTGTGCTCTCCGCACTGGGCTACATCGTGGGCAAGGTTAACCCTGCTGCCCAGGACCACGACGAGATGACGCTCTAGGACGTCACCGGCTGCTGCGCCCAGCCCCCTGGGCGCAGCGCGTCCCCTGAGAAAAGCCAACGGCCCCGGAAGCACGCTTGAACTGCTCCCCATTAGTTGGACTGAGAAAATCAGTTCCTAACTAGTGGGGAGTATTTCTTTGAGAGCACGAAGTTCTCTAAGCCAGCGACAGCGTGAGCAGCTCGTTGAATTGTTTGAACAGGGCCTGA
>DWUR01000029.1 GCA_019120635.1 Candidatus Corynebacterium intestinavium | reverse complement strand
GGTCGTGAACTACATCGCCGGCCCGGCCATCCCGCTGATGGTCACCCTCGGCCCGTGGAATTACCTGATCGGTTTCGGCCTGTTCATCGTTGGTCTGTTGATGACGATGGGCTGGAAGTAGCCCTTCTTGTATCCCCTCCCGCCCTGCACGTCAGGGCGGGTTTTTTAGTTTATGACGCCAACCGCGCCGGCCGCGATGAGCGCTGCCGCGCCGATGATAAGGGCGCCGGTTTCGGCCCGACGGAGTTGTGCCGGACCTGCTGTTGGCCCGAGCAGCCCGCGAACGGCGAAATAACTGACCCCGCCGCCGAGGAAGCCGCCAACGTGGCCCCAGAGCGACACACCGGGGGTGTAGATCGTCCACGCGAAGTAGATCAGCACCATGACGATGGCCGAGGCCATCTGTTCACGCTGCGCGAGTTTCATGCCGAGCAGCATGGCGAGCAGGCCGTAGCCGACGGTTGAGGCCCCTCCCATGGTTGCTTCTGGTTGCAGGGTGAGGCAGGCGAGTGCTCCGCCGCCTGCGGAGGCAAGGATCATTCCGGCGGTGATGCGGTGCCCGAAGCGCTGCTCCACAGCTTGGCCGATGAAGTAGATGGCCAGCATGTTGAAGGCGATGTGGGCGGCTTCGAGGTGCACGATCGAGGCTGTGGCGGCGCGCCACCATTGGCCGTGCTCCGCCATTTTCTCCGCGGAGAGGAGTAGTTCCCAGCCGAAGTTTCGGGAGTCGCTGAGCGGGCTTTCGAGCGCGTACACGACCCCGTGGCCGGAGAAACCCTGCCGAAATACGTGAAAAACCGCCTGCAGCGCCATGGCTGCATAGACGGTTACGTTGATCGCGATGAAAATCGCGATCACAGGGGTTTTACTGAGTGATCTCGACAGACTCGATCACCACGTCGTCGTTCGGACGATCCATGCGGTCGGTGGCCACACGGGAGATCTTCGCAACGACCTTCTGGGACTCCTTGTCGGTGACCTCACCGAAGATGGTGTGGCGGTTGTTCAGGTGCGGGGTGGCCGTCACCGTGATGAAGAACTGGGAGCCATTGGTGCCCGGGCCGGCGTTAGCCATGGCCAGCAGGAATGGGCGATCGAACTGCAGCTCCGGGTGGAACTCGTCCTCGAACTGGTAGCCCGGGCCGCCACGGCCGGTGCCGGTCGGGTCGCCGCCCTGGATCATGAAGCCGTCGATGATGCGGTGGAAGATCGCACCATCGTAGAACGGGCCCTCGTTGCTGCCCTGGGCGTTCGGCTGGGAGTACTCCTTGGTGCCGTTGGCCAGGCCGACGAAGTTCTCGACGGTCTTCGGCGCGTGGTTGCCGAAGAGGTCGATGGAGATGTCCCCGTAGTTGGTGTGCAGAATTGCGGTTTCAGTCTTGTTAGTCACGCGCCCCAGTGTACTGCAATCGGCGGTAGGCGGGGCGGTGTGGTCGGGCTTCCAGGGCGGGCGTAGTTGGGCTTCTAGGGCCGCGCTCCGCGGCGCCTGCTCGGCAGCCGGCAGAGCGGCAGCTGCGGGGCTAGCAGTCAGGGTTGCTGCAGCATGATTTGGGGAAACTACACGGCAGGATATGAGGGCTTTGCCTATCATGGGACTGTTGGTGAAATTTCAACGCAAGAGGAGATTCCTAGATGAATCCCAATACCCTCAAGCTGGCGCTGACTATCGCTAAGCAGCTGCGGAAGTCGCAGAAGAACCGCGCGCAACGTAGGCAGCTCGCGGAGTTCGACGCGCTTCGCGATCAACGAAATGTGACCTTGACGGACGAGCAGCAGCAGGCCGTGCTGGCTGATTCGCCTGCTCACATCCGTGCTGTTGCGGAGGAAATGCGTAAGCAGGACGGCGCAGCCGAGGCTCTTGCGAAGGCTCGTGCGCTGCACGCAGCCCACGAGGAGAGCACCGCGCTAGCGGAAGGAACCTCCCCAGCTACGCAGTTCGATAACCCATTGGCCGAGTCCGCGAAGAAGGCTCGGAAGGCCACCAAGCGCAATTCGCTGCGCAGCAGGACGCGCCAGGGTATCTCTGATCTAAATAACGAAACGAATGAATTGAAGGAGAAGGGCATGGCTAACGCGACCGACGCGTTCAACCAGCTCGGCGACCGCGCCGAGGAGCTGTTCGAGGACGGCAAGAAGAAGCAGAAGAAGCTCGCGGAGCAGGCGAAGAAGGACAGCAAGAAGGCCCGCAAGGCTGCCAAGAAGAACAGCAAGGACCTGCGTTCCAACCTGCAGAACGTCGCTGACGACGCCCGCAACCTCGTCGAGGACCTGGGCGATAAGAAGAAGCAGCGCGAGCTCGCCAGCTCCGTGGCTGGCGCTTTCGCCGCTGGTCGCGCCGGTGCCCGTGCGGCCGCTGATGAGCTGTGGGAGGGCGCAACCCACGCAGCGGAGTCCGCTCGCGAGGCCGCCCAGAAGGAGGGCGCAAAGGCCCGCCAGCAGGAGACCCGCAGCGCGAATAAGCGTCTGAAGAAGGCTCAGAAGCGTGCGGAGAAGAAGGCCCAGAAGGCTGGTAAGCAGGCTCAGCAGACCCGCGATCAGCTGGAGTCCCGCGTGCAGGACGGCCTGGAGCAGGCCCGTTCCCAGTTCGCGAACCTGCAGGAGCAGGGCGCTGACCAGCTGAAGCAGACCAAGAAGGATGCTGCGAAGGCTAATAAGCAGGCGAAGAAGGACGCAAAGAAGCGTCGCAAGGCTGCCGAGCAGAATGCCAAGGCCCTGAGCAAGCGCGGCCAGAAGAAGGTCGACAAGATCAACAAGAAGGCCCAGAAGAAGGCCGCCAAGCTGGAGCGTAAGCGCAACGGCAAGGGCAAGTTCGGCCGCAACATCCTGCTGGTCCTGCTGCTGGCTGCCGCTGGCGCTGCTGCCGCTGCCCTGCGCGAGAAGAAGCAGGCTCCGGCGAAGTCCGCCCCGAAGGCTTCTGATTTCTCCGGCAAGGCCACCGGTTCCGCCGCGAAGCCGAAGGCTGAGGAGGCTGCCGCGAAGGCGAAGGCCGCTGCTGCCGAGGCCAAGGACGCCGCCGCTTCCGCTGCTGCTGAGGCCAAGGCAAAGGCTGAGGATAAGGCCGAGGAGGCCAAGGAGCAGGCTTCCGACGCGAAGGACAAGGCTGAGGCTAAGGCACGCGAGGAGAAGGCCAAGGCCGAGCAGAAGAAGGCTCAGGCTGAGCAGAAGAAGAACGAGGAGTCCAAGAAGGAATCCGGTTCCAAGGCTGCGGCTCCGAAAGCTCCGAGCGCGCCAGCTGCTCCGGCTGCCCCGAAGGCACCGGGCGCACCGGCTGCACCGAAGAAGGCCGATGATGCCAGGAAGGATTCCAAGGACGACGAGGGCGGCCGCCACCGTCTCTAAGGAAGAACTTGCACTACCCGTGGGTCAGCCACGCTGCCGGAGCCACCCCTGATGCGGGCGTGCAACCCGGATCTTTGACGCTGCGCTGGCGGATCTTCCCGATTTCCGCTGGTCGCGGCGTTTCCTCGTGCCAGGGGCTTTTCCGCCGGGCCGCGAATACGGCATTCGCTGAGCTTCGCCGCCACCAGAGCGGAAAGGCTGCGGATGCCGTTTTTCTGGATTCCGGCTCCGAGTTCCAGGGCGATCGGGCGCGGTCTTTTCTCGCTTTCTCTTCCTCCCGCGCCGCCGCTGACAGCCCCATTCACGGTGCTGTTCACGAGGCTGTTCCCCCAGCTAACGATGGCGCCAACGCGGCCCAGGGTCCCGGTTTCGCGGTGGCCTACCGCGTCCCGGGGCACGGCGCCAGTGCCGAGGCCGCCGATGACGCTGCGGGTGAAGACGGGGACGCCGCCTTCTACGACGCACTGCGGGAACAGTTGCAGCGCATCCACGTGCCGGAGGACTTCCCGGCACAGCTCACAGGCGGTTTCGCGCTCGGCTGGGTGGGCGCCTTCGGCTATGAGTTGAAGAACCTCTCCCCCGACGTGCGCGCCAGCGCCACCCGGCGCGATATCGGGCGAGGCACCGATCCCCTGCGCCACCACAGTCACCCGCACGCCGCCCTGCTCTTCGCGGACCGGGGGCTGGTTTTCTCCCCGCATGATGGCGCAGTGATCGCACTGGCCGTGGACCCCACGGGCGCGTTGCCGGAGGTCACGCTCAGCGACGGGCCGATCACGGACTCCGCTCCGGACGCCAGCCCGGCCGAGTCCTGGTTCCGGCAGCTCGAGGAGCGTTTCGGCGCTGGCCTGCGGGAGCTTTTCCCCGCTGGGTCCGAGGCTTCGATAGCCCAGAACACCGCCCCGGACGCAGCCCCAATCGTGGAGGACCGAGCGGCCACCGAAGCCACCGAATATCAGCTGGACCACGGCCATGAGCAGTATCTGGCCAATGTTCTGGCCTGCCAGGAGCACATCGCGGCCGGGGATAGTTACGAGCTCTGCCTGACCACCACCGCCCGGGGCCCAGCCCTCGCCGACCCGTGGGGCGCGTACCAGCGGCTGCGCGACACGAGCCCCGTCCCCTACGGCGCGTATCTGCAGTTCCCCGGGCTGGGGATGCACTCGGCAGGAGCCGGTACCGGCACCCCGGGTCTCCACGTGCTCTCGGCGTCCCCGGAGCGCTTCCTGCGCATCCGCCGTGCCACGGACGCCCCCGGCCCGCTCTTCGTCGAGGCCAAGCCCATCAAGGGCACACGGCCGCGCGGCACCGGCACTGAGGATGAGCGGTGGCGTCGTGAACTGCAGAACAGCGAGAAGGACCGGGCGGAGAACCTCATGATCGTCGACCTGCTCCGCAATGACCTGGCGAAGATCTGCCGGCCGGGCAGCGTGCGGGTGCCGGAGCTGTTCGCGGTGGAAAGCTATAGTCACGTCCACCAGCTGGTCAGCACGATCACCGGCGAGCTGGATGGCGGCGCTGGAGCGGATGCCGTGGATTGCCTCGCGGCGTGTTTCCCGGGCGGGTCGATGACGGGCGCTCCGAAGGTTCGCTCGATGGAACTGCTCGAGGATCTGGAAGGTACTGCGCGCGGGTTGTACTCCGGTGCGATTGGGTGGCTCTCCCCCACTGGCGAGGCGGATCTGTCCATCACGATCCGCACGCTCATCGACGATGGCCGCGAATCCAGCTTTGGGGTGGGCGGGGCGATCGTCGCGGATTCTGACCCCGAGGCGGAATGGCAGGAAATCCTGGTCAAAGCCAGTGCCCTGCTAGAAGCGTTGGACGCTCGGATCGCCGGCAGCGCATAGCGCTCCCGGTCCCCCGCTTACTCCCCAGATCACCCCAGCAGCCACGCGCCCCCGGCGCGGGCAGAACCCCCAGCACCGCCTAGTCGTGGCGGTGCATATCCTTATTGCCGCCCACGTAGTGCAGCAGCTGGTGGATCCGATCGTCGACCAGGGAATACAGCATCTGGCGACCGTCGCGTTCCACGGTGAGGATTCCGGCGTTGGACATGTAACGCAACGCTGCGGACGCGGTGGCGGGCCGGAGTTCGCACTCGTTGGCTAGCTCCGTCATCGTCATCTGGGCGGGGCCCTGGTAGTGCAGGGTCAGCAATAGACGAAAGCGCGTCGGATCCGAGAGGATCTTAAACGACTGCCCCCAGTCCTCGACGAGCTGCAGAATTTCCTCTGGGGTGCCGGGGTGCTCGCTTGTGTGGTCAGCGTGCTTCATGTCTACTCCACGTTCATCCAGGCCCAAGGGTGATGGCGGCGGCCACCTCGCGCCCCGCGGCCGGTGCTTCTGCGCCCGGCGCGCGGAGCGGCCCCTTCGGGCACCAACGTTGCTCTCTTACTCGATCTTATCCAGGGCGTCGGCCAGGCGCTGCACCGCAGCGTCGACGTCCGCCCACTTGTCCAGGCCAAACAGGCCAATGCGGAAGGTGGCCAGGCCCTCTGGTTCGTCGATCATCAGCGGCACGCCGCCCGCGATCTGCAGGCCGGCTTCCTTGAAGGCTGCGACGTAATTCTTCTGCGGATCCTTGGCGTTGACCACCACGACGGACGGCGCCTCGCAGCCCGGCGCGGCGACCGAGGTGTAGCCGCGCTCGGCGAAGAGCTCGCGGACCTTGCCGCCCAGCTCCTCCTGCTTGGCGCGCAGGGTCTCCAGGCCGACCTCCTGGGCTTCCTTCATGAGCTCCAGGTTGTGCAGCAGGGTGTCGGTGGCCATGGTGGCGTGGTAGCCCGCGCCACCATCCACGTAGCCATCGGCGATGGCGGTCCACTTCTTCAGATCCATCGCGAAGCTGCTGGTCTGGGTGTTTTCCATCGCCTTGCGGCCGTTTTCGCTGAACAGGACGTAGCCTGCTGCCGGGCTACCGGACCAGCCCTTCTGCGGCGCGGAGATCAGGACGTCCACGCCCGTCTTCTTCATGTCCACCCACAGGGTGCCGCTGGCCACGCAGTCGAGGACGAAGACGCCGCCGACCTTGTGCGTCGCGTCGGCGAGCTGCGTGATGTAGTCCTCGCTGATGAGGATGCCGGAGGCGGTCTCCACGTGGGGAGCAAAGACCACGTCTGGTTGGTATTCGGCGATGGCGTCGGTGGCGTCCTTAATATCCATCGGCTCGAAGGTGGGTGCGCCTGCCTCGGTGGAGACCTGCTTGGCCTTGAGGACCCTGTGCTGGTCGGTGAGCTTGCCGGTTTCGATGATCTGGGTCCAGCGGTAGCTGAAGAAGCCGTTGCGCAGGACGAGGGTCTTGGCATCGTTCGCGAACTGGCGGGCCACGGACTCCATGGCGAAGGAGCCGCCACCTGGGATGATGGCCGCAGAGTGCGCGTTGTAGGTGTCGCGCAGGATGCCGAGCATGTCCTGCATGGCGTCCACGAACTTCGCGGACATGTGGTTCAGGGAGCGGTCGGAGAATACGACGGAGTATTCGACGAGTCCCTTGGGGTCAACGGTGTCTAGTGGGAGATTCATATTTTCCAGAGTAGCGAGTTTCTTTCACGCAACCGGCACCGATTTTGTGTTTCGTCTGATTGAAAGTTCAACCTTTCGGCTGATGTGCTTTTCGGGGCCGGTTCATAGGCTTAGAAAGTATGAGGGAAAACCGTGGAGCAGTAAGCACGCAGAGCGCACCGGCGGCAGCTGGTTCGGCACGAGTGCATGCTCCGAATAAGTGGGCTGCGCTGGGGGTTCTGGCGTGTGGTCTGGCGCTAATCGTGCTGGACGGAACGATCGTCGGGGTGTCCATGCCGGCGATCATCGAGGCCCTGGACCTGGATCTGGCAGGTGCCCAGTGGGTGACGAGCCTGTATTCGGTGGTTTTCGCTGCCCTGCTGCTCACCGCGGGCAAGTTGGGGGACGCCAAGGGGCGGAGGACGTTATTCCTGGCCGGTGTGGCGCTGTTCGTTCTCGGTTCGGTGCTCGCCGGTCTGGCGGGGTCGGCCGGGG
>DWUR01000028.1 GCA_019120635.1 Candidatus Corynebacterium intestinavium | reverse complement strand
TAGGAGGTCTCGGTGAGCACCTCACCCTTCGGGTAGAGGAAGTAGGCATAGGCACGCTCCCGGGACCGGCCCACGCGCCCGCGCAGCTGGTGCAGCTGGGATAGGCCCATGTGGTGGGCGTTCTCCACGATCAGGGTGTTGGCATTCGAAATATCCAGGCCGGTCTCCACAATGGTGGTGCACACCAGGATGTCGAACTCCCGGTTCCAGAAGCCCTCCACGGTGGTCTCCAGCTGCTCCTCGCTCATCTGGCCGTGGGCGACCACGACCCGGGCCTCGGGCACGAGGCTGCGGATGTGCTCCGCCGCTTTCTCGATGGACTTCACCCGGTTGTGGATGTAGAACACCTGACCGTCGCGCAGCAGCTCGCGACGGATCGCGGCGGCGACGTGCTTGTCCTCCTGCGCACCGACGTACGTGAGCACGGGGTGGCGGTCCTGCGGCGGGGTGAGGATGGTCGACATCTCGCGGATGCCCGCCATGGACATCTCCAGCGTGCGCGGGATCGGGGTGGCGGACATGGTGAGGACGTCCACGTGGGTGCGCAGGGACTTGATGTGCTCCTTGTGCTCCACGCCGAAGCGCTGCTCCTCGTCGACGATGATGAGTCCCAGGTTCTTCCAGGTCACACCGGTCTGCAGCAGGCGGTGGGTGCCCACGACGATGTCGATGGTGCCCTCGGCCAGGCCCTTAAGGATCTCCTTGGACTGCGCGGGCGTCGTGAATCGGCTCAGCTCAGCAATGCGCGTCGGGAAGTCCTGCATCCGCTCGCGGAAGGTCTTCATGTGTTGTTGCGCGAGCAGCGTCGTCGGGACGAGGACGGCGACCTGTTTGCCCGACTGAACGGCCTTGAAGGCGGCGCGCACCGCGACTTCCGTCTTGCCGTAGCCCACGTCGCCCACGATGACGCGGTCCATCGGCACCGGCTTTTCCATGTCGGTCTTCACGGCCTCGATGGCGTTGAACTGGTCCTCGGTCTCCGTGAAGGGGAAGGCCTCCTCCATCTCCCGCTGCCACGGGCTGTCCGGGGCGAAGGCGTAGCCCGGCGCGGCCTGGCGCTGGGCGTAGAGCTGCACGAGCTCCCCGGCGATCTCCCGGACGGCCTTGCGGGCCTTGCGTTTGGTGTTCTTCCAGTCCGCTCCACCCATCTTGGACAGGGCGGGCTTCTCCCCGCCGACGTAGCGGGACAGCAGGTCGAGCTGGTCCATGGGGACGTAGAGCTGGTCGCCCGGCCCGCCCCGCTTACTGGGGGCGTATTCGAGGACGAGGTATTCGCGTCGGGAGGCGTCCGCCCCCTTGCCGACGGTGCGTTCGGTCATCTTCACGAACTTGCCGATGCCGTGGGAGTCGTGGACCACCAGGTCGCCGGGCTCCAGGGCCAGCGGGTCGACGCGGTTGCGGCGCTTGGCTGGCTTGCGCTTGCCGGTCGCCGCCGCTTCCACGCGGTTGCCGGTGACGTCCGTTTCGGTGAGGAACAGCAGGCTGGGCTGCTCTCCCCCGGCCATCGGGAAGACGAGGCCATCGTGGGCGACCGCGTGGTAGATGCTGACCTTCTTCGGCGCCGGTTCCTGGTCCGGGGTCGCCTTGGATGTGGCCTGACGGCCGATGCCGCGCTGGCCACGCAGGTCCACCCCCACGGCCTCGGCGGCGATGCCCGCCTCGTGGAAGCGGCGCAGCATGCGGGCAGCAACGGTGGGCGTTGGGGCGGCGAAGGCGACCCGGCCGCCGGCCTCCACGCGGGTGCGGATATCGGCCATCATCTGCTCGATGGCCTCCATCTCGCCACGGGGCTGGGGCGCGGCGTCGTAATCCAACAGGAGGGCGTCACCGTCGAAGCCCTCGTCGGAGTCCAGCATGCCGAGTGGGGACAGCGTCCACCATGGTCGTTCCAGGGTCGCCTGGGCGTGCCGGGCCGCGGCGACGGACACGTAGGCCACGCCGTCGGCCGGTGCATCCGCTCCCATGGCTGCGGCCTCCCAGCCAGCCTCGAGGAACTGCTCACCGGTCTCCTTCAGGTCTGCGGCGCGACGCTCGACGGCGGCCGGGGCGAGCACGATGGTGTGCGTGCCCTCGGGCAGGAATTCCGGCAGGAGTTTAAGCTCGCCGTCGTGGAGGCTCGGGATCAGCGCTTCCATGCCCGGCACGGCGATTTTCTCGCTAATCTTGTGGTACACATCCGCCAGCTCCGCGTGGCTGGCATGCTCCTTGGCCAGTTCCCCGGCACGGGTGGCCACGGAGTCGGTGATGAGCAGCTCACGGGCTGGATAGACGGTCACCTCGTCGAGCTCAACACCTGGGATGGTGCGCTGATCGCCGACGCTGAAGGGCCGGATGTCGGAGACCTCGTCGCCCCAGAATTCCACGCGTACGGGCAGTTCCCCCGTGGCTGGGAAGACGTCGAGAATGCCGCCGCGCACCGCGAAGTGACCGCGCTTGGCGACCACGTCCACCGCGGAATAGCCACGCTCCACCAGCTCGTGCTGGATCTGCTCGAACTCCACCTCCTGGTCGACGGCGAGGTGGACGGGGGTCACAGCACCAAGGCTGTCCTGGATGGGCTGCACCAGCGTGCGCACTGGCGCGACAACCACTCGGATCCGGGTCTCGGACTCCCCGAGCTCGCCGGCGGACTGCCGGTGCAGGCGGCGGAGCACCTTCATCCGCTGGGAGACGGTCTCCACGTTCGGGGAGATGCGCTCGTGCGGCAGGGTCTCCCAGGCGGGCATGAGCTCCACCTCGTCGCCCAGCATGGCTTTGAGCTGCTCGGTGAGGTCCTCGGCCTGCCGGGCGGTCGCGGTAATCACCAGCACGGGCGCGTGCTGAGCAACCGTGCCGACGGCAAACGGCCACACCGCGTCCGGGCCTTGGATCGCCAACTGCGCGGCACCGATGTGGGTGACCAGGCCCTTGAGCTTCGAGTCGCGCGCAGCGGCCCGCAGCACACCCGACAGCGCGGGGGCGGCATTCCCCCTATTCCCTGGTGCGGACGTATTTTGGCTTGCCGATGGGCGGACCGTGGTACTCATAGCGCCCCAGTGTAGCTGTGGGGGCAGACACCCCTACCCCGTGGCCTGCCGACTCCCGGTGCCCTGGCGCTTCGGTGGTTTGCCACCCCTCGCGCGCCATGGGGTAGGGTGTTAAGCCGTTAGCGTCGTCCTGCGGGATCATCGACGGCTAGCTCTTTCCCCCATGGTGTAATTGGCAACACTGCGGTTTTTGGTACCGTCATTCTAGGTTCGAGTCCTGGTGGGGGAGCATGACGAGCGAAGACCAACAAGCTCAGGCCCCTACTCACTCCGAGCAGGGGCTTTTTTCGACGCGCCTGTCCCACAAACTCATCGGCAAGCCACCGAAGTCCGATCTTCCGAATGTGGAACAGAACGGGCTGCGCTTCTCCACGGCCTTTGGTTTCCAAAACATCGGCGACCAGATTATGAGCGCAAAGACGACGCTGCCGTGGTTGCTGCATATGCTGGCCGCGCCCGCCTGGATCGCGCCGCTGTTGGTGCCGATCCGCGAATCCGGGTCGATGCTGCCGCAGGCGGGGCTTCGCCCATGGATCCAGGCCCGCTCCCGTCGGCTGCCGATCCTGCTGCTGGGCACGCTGGGCCAGGCGCTGGGCTGCATCATCGCAATGTGCGCGGCCCTGTTCACCTCCGGCACGGCAGCCGGTCTGCTCATCCTCTTCGGCCTCGCGCTGCTCGCCGCCTCCCGTTCGCTGGTCTCGCTGACGAGTAAGGACATCCAGGGCCGCACGATGCCGAAGGGTTACCGCGGCCGGGTCACTGGTTTCGCGACGACGCTCGCGGGTGCCGTGACCATCGTAGTGGGCCTGATCATCGCCGCCCTGCGCGACAGTCTGAGCCCCGGCACCTTCGGCGTGCTTTTTGCGGCCGGTGCCGGTGCCTGGCTGGTGAGTTTCCTGCTCTTCAAGGGGATCCAGGAGCCGCCGGTGGACGAGGAGGACCTCGCTGAGCCGCCGCACTCCTTCGCTGAGCTGAATCGCGCCATCTGGGACGACGTGTGGGGGCTGGTGCGGGATGACAAGCCCTTCCGGAACTTCGTGCTGGTCCGCTCCCTCATGCTCGCCTCCGCCCTCTCCCCCACCTTCCTGGTCACGCTGCAGGGGCAGGCTGGCTCGAGCGTGACCGGCCTGGGCCTGTTCGTCGTGGCGGCGGGCCTTGCCTCGCTGGCAGCCGGCAGGGTCTCCGGCGCATTGTCGGATAAATCCTCGAAGAACACCCTCTCAGGCGGCGCGCTGTTCGCCGTCGTTTTGCTGCTGATCACCATCGGCCTGGCCCTGGTCTGGGAGGACGCCCTGTACTGGTGGCTGCCCGTAGCCTTCTTCGGCATCTCGGTGGCGCACGCGGCCATCCGGGTGTCCCGGTCGACCTATGTGGTGGACATGGCTGAAGGCGATCAACGCACCCGCTATGTCTCGGTCTCCAACACGCTCATGGGCATCACCCTCCTGCTCATCGGTGCGCTGACCGCGCTGTTGAGCCTCATGGGGCCCCTCTGGGCGCTCGGCGCTCTGGCCGCGTTCGGCGCGCTGGGATCCCTGCTCGCGGCGAAGCTGCCCGAGGTTTCCACCCGTCAGAATTAGACCCCAATTGATCGGGGCGCGACACAGCCGCCGGCTCGCGAAGGTTTGTCCGGCGCGGCGGTTATGCTGGTGTACTACCAAGACCGTCCACACCCGATTTTCAAGGAGGGGCTGCCGCCGTGTCGCGCACTCCGAACAGGAACCCAGCCACCGACCAGCCAACGCAAACCCAGACCACGGGAGCTGGTGGGACGTCTGCGGGCTCGGACCTGGCCGTCGTCATCCTCGCGGCGGGCGCCGGGACGCGCATGAAATCGGCGACGCCAAAGACCCTGCACGCCATCGGCGGACGCACCCTGCTGGCCCACAGCCTCCACGCTGCAGCGGGCGCGCAGCCAAGCAACATGGTGGCCGTGATCGGGCATGGCCGCGAGCAGGTCGGCCCGGCCTGCGAGCAGGTGGCCCAAGACCTGGGCCGTCAGATCCACCTGGCCATCCAGGAGGAGCAGAACGGCACCGGGCACGCCGTGCAGTGCGCGATGAAGGAGCTGGCTGACTTCCACGGCACCGTCATCGTCACCAACGCCGACGTCCCGCTGCTGACGGGTGAGACGATCACCGCGCTGTACCGCTCCCACACCGAGGTACCGACCGCGGTGACGGTGCTCTCCGTCGAGCAGGACAACCCGACCGGTTATGGCCGCATCGTGCGCTCCGAGTACGGCGACGTCATGCAGATCGTCGAGGAAAAGGACGCCACCGAGGAACAGCGGGCGATCACCGAGGTCAACTCCGGGGTCTTCGCCTTCGACGCCGAGATCCTCCGGGACGCGCTGAGCCGCCTGAACACGGATAACGCGCAGGGCGAGCTCTACCTCACCGACGTGCTCTCCATCGCCCGGGCTGATGGCCACCCGGTGCGCACGCACACCGCCAGCGATGCCGCGTCACTCGCGGGCGTGAACGACCGGGTCCAGCTGGCCCGCGCCGGCGAGGAACTCAACCGCCGCGTGCTGGAGCGCACGATGCGCGACGGCGCGACGATCGTGGACCCGCACAGCACCCGCATCGACGTGGACGTGGAGGTTGGCCAGGACGTCACGATCCTGCCGGGCACCCAGCTGCTGGGCCGCACCCGGATTGCAGACAACGCCACCGTGGGCCCGGATACGACCCTGCAGGACACCACCGTTGGCGAAGGCGCCTCCGTGGTACGCACCCACGCCCTCAGCTCCACGATCGGCGCCCGCGCCACCGTCGGGCCGTTCACCTACCTGCGCCCGGGCACGGAGCTCGGCGAGGAGGGCAAGCTGGGCGGCTTCGTCGAGACCAAGAACGCCACCATCGGGCGCGGTTCGAAGGTGCCGCACCTGACCTACGTGGGCGATGCCACCATCGGCGAGTACAGCAACATCGGGGCCTCCAGCGTCTTCGTCAACTACGACGGGGTGAACAAGCACCACACCACGATCGGCTCGCACGTGCGCACCGGCTCGGACACGATGTTCATCGCGCCCGTCACCGTCGGCGACGGCGCCTACTCCGGGGCCGGAACCGTCATCAAGGAGGACGTCCCCGCCGGCGCCCTGGCTGTCTCCGGTGGCCAGCAGCGCAACATCGAGGGCTGGGTGGCCAAGCGCCGCCCCGGCACCCCGGCGGCGGAGGCCGCGCAGCGCGCCGCTAACGAGGCTACTGCCCCGCAGACCGGGGGCGAAACCCCGGAGCAGGGGCAGTAGCCCTAGCCCTCGTTGGTTCTTTAAACACGGGGCAATTATCATCAGTTCATGTAAAGCTGGTCACTGCGGCGAGCGGGTGGCGCCCTCAAAGATCCTGCGCAAGGATCGACGGGCGGCAACGTACCGGCGAAACAAGAAAACAAATCCTCGGGAAGGCTGATCTGTGTCCACCACTCACTGGATCGACAACCAAAAGAACCTCATGCTGTTTTCGGGTCGTGCGCACCCGGAGCTGGGTGAGGCCGTAGCCCGCGAGCTTGGTGTCGAGCTGACTCCCACCACGGCGCGCAACTTCGCCAACGGCGAGATCTTCGTGCGCTTCGAGGAGTCCGTCCGTGGCTCCGACGCTTTCGTCCTGCAGTCCCACCCGCAGCCATTGAATGACTGGCTGATGGAGCAGCTGCTGATGATCGACGCGCTGAAGCGCGGCTCCGCGAAGCGCATCACGGCGATCCTCCCGTTCTACCCTTACGCCCGGCAGGACAAGAAGCACCGCGGCCGCGAGCCAATCTCCGCCCGCCTGATCGCTGACCTGTTCAAGGCCGCTGGCGCGCACCGCCTGGTCTCCGTGGATCTGCACACCGACCAGATCCAGGGCTTCTTCGACGGCCCGGTCGACCACATGCACGCGCTGCCGATCCTGACCAAGCATATCCAGGAGAACTACAACCTGGACAACATCGTGGTCGTCTCCCCGGATGCCGGTCGCGTGAAGGAGTCCGAGAAGTGGGCCAACCAGCTGGGCGGTGCCCCGCTGGCCTTCATCCACAAGACCCGCGACATCGACGTAGCCAATAAGGTCACCGCCAACCGTGTGGTCGGCGACGTCGAGGGCCGCACCTGCGTGCTACTGGACGACATGATCGACACCGGCGGCACCATCGCTGGCGCTGTCCAGGTGCTGAAGAACGCCGGTGCGGGCGACGTGATCATCGCGACCACCCACGGCGTGTTCTCCGGCCCCGCCCGCGAGCGCCTCAGCGAGTGCGGTGCCCGGGAGATCATCACCACCGACACCCTGCCGCAGAGCACCGAGGGCTGGGATAACCTCACGGTTCTCTCCGTGGCCCCGCTGGTGGCGAAGACGATCCACGAGATCTTCGAGAACGGCTCGGTGACCACGCTCTTCGAGTAGTACATCGTCGCGAGCTTTTCCGCCCACCACACCCCCGATTCCGCCCGCTGTGGGCGAGGTCGGGGGTGTTTTGCTGTTGCAGGGCGGGTTCAGTGCGATTGTTAGCTGCCGCTCAGCTAATCTTTAGCGTCGATCACGTTCCTTGTGCCGGCGGTCCACCACCCCACCCGGCATGCAAAAGGGCGGCGGTCGACAGTGGATCAGAGCTGGGGTCAGTACCGCGACTACACCTTCGACACCTAGGCCAGCGCACGGTTAGCGGCATTCGAAAACCTCGCCACGACCTGCCCCGAACCCATCCCCGCAGGGGTTTGCGCCTACCACTACCCAGCTTGTAAGATTGGTGCCGATCTCGGCGAGGGCTGGCTAAAAACGCTGGCCGTTATCGGCGCGATGAACTACCCGGCCATGCGGCTTCCTTTTCTTCGAGGGGCTTCACGTGGGCGGGGTGGACACCCGCCGCGAGAAACCGCGGCTTTTTTCTTTTCCGGGGCTTGTCCCGGCCGGGAGGAAAGCAGTGGCAACCGCAATTTTTACACTTCAACTTCTTAACTCTAAGGAGCACTCATGGCTGATTTGACTCGTATCGAAGGCGTTCTGCGCACCGAGTTCGGTAAGGGCGCATCCCGTCGCCTGCGTCGCGACGGCCGGATCCCACTGGTT
>DWUR01000027.1 GCA_019120635.1 Candidatus Corynebacterium intestinavium | reverse complement strand
CCGTTCCAGCTGCGGTCGTCTCGACCTCCAGCACGCCGGCGGAATTGATTGCTCCCGCGGGCACCTCGTTGCCGGGCGCAACCTCCTCCGGAATGGATTCTCCGGTGATCGCTGAGGTGTCAAGGCTGGAGCGCCCAGACCGAATGTTGCCATCCGTGGCGATCCGCTCTCCGGGGCGCACGAGCATCAGCTCGCCAGCCACGAGGTCCTTCGCCGCGACCTCAACCGCCGTACCGTCGCGCAGCACCGTCGCGGTCTGCGGTACCAATTTCAACAGTGCCCGCAGTCCGCCCTGGGCCCGGTCCATCGCCTTGTCTTCCAGCGCCTCGGCGATCGAGTACAGGAACGCTAGCGCCGCGGCCTCTCCGACGTAACCGAGGATTACCGCGCCGACCGCGCTGATCGTCATCAGCAAACCAATGCCGAGCTTGCGCTTCGTGGCAAGATTCCGGATCGCGCCGGGCGCGAACGTATACGCCCCTAGCAGCAGGCCGACCCAGAACAGTACTGTCGCGGGTGTCTCTAGCCCGGACCAGCCCAGTGCCAGGCCTATGCAGAGGGCTACGCCGGAGAAGATCGGCAGTAGCAACTCGGGGTCCTTCCACCATGGCCGATCGAGATCTTCGATCTCCGTGGCTGGTTCGTGTTCGCATCCACATGCTGAACTCATGCGTCCGCTCCTTTTCCGTCGCAGCCGGGCACCGAGCACTCAGGGTCGATGCACGGGGCGTTTTCGTCGACAGCCAACGTCGCGTTCACTAGCGCGTTGAGCGCTGTCGCGAGGTGCGGATCGGCGATTTCGTAGCGTGTCTTGCGGCCCTCCGGCTCGGCGACGACGATGCCGCAGTCACGCAAGCAGGTCAGGTGGTTCGAGACGTTCGAGCGGGTCAGGCCCAGGTCGCGCGAAAGTACGGCCGGGTAGCTCGGGCCGTCGAGTAGGGTGATCAGGATTCTGGAGCGCGTCGGATCCGCCATGGCCCGGCCGAGCCGGTTCATGACGTCGAGGCGTGAAGCAATAGTCAGCATATGCTGAACTATATAGTAAATACTGAACTATTCAACACGCACTGAACTGACATTGAAGCGAAGAGCTTGCGACCTGCAGGAATTAGTCGATGGGATAGCCGGTAACTGGGCCTTCGTGATTCGGATGCCAACCCAACGCGGGGGCGACATGCGTGGCGAAGTTGTCCAAGATCTTCACGTTGACGTCCACGCCCATTCCGGTGGGGATGGTGATGAGTAGGGTGTCGGCGGACATGACGGCGGCGTCGGCTTTGAGTTGCTCAATGAGCTTGTCCGGCTCGGCGGCGTAGGTGCGGCCGAAGGTGGAGGCGCCGACGTCGGGAAGCATGCCCACCTGATCGGAGCCGGAGGCCTGCATGCCGAACAACTGCATGTCCGCGCCGTCGACGATGGGGAAGACGGAGCGGGACACCGACACGCGCGGCGTCCAATCGTGACCCGCCTTCTTCCACGCGGCGCGGTAGCGGCTGATCTGATCCGCCTGGATTTCGCCCAGGGTCTCGGCGGTGGTCTCGGAGACCAGGGTGGAGGACATCAGGTTGAGCCCGTCCTTGGCGGTTTGCTCGGCAGAAGCGTGGGTGCCGGAGCCGTAGAAAATGTGCTTACGCAGCTCGGGCACCATGGGGAAGACCGGCAGGGCGGAGCCGGGCTGGAACATGTTGGGGTACTGCCGGTCCAGCGGTGCGGCGGTGGCGAATCCGTTGCCGTCCACCGCAGCCATGAACGCCTCGAGGTGGGCTCGTGCCACGTCCGCGCCATTGGGCGCTTTACCCTTGTAGCCGAAGGCCTCCCAGCCGCGGTCAGCCACCTCGGGGGCGCCGCGCGAGACGCCCAGGGCCACGCGGCCACCGGAAATTTGGTACAGCGACGCGGCCTCTTCGGCGAGGTAAAGCGGGTTTTCGTAGCGCATGTCGATGACACCGGTGCCTACCTCGATGTGTTTGGTGGTGGCCGCGACAGCGCCCAGCAGCGGCATCGGGGCGGAGGCCTGCGGCACGAAGTGGTGGACACGGAAGGACGCGTTGTTCACGCCGATTTCGTCCGCAGCCTGGGCGATCTCCAGATGAGTCTTGGCGATCTTTTCCGCAGATGGCCCGTGCTGGCCATCGAAGGCGTAATTCCCGAAGCTTAAGAATCCGAACGCTTTCATTGGATAACACTCCTTTTGATGGTGTTAACGAGAAGGTAACTTTGCAACGAGATACCGTGGACTTCAAGCTCGACGTCTAGGGTCGTGGCAAGTCGGTGGCACGTTTTTCAATTCGACGCTTTGGGGCACTACCGGGGTCCCCGGTGGTCTTCGTAGATTGCGCGGTTCAGTTTTCCTAACCTAAAGCTCGTTTGAGCGTGCTATCCGCTGATGTGCCTCCGATGCTGCTGCTCATAAGCTACCGGGCGCTCCATCAATACAAGGCGTAGGTCGCGCCTGAGGTCAGGTCGAGGAGGATGCCGTGGCTGACTGAGTCGTAGTCCGAGTTTCCGCACCCCTGGCCTCTGGTGGACGCGCTAGCCCCGTTCGGGGTAGCGCACGAGGAGATCGTTGCCGATGACTGTGCCGTCGTTGAGCGTTGCTTCGCTCACCTTCGCCCCGGCTGCACCCAGGCCCATAATGTGGCCAACCTCGTCACCGTGGGCGATGAGATGGTCGGCGATGATACGCCGGTGGCAGCGCCACCACACCGCCTCGGAGCACATGATCGCGGTGGGGGTTTCGGCGGCGTTCGCTCGTAGCTGCGAGATCGCGTCCGAGAACTCTCCTCCCAGAGCATGGTCGGCGTAATTGTGGAAGCTGCGGTTACGCCAGTTACCGTTAACCTCAAACGGTACCGAGTGGGACACGTTGCGTCGCCCGGTGAGGCCCTCGCTTCTGCTGTAAGTGATGCCACATGTGGGAAGGTGTTCGGCAAGGTGGTCGTCGTTGAACCACGGGTACTTTCTGGATCCGGGCAGCTTGCGTACATCCACGATGGATGTCACACCGGCAGCCTTGATCATTTCAACGAAGTCCTCGAACTCGAGGTTGGAGTGGCCCACGGTGAAAATGCGCATGTCGCCGATGTTACGCGCCAAGCGGGTACACCCACATCGGCGTCCAGGTATCGTGCATCGGCAGGTGGACGGAGTGGTAGAACGCGGGGGTGGCCGACAGGATGTTTGATGCATTCGCGCCCGCCTTTGCGCGGTATAAATCCTATTTACGGCCGAGCGTTTCGCACGGACCGTTCGGTTAAGTATCAATGGTTCGCTTGGGCGACACCGGAAGCCTGAATTAACCGCATGTGGGGCGAGCCCCATGTATGTCTTGTTAAAGGACGCTGCTGCACGAGGAGCGGGGCGAAGGCTACCTGGTGCGCACTCGATGTTTGTCCAACATAGCGGGGTGTGGTGGTTTCTAGCTGCTATTCACGAATGAGAAGGTGGCTTTCCAACGACACGTCGTGGATTCAAGTTCAACGTCTAGGGGAGGCTGACGTACCGCCCCTCGCAACTGCCTAGCATCGGCACTACTGGGCCGCGCCGGAGGGCTTGCCCGTCGCCGAGGAACGGAAGGCAACGCCATCGTTCTCCGGCGCGACGAGAGCTATCCAATTGGGGATTAATGCTCCCTATAAACGCGTAAACTTCAAGGTCAACGTCAAAAACCGTAAGGAGAAAAAGCCTTGAGCTTCAACGTGTACCTGTCCGGCGAGATTCACACCGACTGGCGCGAAGAGATCCAGCGCGGCGCGGAGGCTGCCGGGCTCGACGTCGTATTCACCGCGCCGGTGACCGACCACCCCGCCAGCGACGCCGCCGGCGACCACCTCGGCGAGGCGCCCGCGGGCTTTTGGCGCGATCACCAGTCCTCGAAGGTCAACTCCATCCGCACCCGCACCTTGATCGAGAAGGCCGATATGGTCGTCGTCCGCTTCGGGGACCAGTACAAGCAGTGGAACGCTGCTTTCGACGCGGGCTACTGCGCGGCACTGGACAAGCCTTATGTCACCCTCCACGGTGAGGACATCGTCCACCCACTCAAGGAAGTCGACGCCGCCGCGCAGGCGTGGTGCACCACCACCGACCAGGTCGTAGAGATCCTGCGTTACGTGCTCGAAGCCTAAGAGAGCGCCCGAAAGCTGCGCTGTTCTATTAAGCAGGCAGGCGCAGCGTCACGGCGAGCCCACCTTCAGCCCGCGGAGTCAGTTCCACCGAACCGCCGTGGGCTTTCGCAATTGCATCGACGATCGCCAGCCCCAGGCCTTGACCGCCGCCCGCGGTCCGCTGCGCCCGGGCGAAGGGCTCCACCCACGTGTGGACCTCCGCCGCGTCCAGCTTAGGCCCGTCGGACTCCACGGTGATCTCCGCGTTCCGGTCCACCTGTGCGACCGCGAGGGAAGGATCCTCGCCGTGGGTGAGCCCGTTGCCCACCATGTTCTCCACCGCCTGGCGCACAAGGGTGGGGGAGGCGGCCACGGTGACCTGCTCGGCTGTCACCGGAGCCATGTCTTTGAAATGACTTACACCAAATAGCGCGTAAGGCTTGCTTAGGGTCGACCTGATTTGCTCACCCATATTGGGCACGAATATCAGAGCCGCGTTACGCGAGCTATGGTGTTAGGCATCCGCTATTAACGGCGATGGCTAGTGACCGCCGTTATTAGTGACTTCAAACCATATGAAACTAGACGTCCTGGCGAAGAGCGACTTCGCTGTGCGAGATACGGCTGTTCGTTGTGATCGTGGATCCTATGAAGCATCGGGTATGGCGACCGGCATAGATGCCCGGACAAAATACCTACCGTCTCCAGGCAGCGACATTATCCAAGGGGAAATTGTGGTTGCTTTTGCGCCCAGTGATCGTTGCATGGAAAGACAAGGAGAATTCTCTGAGTGTTTCGGAGTTTATTCTACCACTGCGTCAATAGAGTGTTGATGGAAATCTGCCAGCACATGGGACTGGTGGCTGCGTCACGCTGTGCTGTGAGGTTTGGGGGCGTGGGCGGAGGTGCCAGAAAGCCTAGGAGCGGTCGCAACGGGGGAAACAAACAACGACGCTTCGCGCCCCTTCTGACTCCCGAAATTCGACACCGCCTGCGGTGTGCAGGAGGTCGGTTTCTCGGCGTGGGGGTAGGTTGCGGGCACTCAGTTAAGCTACGTGTTCGTCGGTACTTGCGAAATCTCGGACCAGCACAAGGGGCATATGAATAAGGATGGTTGCACTGTGCGGCCCACATGGCAGGGGCAGGGGAGATGAGGCTAGAGCATGGTCGCGGCGGGGACGTAGGGGGCCGGGAGCGTACGAGAATGGACACTGGCGGGGCATAAAGGTTGGAGATACTCATCGAGCTGATTGACGAGGTTTTTACGAGGCTAGACACCGATATCGGCGCCTAGCATTCCACGCTACGACCTGGTTGATGATTGCGGCGTATCGTTCCCGTTCACGCCGATATTGTCGTTTTGTTGGCTTCGTATTCAGCGCACGATGTTGCCGTTGGCGTCGTAAGTGTAAAAGCCAGCACCGGACTCTTTGCCGGTTTTACCTGCCGCGATCATCGGCTTGATGGTTTCGTCCACGAAGGTCTTCTTCCACTGCGGCGCCTGCTCATCCGACTCGATAACGGCCACTAACGTGCGCAGTCCAACCAGATCCATGATCTCGACAGGGCCACGAGGGGAACCCGTGGAGTTGCGCCAATCTCGGTCGATGTCAGCGGGCTCGGCTATCTCATGATGCAGCAGGTACATGCCTGCACTCAAAAGTGGCACCAGCAGAGTGTTTAGTACGTACCCGGGCTGCTCGCGCTTGAGTGGCACAGGCACCATGTTGATCTCTTCTGCAAACTTCACGGCCTGGTCAATGAACTTCGGGTCTGTGCCTTCGTGCGGCATAATTTCCGCAGTGTTCTGAATCCAGATGTGGTTGGCAAAATGGATAGCCAGGAAGCGCTCGGGTGCACCCGAGGCATCAGCGAACTTGCTGGGCATGAGCGTGGACGTATTCGTGGCGAACATGGTGTTGTCGTCGGCTAGCTCGCCAACCTGTGACCAGACTTGGCGTTTGAGGTCCAGATTTTCCGGGACCGCCTCGATGATGAGGTCGGCTCCTGAAACCGCTTCTTTCAGTTCAGCGGTTTGGGTGAGATTCGCGTAGGCTGCGGCGATGGTGTCGTCATTGGCAGAGTCCAGCTCTTGCTTCATCTGTTGGCTAATAGCTTCGAAGCGCTTCTTTCCTGCGGCGAGCGCCTCTTCGTTGATGTCATAAGAGACGACTTTTTTTCCTGCGAATGCGGAAACGAAAGCGATTTGGGCACCCAAGACACCAGCGCCGAGAACAGTTACATTATTGATTGTCATGTAGCCGACGTTACGCTGTTCCTGCGTGCGATGCCACGACACAGCGCGCCGACCAGATCCAACTCCTGGCGATCCCGGACGTCCACATTCGCCAGGTGCAGCAATGGAGCCACTGGCTAGGCGGCCCGCGCGTTGACCTCACGCATCCGGACCAAGGTGTCCCGCAGAACCTGCTCATCGCCGCTGGTCAAGACCACTTCAGCCATCGTCTGGATCGTCGCGATCGGCGTCTTCAGCTCGTGGGAAGCGTTCGACGCGAAGCGGCGCTGTCTCTCGAGGGCTCCCTCCAGTTCGTCGAGCATCGCGTTCAGCGTGTCCGCCAACTCGCCCACCTCATCATCGGGGCCTTGGTGACCGATGCGGGCGGTGAGATCACCCCGGGTGACGGTCGCGGCGTCGTCCGCAAAATCCCGCAGCGGCTTAATCACGAGTCCCGCCACGAACCAACCGATTACCCCCGCGACTGCGGTGAGTAGCGCCAACAAGGGCTTGGGCAGGTAGTCATCCGCGCCGAGGTCAAAGCCCTCCAGCCGGTCGTCCAGGGTGCCCGAGGCAGTCAGCATGATCACCCTCGTCGCCGGGTGGGCATCGACGACCCAGCGGCAGATGTCGTCGCCGTGGATGCCAGGAAGGTCGCGGTCCAGGACGACGACGTCGGGCCGGATACCGTCGATCGACGAGCGCGCAGTGGCACCGTCGTAGACCGCAGTGGCCTGCATGTTTGCGCTGTTCAGTGCTGTGCAAATGGCGTCGGCGAGGTAGCTTTCGTCGTCGTCGACGAGAACGCGGATGGTCATGGCACCGATCGTAACGGCACGGGTGTTGTGCCCGCGTTAACGTCCCCGCAACATCGGTCTGCGTACCGTTCACGCTATGCAGAACCGAAACGTTGGTATCGACGTCGCGCGGGCCGTTGCGCTCGTCGGCATGATGATCGCCCACCTGACTTACCTGGATGGCGTGGGTGTCCAGGTGTTCTACGGCTTCCCGGCCGCACTGTTTGCCTTCATCTCCGGGGTGTCGATGGGCTACATGCGGGCACGCCCCGCGCAACTCATCGTGCGCGGGCTGTGCCTGATCGCGTTGCACTTCGCACTCGCCCCGCTCACCGGGGAGGTGTTCGTGGTGCTCGGGACCATCGGACTCTGCATGGCGTTGCTCGCCTGGGGCACCGCGCTGGAGTTCGCCCGTACTCCTGTGGTTGGCCTGCGTGCTGGCCTTCGGATCGGCGGTGCTGGCCTCAACCACGACGGTGCTGATCCCCGCCTTTTGGTCCTACTCGCCGCTGGCGTGGGGAGCGCTGATGATCGCCGGGATGCTTTTCCGGAGGCACATGCTCACGCGTCCACGCCTCGTTCTTGGCCTCGTGATTGGGCTGGGGCTGTTCGCCGTGGATCTCGCGCTTCGCTGGTACACCGTGCTGCCCGAGTTTTTCGACGTCGGCGGCCACACCGGTGGCTTGGGCGACATCATCGGAAGCATCGGGGCGTCGGTGGGGATCTGCTCGCTGTGCTGCCTGCTGCAGCGGGGGATCGGTTGGCTCGCACCACTGGGTCGCATGCCGCTCACGATCTACTGCATCCACGTGCTCACGGCGGATCGGCTGGCACCGGAGTGGTTCGGCTTCTGGGTCAGCCTGGGCGGCGCCATCCTCATCTCTTATGCGTGGCTCGCGGTGTTTGACCGTGGGCCGCTGGAAACTCTGCTACGCCGCATCACCGCGGTATTTGGAAAGGGTAAAAATGAAGAAGTTCGCAGCTAGCGTGGCCGCCGGGGTGGTCGCAGCAGGAGCACTCGCCATCGCCCCAGCTGGTGCCATGGAGAGCAAGACCTTCGCCGGCGACACCGAGGAGGCAAAGCCGGTCGTCTCCGTCCGCGTTGATGATTCCGACCCCGACGAGGGCGTGTGCACCGGTACCGTCATCGACCCCCACTGGGTGATTACCGCTCACCACTGCATTGACGCGGCCGCCAAGCCGGGCGGTTCGGTGCGCATCGGTCAGGGCGATGAGCAGCGGGTGTACAAGGTCGACCGCCACGAGGTCGCACCACGCGGGGACATCGCTCTGCTCCACACTGAGCAGGAAAATCAACCTCGATACCTTCGCCTCGGTAGCCGATGAAGTGCCCAACGGGGACGTGAACATCTACGGTTGGTCTTCCGACGGCTCCGGTGGCTCCACCAAGCTGCCGTGCGCCAAGGCGAAAGTCCGCGGCGACTCGCCGCTCGCGCTCTACGAGGCGCCGAAGGCCCCCGATGTTGCCCTGAAGGACGGCGCGCGCATCCAGCCGGGTGACTCCGGTGGTGCGATCTTTGCGGACGGCAAGGTCGCCGGCATCATGTCCGCAGGTCTGTTCGAGGACCCGGAGAACCCGACGGAGGAGGAGATGACCTCGAACGCCGCTGTCTCTGTCGCGCCGGTGGCGGAGCAGGCCGACTGGATCCGCGGGATAATCGGTGACGGTGATGCGAGGAGCGGCGACAAGAAGGAAGATTCCAGCGAACCTGCAGCCGCGGCGTCCTCGGAGGACTCCGGGAACGCAGCCCGCAACGTCGGCATTGGCTCGGGCGTCGTCGTCCTCGTTGTGGCTGGTGCCTGACTGCTGCTGCGCCGTCGCGATGCCTAAGACCCGCTTAGTGGCCTGCCTTCTCACCCGGCGGGCCTGCATGATCGCGCCTATAATTGAGGTGTAGCCGTTTCACCACGGATTACGGTTGGCTCAGCCGCAGCCGACTAAGCCGAAGAATCTCAAGGACAAGGAGTAGTCATGGCAGAGACACGCGATCAGGGTCCGAAGCCGTTCGTCGTCGATATCGAGAAGGAAACCCTCGATAACGAGACCTTCCGCACCGCCCTGTGGACCGGTGAGCAGTTCCAGGTCACCGTGATGAGCATCCCGGTGGGCGGCGACGTCGGTCACGAGGTGCACACCAAGGAGGACCAGTTCCTCCGCCTCGAGTCCGGCCGCGGCCGCGTCGAGATGGGCCCGTCCAAGGACGAGGTAACCTTCACCGAGGAAGTCTCCGCCGACTGGGCAGTCATCGTTCCGAAGGGTACCTGGCACAACATCATCAACATTGGTGATGAGCCGATGAAGCTCTACAGCATCTACGCACCGCCGCACCATGCGCACGGCACCGTTCACCAGACCCAGGCGGACGACGTCGACTAAGAAGTTCGCTTCGCGATGAATGCAAAGCGCCCAGCCGATCGGCTGGGCGCTTTTGCTGTCTTGTTATCGTGAACCTTCCCCTCCCGTTCTTTTCCAGGGCCTGTTTCGGCCCCTTTTTAGGACGCCAACTCCCACCGAGAGGACCCCGTGAGCAGCACTGAACCCGAAAGACTCATCACCGTCAGCGCCACCGTGATCCAGGATCCGCATGGCCGGGTGTTGTGCGTGCGAAAGGAAGGCTCGCCCTACTTCCAGCTGCCCGGCGGTAAGCCAGAGGCCGGCGAGTCCAGCTCCCAGGCCGCCACGCGGGAGGTCGCGGAGGAGATCGGCGTGAAGTTCAAGGAGGAAGACCTGAGCTTTCTGGGAATCTTCAGCGCCCCGGCCGCCAACGAGGAGGGCTTCCAGGTGCGCAGCACCGTGTACACCCACCCGCACACCGAGGCGCTGGGGCAGGTGGCCGGTGGCCAGGCAGAAATCGCGGAGGCCCGGTGGCTGGACATCACCGTGCCCGAGGAACTGGATGAACAGCTCGCCCCGCTGCTGGCTCAGCGCATCGGGCCTGCGCTCAACAGGAGAATCAACGCGCTGACCGTGTTCACCGGTGCCAAGACCGGCACGGGGGAGGAGTACGTGGCGCAGGCCCGTGAGTTCGGCCGGCAGCTATCGGACCGCGGCATCACCTTGGTCTACGGCGGCGGCCACGTCGGCCTGATGGGAGAGATCGCCGACGGCGTCCTAGAAAACAGCGGACACGTGGTCGGTGTTATGCCTCGGCACCTGGTGGACGAGGAGATCGCGCACCCCGGGCTTTCAGCGCTGCTGGTGGTGGACTCCATGGCCGAGCGCAAGCAGGTGATGACGGACCTGGCGGACGGATTCGTCGCGCTGCCAGGCGGGGTGGGCACCCTCGACGAGGTCTTCGAGGTGTGGACCGGCCTCCAGCTAGGCACCCACGGCAAGCCGGTGGCGCTGTGCAACTCCCAGTTCTGGCAACCGTTGGTCACTGGGCTGGCCGCGATGGCCGGCGAGGGCTTCATCCGCGCGGAAGACGTCGATTCGCTGCTCGTCACCGAGGACGCAGCCGAGACCCTGGAGCGCTTCGAGAGCTGGCAGCCACCGCGCCCGCGCTGGTCCTAGACCCGCTTCTTCGCCGCGTCCTCTGCAGCGTCCGTGGCCTGATCAGCGCCGGTGTTTTCCTTGGTGCTGTGCTGCTCGTCGTACTCCTCGAGCTTGTCGATCATCTTCTGGTGCTGGGCAGCCTCCAGGGAGTTCTCGTATTCCCCCTCACCCTCGTGCTGCTGCTCCAACTCATCCTGCAGCTTCTCACGGAAACGCTCGTTGTCTGGTGCCGTGCCGCGAATCAGCGTCGCGATGCGGCGCAGGTCGCGGGTGGATGCCTTGGCCGGCGCAGTAGCGAACTTCCAGATACGGGAGCGCGCCTTGCCCTCTGCCTCGATGCGGCTGGCCGTCTTGAAGCGCCACAGGATCAACGCACCCACGATGATCATGCCGATCCAGCCCAGGATCGGGAAGACCATGTTGACCAGGTCGCCGAAGCCCACGAAGCTCACGCCGAAGCCGACCAGCACACCCAGCAGGTACACCGGGCGATAGGCCTCCGGCTTGTTGGCGGTCAGACGGCGACCCAGGGCGTAGAACATGCCCAGGGCAGTGTTGAAGACCATGAAAACCACGACCACGCTGGCGAAGTGGCTGAACCACGGTGCGATGTGCGTCGTCAGCGCCAGGATCGGGACGTCGGAGCCGAGGACCAGCGGGGCGGCCAGCAGCAGCATGATGACCTCGATGACCACCATGGTGCTGTAAATTAGCCCGCCGAGTAGGCCGTCGCGGATGGCGTTCTGCATGTTGGCGCTATCGCCGCCGATCACCAGGATCATGCTGATCTCGGTGGCTAGCGTCATGCCCGTGTAATTCAGGGCGGACAGCCACCATGGGCGCACTGGGGACTCGTTCTGCGCTCCGATGGCGGCCAGCTCGGTGAAGGAGCCGTCCGGCTTATTTAGCAGCACCCACACGAAGAAGATGAAGATCACCACGACGATCAGGGGCGTTGCGCCGGCGATGATCGTTGAGACCCTGTCCACGTCCAACAAGCCCACCAGGGCGATGATGATCGTCAGGCCCAGGGTGCCGAGCCAGGGCTGAACGCCCCATTGTTGATCGACGACGGCGCCGGCGCCGGCGATCATGATGAAACCAATCGCAAATTGGGTGACCGTCGCTCCCCCATCCATCACCTTGGAGATGATCGGGTGTGAGATGCGGTTGAAGACGGAGGAGTGCTCTTCGGCGAGGAAAAACTGCCCGCCATCATCGCAACGATCGCGGTACCGGCGGTGGTGATGGCCGCGACGAGCACACCCCACACGCCCATCGTGCCGAAGCTCACGAACTACTGGGTAACTACCTTGCCGGTTGCGAAGCCAGCGCCGACCAGTAGCCCGACGAGCGCTAACCCAATTTTGATGGTTCTCATTCTTAACTTGTTCCTTGAAGGTGCTTCCCGCTACTTCCGGAAGTTCACATCCGGCAGCAGCTCTAGCGCCTTCGCTCGGGCGAAACCATAAACCTGGGAGGGCTCGATTTCACCTGGCACCGACACCTCGTCGGGGTTGGTGAGAACTTCGACCAGGTAGGGCTTGGGGGACTGCACAGCAGTGCGCAGGGCATCGGCCAGGTCCTCTGGCTCGGAAACCTGCACCGCCTCCAAGCCCATGGCGCGGCCGAGTTCAGCGAAGTCTGGATTATCCAAGTCAGTACCGTACTCCGGCAAGCCGACCTGTTCCATTTCCAGCTTCACCATGCCGAGCTTCGTGTTGTTGAAAACCACGACGGTGATCGGCAGATCGTAGGTCACTGCGGTGCGCAGATCGCCCGCCAGCATCATCAGCCCGCCATCGCCGGCCATCGCCACGACCTGGCGATCCGGGTACTCCGCCTGCGCGCCCAGCGCCATCGGCAGGGCGTTGGCCATGGAGCCCAAGTTATAAGAACCGATGAGGCGCCGGGTGCCGCGCATCGGCAGCAGTCGGGAGGGCCACACTGTCGACATGCCGGTATCCGAGGTGAAGATCGCATCGTCGGCGCAGACCTCGTCCAGCGCGGTGGCCACGCCCTCTGGGCGGATCCGCTTGCTGGGGTTGTCACCCAGCGAGCGGAGCTTGCCCAGCAGCGTTTCGTCGAAGTGCGGATTGGCGAGCTTCTTCTGCCCGTCCAACCAACGGTCGTAACGCTTGCGCAGCCCTTCGGCCCAGTCCTTCTCATCCTTTTCGACGCCGGCGCTGCGCAACGCACCGATCAGCAGACGGAGGCTTTCGGTGGCGTCACCGACCAGGGCGACGTCGATCTGGGCGCGCCGACCGATATGGCTGGCGTTGATATCCAGCTGAATCATCTGCTTGCCGGAGGGGATCCACTCCCGGTAGGGGAAGTCCGTGCCGATCATGAAGATCGTGTCGGATTCCTCCATGGCCTTAATCGCCGCCGGGTTACCAATCAGCCCGGATTGGCCCAGCTGCCACGGGTTCTCATCCTCCAGGAACTCCTTGCCCTTAAGCGTCAGCACCATCGGGGAGTTCAGGATTTCGGCCAGCTCCAGCAGCTCCTCGCGGGAGTTCTGCGCCCCGCGGCCGACCAACAGCGAGACCTTCTCCGCCGACTGCAGGACGTTCACGGCCTCGCCGATCCGGTCGGCGGATGGGGTAGACCCCGCGGGCTTCGGCGCGAAGCGTGGGGTGGTGGCCTCCTTTGGCAGGGTCAGGCCGCCAACGTCGGCGGGCACGCTCAGAACCGCCACGCCGTTCTGGGCGATCGCGGCATTGACGGCCTGCTCGAAGAGGTAGGGCATCTGCTCGGCGCTGGTCACCGTCGCGGTGAAGACGGAGACGTCGTCGAAGAGGCGGTCGTTGTTGACCTCCTGGAAGAAGTTCGTTCCGATGGAGGCCTGCGGCACCTGGCCCACGACGGCCAGCACCGGGGCATGAGACTTCTTGGCGTCATAAAGCCCGTTGAGAAGGTGGATCGCGCCGGGGCCGACGGTGCCCATGACCACCCCGAGCTCACCGGTGAGCTGTGCCTGCGCAGAGGCGGCGAAGGCGCCGGCCTCCTCGTGACGCACACCAATCCAGTCGATGTTTTCCTCTTGCCGGATCGCATCCGTGATGGGGTTGAGGGCATCACCCACCACGCCCCAGACCTTGGAGACCCCGTGCTCGGCTAGGGCCTTAACCATCATTTCGCCGACTGTCATTGCCATGGGTTCAATCGCTCCTTGAATTCAGACCTAAAATTCTGTGTTTCCTAAGAAGCAGTTGCGGCTGGCTGCCGGTCCGGGGCGACCAGCCACAGTGGTGCCCTTTGAATTCCACTGTAACGGCCGGGGCAGAACCCTGCAGATCATGTGCAGTGGCTCAGCATGGGGAGCGGGCGAAGAGTCAGCGGTGGGCTAGCGCTGCGCGACGCCTTCGAGGTTGGCCACCGGGGCCTGCAGCGCCCGCAGCGCGTAGAGGATCGCCGCGAGGTCCACGATCTCCTGCAGCAAGGCTCCCGCGACCGCTGGAATGTATCCGAAGGCGGCCACCAGCATCAGCCCCACCGACAGCGCAATACCGATGATGATCGCGGTCTTCGCGGTGCGCAGCGTGTGTCGGGCGATCTTGATCGCCTCGGCCAGGGGAGCGAGGCTGTCCTTTAGGATGACGGCGTCCGCGGCCTCGCCAGCCGCCGTAGTACCCCGCACACCAAGGGCGACGCTGACGTCTGCGGCGGCGAGTACCGGGGCGTCATTGATGCCGTCGCCGACCATCATCGTCGGGTGGGGAGCGAGGTTGCCCGCCAGCTCAACCTTGTCTTTCGGAAGCAGCCCCGCGTGAACCTCGTTGATTCCCAGTTTCTCGGCTACGGCCTTCGCTGTCGGTTCTGCGTCGCCAGTGAGGATCGCGACCTTGTCCACACCCTGGTTCCGCAGCCAACGGATCAGTGCGCTGGCTTCTGGGCGCACCTGATCGGCCATGTGCAGCGACCCCGCGAACTGGCCGTCGATCGCGACATAGGCGACCGTTTCCCCGGATAGCACCTCCGCTGCATCTGCCGCCGGGTCGATCTGCTG
Source organism: Candidatus Corynebacterium intestinavium (assembly GCA_019120635.1). Lineage (GTDB taxonomy): Bacteria > Actinomycetota > Actinomycetes > Mycobacteriales > Mycobacteriaceae > Corynebacterium > Corynebacterium intestinavium. The sequence continues at coordinate 16,947 of DWUR01000027.1, read as the reverse complement.
GATGAAGCTCAGCTTGCCGACTCGGACCTGGTGTCGGCCGACTTCGGCCGCCACACCATTCGTGGCGATCTCCTCGAAATCCGTGGCCGCGGGGACCGTGACTCCGCGGGCATCGGCGGCCTGCATGATCCCATCGGCGAGCGCGTGGGTGGAGCCGCGCTCCGCTGCCGCAGCCAGTGCCAGCACCTCGTCTTCCTGCCAGCCATTGGAGGTGTCGATGCGATCCAGCTCCGGCCGGCCCGAGGTGAGGGTGCCGGTCTTGTCGAAGGCAGCAGAGCGCACCGTGGCCAGCTGCTCCAGCACACCACCGCCCTTGATCACCATGCCCCGCTCGGAGGCGCGCGACAGCCCACCCAGGAAGGCGACGGGGGCAGCGATGATCAGCGGACATGGGGTGGCCAGCACGAGCACCTCGGCGAAGCGGGTGGCGTCCTGTGCGATGAGCGCCGCAACGGCGGCGAGGATAACCGCGAAGACCGTAAACGGGAGAGCGAAACGGTCAGCGATGCGCACGACCGGAGCCTTCTCCTCGCGGGCCGTGGCCACCAGGTCGATGATCCGCTGGTACTGCGAGTCAGCGGCCAGGCGTTCCGCCCGCAGACGAAGGGCAGCCTGGCCAGCCAGGGAGCCGGACATCACCTCGTCGCCGGTGTACTTATCGACGCTGAGGGGCTCGCCGGTAAGCGCAGATTCGTCCACGCTGGCGTGCTCGGAGAGCAGCGTGCCATCCACCGGGATCTGCTCGGATGGGCGAACCAGGATGACATCCCCGACCGCGATGTCCGCCACCGCGATTTCCTCGACCGCGTCGGAATCCGCTGTCACCAGCCGAAGCGCGTGCTGCGGGGCGCGGTTCAGAAGATTCGTGAGGTTGCGCTCCGCGCGAGCTTGCGCGTAATCCTCCAGCGCCTCACCCCCGGTGATCATGAGGACGATGATCAGGCCCGCGACATGCTCACCCACCAGCAATGTGGCCGTCATCGACACCACAGCGAGGATATCCAGGCCGGTATGGCCGCGCAGGAGGTCGCGGATCATGTCCGCACCCACCCAGAGGATCACCGCCACGATGAAAATTGAGGCAAGCCACTGTGCGGCGACCGGCTGCTCCATCAGTCGCAGCGCGACCGTCGCGGCCAGGACTACCAGCGCGAGGTAGACCAGCCAGTAGCGTTGGAGATTTTTAAGCATACGCACATATTCGCCTATTAATGCGCGTTTCGCTAGCAAGGATAGCCTATCTGAACTGCGGTTATGCTGGGCTCCGGAAAGCTGAGGCTCGGCGTTCAGCCCTGACTCTCAGAGGCTTTGCGCAGCGGGCTAGTCCCGCAGGAACTCCAACCAGCGCGGGAGCTCGCGCATCGTCTGCTGCATCCCCAGCGCGTAGTTCCGCCGTAGCGCGCGTACCTTGCGCTCGGTGCTGGAGACCATCATGTTTTCTGGGTAGAAGATCATGGCCTTGCCCTGGCGTTCCAGCTCGGTCATCTGCTCCCGCACCGCGTTATAGCGCTCGTGCCTTGTCAGCGCCGCCTCCGCCACCGCTGGGTACTTGCGGTTGAACAGCCGCACCAACTGCGGTGAGCTCATCGCCGGGCGGGTGTAGTTGCGTGGCTTCGTCGCTAGAATGAGGAACTTATCGAAGCCAGCCTCGATCGCATTCGGCAGCACGAGGCCGCCCGTGTCGCCCAGTGCACCGTCCACATAGGGAACCCCGTCGACGAAGGCCGTCGGCATCAGGGTGGGGATCGTTGAGCTGGCTCGCACCTGACGCATCAGGTCCGCGTCGGTTTTTTGGTCACCGCGCCCCCAAGAGACCGTCTCTCCCGTATCGGCCCGCAGCGCGCTGATCGAAAAGGGGGTGTCGCCTGCGAAGAAGGTCTCGAAATCGAAGGGGATCGAGGCGTTCGGCAGCGCGGCCTGCTCGTAGATGAAGTCCGAGTTGAAATAGCCGTTGCCCCGCATGAAGGACGACATCCCGCCCGCCGTGGGGTGGGCAGGCAGGGTGATGAAGCTCTCGCGGGCACGTAACCGATCGCCGGAGAGGAAGTTCACGGTGTGCGAGGCACCTGCGCTCACTCCGCCGACCCAGCCGAACTTCACCCCGTGGGCGAGCAGCTGATCGATGCAGGCCGCGGTGTAGCTATTACGCATGCCGCCACCCTCCAGCACGAGGGCAACGTTTCTTGCATCCAGCATGTTTTCCTTACTTCTTCTTTATCGACGTCGCGATCGCCTTGCACCCAGCGACGATGCCAAGAACGATGAACCCGGCGACCAGTCCAAATCCGAGGCTACACAGGGTTTCCGCGGTCCAGGCGGCAAAGCCACCCCAACCGGCCACAGCATCGCTAGCGGCCGCGGCGAGCTCGTGGGGCCAATGCCAGCCGAGCTCGTCGAAGCCGGAGAGCAGGATGTGGCCACCCACCCAGAGCATCGCGAAGGTGCCGATCACCGCGATGGTATTCAGCACCTTCGGCATGGCCGTGACCAGGCCCCGGCCGAAGCGAGCGGCCGCGGGCTTGCCTGTGGCGATGAGTCGCAGACCGATGTCGTCGATCTTCACCAGCAGGCCCACGAAGCCGTAGACACCGAGCGTGATGGCGAGCGCGACGACGATGAGGATGAGAGTGCGGTTCAGGAAGGGTTCGGTGGCCACCTCGTTCAGGGAGATCACCATGATCTCCGCCGAGAGGATAAAGTCCGTGAGGATCGCCTGCTTTACCAGTGCGTCCTCCTCGACGACCTTCTCATTCTCGGTGTCGTGATGGTCGATGATTCCGAGCTTCTCGGCGACCTTCTCGGCCCCTTCGAAGGAGAGGTAGAACCCGCCCACCATCAACAGCGGCATGAGAGCCCACGGCGCGAGCCAGCTCAGCAGCAGAGCAAGCGGCAGGATGATCACGAGCTTGTTGAACAACGAGCCACGTCCGATGCGGAAGATGATTGGCAGCTCCCGGGCAGGGGTCACGCCCTGGACGAACTTTGGGGTCACCGCGGCGTCGTCGACCACCACTCCCGCAGCCTTCGCGCTCGTGCGTCCAGCGGCCGCAGCGACGTCGTCCACCGTGGCCGCTGCCTTCTTCGCGATCAGCGCGACGTCGTCCAAGAGGGCGGCGAGTCCACCTGCCATAGTCCGGTTGTAGCCTTTCAATTCTGAGGCGAGGCGCAATCGCGCTCGCCCGGGTTACCAAGAAGGCCCAAGTTTAGTGTGCCGAGCGCTCCATGGGGAGGAGCGGACCGATCGCACCTGCTCCCAGGCACAGGTAATTGCCGCTCGCGGGGGTGGAGCGCTGCTGTGGGGTCGCCAAAACCTCGATCGTGTTCCCGCCTCCGGAGACCCGCACGTGCTGTTGATTCAGTTCGGCCGGGACAGCGACCCGGTGCGCGCGGGCCAGCGAATCCTCATAGCTTTCGAGCCCATTGGGGGTAAGGATGCGCAGCGTGACGGGGGTGCTTGCCGTGGTATTCAGCACCCACGTCCACTCACCGAACTTCAGCGGGGCGCTGAGCTTCACCAGCGTTGGTTGGTTGAGGGGGATCCGCTGGCCGCATTTTTTGCCGCCCGGCTGCTCGTTGACCGCGAGCTTCAGGACGTCCGCGGCCACCAGCTGCCCCTCGTCGTTAAGGAACGTGGGGTGTGGCGTTCCGGCTGACACGCCCGGCCAATCCGGCAGGGAGCGGGCGACCTCGCCGATGTCCACCCGCGGGCCGTCGTAGCGGTTTGCGATGGTGGTTGGGACGGGCTGGGGAAGAAGCGGTGCGGGTGCAGCTCGGAGGCTGGACTTGACGGTATGCAGCCACTCAGCGGTCTCGTCGTCCTGCCAGCTGCCTAGGTAGCCGACGGTTGTGGCGGTGGAGGAGGCGATGAATCCCACGGCGAGGACTGCCTGGACGGCGGCGCGGGAGCGCGGGGCCCGGGACCTGTCCGTGGCGCCATGACGGCGCGTGGTGATTCCCTTTTGGGCACCATCAGCTGCCGCCGTGGGAGCAGTCAGCCGACGATCGGGGAGAGTTCGCGCCTCCGCCTGCACTGCAGCCGCGGTGCACAACAGCACGGCCGCGGTGAAGGCATCAGCGTAATAATGCAGCGAAGCAGTGATCACGTCCGCCGTGTTGGCGCCAGAGCGGGCCAAGGCCAGGGCTAGAAAAATCAGCGCCAGGTAACCCAACGAGAGCGCCAGACCGCCGGCCCGTAGCCGGGTGCCCGCGAGTCCCTGGCCATGCCGGAACAGCCATACGACCACGAGCACGACGGCCCCGACCGTGGCGAGCCACCCCAGTTCAACCGAGGGGGAGGCGAAGCTGCCACCAGGAGCCCAACGCTCGAAGCTCCACGGGCCACCCAGGATCCCGGGGAACACCGCGTCGCGCAGCGCCCGCGGCACGGCGCCCCACACCACAGACCCCGACGCCTCCCCGCTGGACGGTTCAGACCGCGTCACCGCGACATAGAGCAGCGTCCACGCCACGGTGGCCAGCCATCCCGGCGCAAGTGTGAGCACTCGCACGCGTCGCGTCGTACCGTCCGTACACCCTGGATAGAGGAAGGACGGAAAGAACAGCGCCAACGCGGTGAGCAGGGGAAGGATCGAGAGCGCCTTCTCCGTGAACAGCAGCCCGACGAAAACAGCGAGCGCTACCGCGACACCGCGCAGGGCAGGCCGCGAACTCGACGAGGTAGGGGTCCGGCGCAGCAGCAACAGCGCCACCGCGCAAGCGATTTGCCAGGCCAGTGCGTTGGTAGCTGCCGACCACCAGCCCAGCGCAACCCCGAGGAATGGGGAGAAACACAGCAGCGCAAGCACCAACGGGCGCCCCCGAGCGACCCCACTGGCAGCCCACAGCAAGGCAGACACAAAGGTGCCGACCACGATCAGCGTGGCCGGCAACCACCACTCAAGGGGAGCGAGGCGATCGACCAGCAGTTGGAGGGCGATCGCGCCGGGCATGAGGTGGCCGTCGTGGGGGAGGAGGAGCCCCGTGAAGGAGAGCTGCTCCGGGGCACCGTAGGTGGCGGGAATCAGGAGGTCATCCCAGTAAAGGGTTCGGCCAGCCACCCGGTATACGCTGAGCGCGGTGGCGGCGAGAATGATGGCGAAAGCGGCAAACCGCACCGATCTCGCTGCGCCCATGAAGCCCCCTGCTCAGCTGTTACTGTTCGGCGCGCACCGGCTGGACGGACATGTACTTATCCTTGCCCGTGCAGCCCTCGAGCCCCTTGAGTTCGAGATAGGCGGAGCGGGTCTCCTCCGGCGGGTAGACGCGGATCCCGTCGGCGCCCTTCGGGCTGCATTCCTCAGGGTTGAGTGCCCCGACCTTCGTGATGCGGACGGAGGAGGTTGCCCGCTCGCCCGGCTGCAGCGTCACCTTTTCGGACTCGCCGGATTCCTCACGCTCGGCGCTCGCGCCCAGCTGCGTGCCGTTGCTATCGGTCACCAGGCTTACTCCGGGGTAGCCCTCGAGCGAGCATTCCTCGTCGCCAGTGTTCGTGAATACGACATCCAGCAGGGTGCTGCCGGCCGCACCCTGCATGTTGTCCGCGCCAATTTTCAGGTCAGGGGTGGCGCACAGGCCGTCGCGCTTGCGCTCATCGACGGCGGCCGCCAGGCCAGCGGAATCGGAATCGGCAGTGGCGGTGGATTCGCGATCCGTCTGTGAGGAAAGCGACTGCGGCTCGGCGTCCTCCGGAGAATCGGTGCCCCCGCTGCAGGCGGCGGTCAGCGCCAGTGCTGCTGCACCCAGCCCTGCAGCGGCGCGCCGGGCCCAACCGGAAGCTCGCTTGCCTGCGGGGGAGGAGGCGGCGGCGCTCAACAAAACGGTAGAGGTCGCAGGGTCGGTGCCCCTGCTGCCTGGCTGGGATGCGGGTTTAGCGTTGCTGCGTGGCTCGGACTGAATCATGAATTTTAGGGTAATTGAGCTGCGGAAAAACCGAGAACCGGACGGGGTAAAAGTTGTGAAATCGTGACAATGCTGCCCCAGTATCCCGTGGCGCGCTACAGTGTCAGATAGTTATCTAGAACACATTTCCTAAACGCAATTTGTGGAGGTCACCTATGGGATTCAACCCGGACTTCGAACCATTCAAGCTCCCAGAGGAGTACCAGGAGCTGCGCGAAGCCATCCGCGGTCTCGCGGAGCGCGACATCGCCCCGTATGCGCAGGACGTCGATGAAAACGAGCGCTTCCCGGAGGAGGCCCTCAAGGCGCTGAACGAATCCGGGTTCAATGCGATCCATGTCCCGGAGGACTGCGGCGGCCAGGGGGCGGATTCCCTCGCAGCCGTCATCGTGATCGAGGAGATCGCTCGCGTCTGTGGTTCCTCTTCCCTGATCCCGGCTGTGAACAAGCTCGGCACGATGGGGCTGATCCTCAATGGTTCCGACGAGCTGAAGCAGGAAGTGCTGCCGGATATCGTCAACGGCGAGCTCGCTTCCTACGCACTGACCGAGCGCGAGGCTGGCTCCGACGCTGGTGCGATGAAGACCCGCGCGGTGCGTGAGGGCGACGAGTGGGTCATCAACGGCTCCAAGTGCTTCATCACCAACGGTGGACGCTCCTCCTGGTACACCGTCATGGCCGTCACCGACCCGGATGCGGGTGCCCGTGGCATCTCCGCGTTCATGGTGCACAAGGACGACCCGGGATTCCGCGTCGGTGGCCTGGAGCACAAGCTCGGCATCAAGGGCTCCCCGACCGCAGAGCTGTACTTCGAGGACTGCCGCGTGCCGGCGTCCCGCATGGTTGGCGAAGAGGGGACCGGCTTCAAGACCGCCCTGCAGACCCTGGACCACACCCGCCCGACCATTGGAGCCCAGGCCCTCGGCATCGCCCAGGGTGCATTCGATCAGGCCGTGGCCTATGTCAAAGAGCGCAAGCAGTTCGGTAAGGCCATCGCGGACTTCCAGAACACCCAGTTCATGCTCGCCGACATGAAGATGAAGATCGACGCCGCCCGGCTGATGATCTACACCGCAGCGTCCAATGCGGAGCGCGGGTTCGCCGAGGGCGGGGAGCGCCTGGGCCTCATGGCCGCCGGTTCCAAGGCCTTCGCCTCCGACGTCGCGATGGAGGTCACCGTTGACGCGGTTCAGCTGCTCGGTGGCTACGGCTTCACTCGCGACTTCCCGGTGGAGCGCATGATGCGCGACGCAAAGATCACCCAGATTTACGAGGGCACCAACCAGATCTGCCGCATGGTGATGGGCCGACAAATTCTGGGTTAGCACCGTAGCGGGCCGCAGCCCACTGATCCGCCTCGGAGCGCAACACAGCGCTCGGGGCGGATTTTCTTTTGCACGCGGCAAGCGTCGGCGCTGCCTGCGGGAGGGAAATCATGAACCCTTCCTCGCGGCCTGTACCCCTCGCGGGGGCAGGGCGGCGGGGCCCATTTCAGCAGCCCGTTATACTTAAGCCCATGCCACGTACCGTTCCCCAGGGGCCGCCGTACCAGTCGGTGGTGGGCTCCTTCCGCGAAGCCTTCAGCAGCCGGCAAAAATTCCGCACGGAGGTCCTGGCCGGGCTGGCTACGTCCTTTGCCCTGATCCCAGAGGTCATCAGCTTCGCGATCCTCGCTGGGGTGAGCCCCGCGGTGGGGCTCTTTTCCACGGTTGTATTGTGCTTCGTCATCGCGTTCACGGGTGGACGCCCGGCGATGATCACCGGCGCTGCCGGCGCCACCGCCCTGGTCATCGCACCCTTGGTGGCTAGCCACGGGACGGATTACCTCATCGTGACGGTCGTGCTGGCCGGCATCATTCAGGTGATCTTCGGCCTGCTGGGTGTGGCTAAACTGCAGCGCTTCATCACACCTGAGGTGATGGCCGGATTCGTCAATGCCCTGGGCATTATGATCCTCACCGCCCAGCTGGAGCACATCATCGGCGCCGACTGGCCGGTGTGGGTGCTCTTCGCGATTGGTCTCGTGGTCCTGCTGATCTTCCCGAGGATCACCGCCGCGATCCCCGCACCCCTGATTGCCATCGCGATCCTGACTCTGATGGTCGTGATCCTCGGCTGGCGGGTGCCTGATGTGGGGGACATGGGCGGGCTCACCGGCGGGTTGCCTGAGGTGCGAATGCCGGATGTCCCGTGGACCTGGGAGACCTTCTTCCTCGTGCTGCCTTACGCGCTGGGCTTCGCCGCCGTCGGGCTGGTGGAATCGGTGATGACGGGCCAGCTGGTGGACGGTATGACCATGACCTCCTCCAACAAGACCCGCGAATCCTGGGGTCAGGGTGTGGCTAACATCGCTGCCGGTGCGCTGGCCGGAACGGGCGGCTGCGGCATGATCGGGCAGACGATGGTCAACGTTGAGGAGTCCCACGCTCGCACTCGCTTCTCCTCGATCGCTGCGGGTGGGTTTTTGTTGCTGTTCATCCTTTCGCTGTACCAGGTCGTCTCCGCCATCCCCATGGCGGCGCTGGCTGCGGTGATGGTCATCGTCTCTCTGAAGACGATCTCCTGGTACACCGTGAGCCCCAAGGGCTTGCTGCGGTTGCCGTGGCAGCACTCGCTGGTGATGATGTGCGTCTTCACGGCGACCCTGGCCACCAATAACCTCGCGGTGGGTGTGGTTTTGGGCGCTGCGGTGGGCGTAGCGCTCACAAAAATAGCCCCCACGGAGAGTGGGAGCGAGGCCGCGTAATCGCGATCTCATCCGGTGCGTGGACCGCGGCCACGTCTGGCCGCGGTCGCGCTGCTAGCCGGCGGTGATCATCGTCGGCTGCGCTTAGCGGACGTTGATCATTGCGACGGTGGGGCTGAAGCCACAGTTAGACGGACCGAAGTCCTCTTCCACCGTGGTCACACCGCCCTCAAGCAGGGCCAGGACGGTGCCCGAGCCGGTTTTCGCGGCACCGTTGACGGTGCCCGGGCCCTTCGGGTTGATGCCGTTATTACCCAGCATGGTGGTACCGATGCGGCCGTTGTTGATGTTCACCCAGTGGACGCGCATCGGGATGGCCTGCTTCTTAGCGGCCGGGCCCGTGCCCAGTGCGGTGAAGACGAAGTTGACCTCACCCGCTGCCACACCAGGCAGCGGCAGAGCTGCCGGGCCCGGAACCGCCATGGCAGTACCGACGGCCTTGTTCTTGCCACCGATGCACTTCATGGACATGGTCGGGAAGGCGAACTGGGTGAATGCCGGGCCGCCCTCTGGCAGGTAGACGCCAGGATCCTTGTCTCCATCGCCGCGGAAGAAGCCGACCACCGACTCGAGGGCGGACTTGGCCTTGTCCGGCAGGCCAGGGGTGTTGGCGAACTGCTCGATCTGGTTCAGCACGTGCGGTGCCGGACGGCCGAGGTGATCGAGGGAACCGGCAGGAGCTGCCTGCGCTGGGCTGATGACGGCCGTGGCACTGAGTGCCATCGCGGCGAGGGTCGTGGCCGCGCGGCGGCCCCACGTGCGCTTGCGAGAGGAAGTGGCCTTGACGTTCATTCCGGGTGGTGCCTTCCAGTGCTGATTGCGGAGTACTTCGGACCGGCAAGCCTGGTGCTGCTCATCGCCGCTCTGCGGGCGACGGACAGTCAGCGCTTGCACGATTGTTGTTTGGTTTGGTTTACAATATCAGCAAGGCGGGAAAAGTTGGGGAAAACGATAAAAATTTTCTGACCGCCTCCTGACCTTTAAGCGGGGGAGTGTGCAGGGGTGACGAGCGCGGGCTGGGATAACGCATGCAGAAAAACTTCGAGGCATGTGGAAAAATAGTGGAGTCAACCGCGGCGCTAACATTGGCACCGTAGGAGTAGCTAATCGCTCATCGTCGATATTTTTAAGGAAGCGTTGAACTAGTGACCCATACCGAGTTTCGAAACGTCGCCATCGTCGCGCACGTCGACCACGGAAAGACGACTCTCGTCGATGCCATGCTGCGTCAGTCTGGCGCCTTCGACCCGCACGCGGAAGTCGAGGACCGTGTCATGGACTCCGGTGACCTGGAGCGCGAAAAGGGCATCACGATCCTTGCGAAGAACACCGCGATTCGCCGCAAGGGGCTCGGTAAGGACGGCGCCGACCTCGTCATCAACGTGATCGACACCCCGGGTCACGCCGACTTCGGCGGCGAGGTTGAGCGTGCCCTGTCCATGGTGGACGGCGTGGTGCTGCTCGTCGATGCTTCCGAAGGGCCACTGCCGCAGACCCGCTTCGTGCTCGGTAAGGCGCTGGCCGCCAAGATGCCGGTTATCATCTGCGTGAACAAGACCGACCGCCCGGATGCCCGCATCGACGAGGTGGTCGAGGAGGCGCAGGATCTGCTCCTCGAGCTCGCCTCCACCCTGGAGGACGAGGAGGCTATGGAGGCCGCCGAGTCCCTCCTGGAGCTGCCGGTGCTCTACACCTCTGGCCGCGAGGGTAAGGCCTCCACCGAGAATCCGGGCGACGGCAACGTCCCGAACTCCCCGGATCTGCAGCCCCTCTTCGACGTCCTGTACGATACCCTGCCGGAGCCTTCCGCCGACATTGAAGGCCCGCTGCAGGCTCACGTCACGAACCTCGACTCCAGCTCCTTCCTGGGTCGCATCGGCCTGGTGCGCGTCCACTCCGGCGTGCTGCGCAAGGGCCAGCAGGTCGCGTGGATCCACTATGACGAGGAGGGCGAGCAGCACGTTAAGACCGCGAAGATTGCCGAGCTGCTGCGCACCGTCGGCGTGACCCGTGTGCCCGCCGAGGAGGTCATCGCTGGTGATATTGCCGCGATCTCTGGCATCGACGACGTCATGATTGGCGATACTCTCGCCGACCCGGAGCATCCGAACCCGCTGCCGCGCATCGCCGTGGACGAGCCAGCGATCTCCATGACCATCGGCGTGAATACCTCCCCGATGGCTGGTCGTGGTGGCGGTGATAAGCTCACCGCCCGCATGGTGAAGGCCCGCCTCGATCAGGAGCTGATCGGTAACGTGTCCCTGCGCGTGCTGCCGACCGAACGCCCCGACGCCTGGGAGGTCCAGGGCCGTGGCGAGATGGCGCTGTCCGTCCTCGTGGAGACGATGCGCCGCGAGGGCTTCGAGCTCACCGTCGGCAAGCCGCAGGTCGTGACCCGCACCGAGAACGGCCAGCTCATGGAGCCCTACGAGAACCTCACCATCGATACTCCAGAGGAGTACCTGGGCAACATCACCCAGCTGATGGCCGCTCGCAAGGGTCGCATGGAGTCCATGGATAACACCGGCTCCGGCTGGATCCGCATGCACTTCATCGTGCCCGCCCGTGGTCTCATCGGTTTCCGTACTGTCTTCATGACCGAGACCCACGGCACCGGTATCGCCAACCACTACTCTGCGGGCTACCAGCCTTGGGCTGGCGAGATTAAGGGTCGCCCGACCGGCTCCCTGGTTGCGGACCGCACCGGCCAGGTCACCGCTTATGCGCTGATCAACCTCGCCGACCGCGGTCAGTTCTTCGTCGAGCCGGGCGCCGAGGTCTACGAGGGCGTCGTCGTCGGCGCGAACAACCGCGACGAGGACATGGACGTCAACGTCACCAAGGAAAAGAAGCTGACGAACATGCGTGCCGCGTCCGCGGACACCACCGTGACCCTGGCGAAGGCCCACGAGATGAGCCTCGAAGAGGCCATGGAATTCTGTGGCTACGACGAGTGCGTCGAGGTCGCGCCGGACGTCATCCGCGTGCGTAAGCTGGTCCTGAACGCAACCGAGCGTGCCCGCGCCCGGTCCCGCGAGAAGGCTCGTAACAAGTAGTGTGCTCTTCGACCGCGGCGGGGAGCTACCCGCCCGGGCGTGATAGAGCGCTGTGGCGCTGACGGAGGTTGGTCTTGGCAATGACTCAGAGGCAACCCCGTCAGCGCTTTTTTGCTGCCCTCGTGGCCACCCCGGTGGCGCTCAGCCTCGTCCTGTCAGGCTGCCAGGCCCGCCCTGGAGATGCCCCCACCGTGGAGGAACCGGCCAAACCCAAGGCCAAGGAGCTTAACGAGGGAAAGCACGAAGACACCCCGGATTCGAAGCTGCGGGAGATCAACATCGGCGTCGATGAATTCGACGGCAATCTGAACCCGCACATCGTCGGCAACCTGGGCCAATCCACGATGGCGGTCGCGGACCTCACGCTGCCGTCCGCGTTCAACCGCGTCGGCAACCGCTGGGTGATGAACAAGGACCTCCTGGTCAAGGTGGATGCCAATAACCCGGTGGCGCCGACCGAGGTGACCTACACCCTGCGCCCGCATGCCCAGTGGTCCGACGGCACCCCAATCTCCGGCAGTGATTTCCAGTACCTCTGGGATGAGCTGCGCACCCAGCGCATCGCGGAGACCGCTGCCCAGTACAGCAAGATCTCTGGGATCAAGGTCTCCGGGGGAGGTTCAAAGGTTCGCGTGAGCTTCAGCGAGCCACAGGAAGGTTGGCGGCAGTTGTTCCGGCATCTGCTGCCGAGCCATATCTACCGGGCTGAGGGGCAGCAGTTCGCCACGATGATGGACGAGCGATCGGTGGCGTCGGGCGGAGCTTATCGGGTCCACGCGGTGGACGCCGGGCGCGGTGTCATTGAGCTGCAGCGCAACGACCGCTACTGGGGCTCGGCCCCTGCCGCCACCGATAAGCTGATCCTCCGGGCGGTTCCGGATGTGCACACGGGGGCGCAGATGCTGCGCTCCCGACAGCTGCAGATGTACGCCGCCTACCCGGCGGGGCTATCGGCGCTGACCCTCGGCGAGGTCCCGGATGTCCGCGGCACGCAGCGGGACCGGAAGGTCCAGCTGAACTTCGCTCTCAACCTCGATTCGGAGCGGATGAACCAGATGGCTGTGCGCCGCGCAGCCTTGGCGGCGATCAAGCCTGGCACCGTGGCGCAGATCGTCTCCGGGAATAGGGACGTCGCCCCTCCGGAATGGGGCGAGCGACCCACCGAACAGATGCCGGACGAGGCCCGGGCTCTGTTCGAGGAGAGGCCCTTCACCATCGCCGCTCCCAATAACGACAAGCAGGCGGCCATCGCCGCCCGCACGATCGCTGATGAGCTCAGCCGCAACGGGATCAACGCCCAGGCTCTGACTGTGGATGCGGAAAATCTGCTGGAAACGATGATCCCCGAGGGGGAGGTGGACGCTTCCGTGCTGTGGGGGCGAACACCAGATACCCCCACGGACGTGGCCAACCAGTTCTCCTGCGTTCAGCCGGAGACGCTGCGTCAGGCCGAGGAACGGGCTGCCGAGGATAAGACCTCGGGCGAAGATAGCAAGTCCGAGGAGTCGACGGTCAGCTCTGCGACCAGCGAAAAGGCCACCGAATCCGCCAAGGCGAGCTCGCCGCAAGAACCCCGGGGGACGGAGACCACCCCGTCGACGGAATCGGCAGAGGGATCCCCGCAGCGAACCTTCGGGGCGAACATCACGGGCCTCTGCGACCCAGCAATCGACGAAGCCATCGCCGAGGTGCGCGACGGTGAAGATTCCGCCGCGGCTATCGAGCAGGTGAACGCGCTGGTGCAGAACCAGTCCGTGCTGTTGCCACTCCTACGCGATGAGCAGTACTACGCTGCGAGCCCCGAGTTCGTGGGCTCCGACAAGCCCGTCGAACAGTGGCCTTTCGACCCCTATAGTGGAATTTTCGTCGGCGGTGCCCGCTGGACGCGCCAGGACGTGGCGGAACCGACGACGGCAGCCCCAGAACCGGAGGTACCAAGTTCAGATGACTGAGCCCACCACCCACGCGGCACCGCGCCGGGTGATGTTCATCCACGCCCACCCGGATGATGAATCCCTGTTTACCGGCCTATTGGTGGCCGCGAGCTCCCGGGTTGGTGCGGAGACCTCCGTGCTGACCTGCACGCTCGGTGAAGAAGGGGAGGTGCTCGGGGAGAAGTACCAGAACCTCACCTCCGAGCACTCCGACCTGCTGGGCGGTTTCCGCATCGGGGAACTGCAGCAAGCCCTCGAGCACCTCGGGGTTCAAAAGGGTCCGCAGTTCCTGGGTGGGCTGAGCCGCTGGCGGGACTCCGGGATGGCGGATACCCCGACGATCCGGCACCCCCGCGCCTTCGCCGGGGACTCGGAGGATAACTGGGAGCAGCAGGTTGAGCAGCTGCTCGCGGTGCTGCGTAGCCAGCGCCCGGAGGTGCTCGTCACCTATGGCCCCGACGGCGGCTATGGGCACCCCGACCACATCCGGGCCCACCGGGTGACCCACGAAGCAGTCCGCCGCCTCGCGGACGCGGGCGAGGAGGCCACCCCGCAAGAGATCTGGTGGGCCGTCACCCCGGCAGGGGCATTCAACGCGGCGATGGCGGGCGCGGAGGTGCCGGAAGGCTGGCATGAGGCGGAGGACGGCGACGTCGCGCTGGTCGCGGAAGAGTTTATCGACGCCTTCGTCCAGGGCACGCCCGAGGACGTCGCGGCCAAGCGAAAGGCGATGGCGGCGCACGCCACACAGTTGTGGGTCGCCGACGGTACTCGAACGGACGTCAACCCCGAAGCCCGGGACGGGGTCACGTCGACGGGGGAGTACCTCTTCGCGTTGTCGAACCTCATCAGCCAGCCAATCCTTCCCGTCGAGGGCTATCAGCTGGGCTGGGTGAAGAACGCTGACCCCAACACAAGCAGACAGATCAGTCTGCTACACTTTGACTTCGTGGTTCCCAGCAACGGGACCGCCCAAGAACACGGTGACGACGGGAAGGCACGGGGTGAGAATGGCTGACAACGCGACAAGCCATGACCGCCGTGTCACAGACCCCGAAGGGGCGCGCCGCAGCGAGCCTCACTGGGGAGACCCGAACCGCAGCCAGGTCCGCCGCGACACCACCCGCCGCGAGCGGATCGCGGGGATTGCCTGGCTGAGTGTCGGGGCCGCCTTTGGGCTCTTCGTCTCCGTGCTCTACCTGGGCAGCCGCATCAGCATCGGTGAGGTGAGTATTCCGTTCCCTTGGACGATCCTCTTCGCGGGAGTGTTCAACTGGATCATCACCAAAACCGCGCTGCTGTGGACCCCGAATAAAGCGATCGCTGCCATCCCCACGTGGATCTGGTTGGCGGGATTCATCGCGCTGCTGCTGTGGCCCGCTATCAGCTCCAGCGGGGATACACTGATCCCGCAAAGCATCGCCACGCTCGGCCTGCTCGCAGCGGGGCTGCTGGGTGGCGCGATTCCGGTCATGTATATCGACCCCAGGGCCGATCGTGATTCGAATTGAACCCGCCCGAGTGACAGAATAAAGAGATAAGTGCTTAGCCGTTAGCGCTAGACCGATAGTGCATAAGGAAGAATAATGACCTACACGATTGCGCAACCATGCGTCGACGTCCTGGACCGCAGCTGCGTCGAAGAATGCCCAGTGGACTGCATCTACGAAGGCAAGCGCATGCTGTACATCCACCCAGATGAGTGCGTGGACTGCGGCGCGTGTGAGCCGGTCTGCCCGGTCGAGGCCGTCTTCTACGAGGACGACATCCCGGAGGAGTGGGAAGAGTACAACGACGCCAACGCGGCGTTCTTCGACGACCTGGGCTCCCCGGGCGGTGCTGCGGCGCTTGGCCCGCAGGACTTCGACGCCCCGATGATCGCAGCCCTGCCACCCCAGGCCTAAGCGGCTGGGTGCCGACCTTCACTGTGTCGGCCGTGTGCTCGGCTCCCGGTGCTTCTGGTGGGGCACCGGGGTTTTCAATGAGGAGAGTGAATCCGTGACTCGACGGTCACCAGCTTTTCGCACCCCCGCCGCCGAGCGGCTTCCAGCGTTTCCCTGGGACACTCTGGCTGCGGCGACCCAGCGCGCTGCCGCCCACCCCGACGGGATGATCAACCTCTCCGTCGGCACGCCAGTCGACGACGTCCCCCCGAACGTCCAGCTCGCGCTGGCGGAAGCCGCGTGGCAGCCGGGTTACCCGCCCACCGAAGGTTTCGCTGAACTCAGGGAAGCTATCGTGGCCGCGATGGCCCGACGCTTCGGAGTCACCGGGCTCAACGAGGACGCCGTGGTGCCGGTGATCGGCACCAAGGAGGCGATCGCGAGCCTGCCGATGGATCTCGGTATTCACGCCGATTCGCTGGTGGTCATCCCGGAGCTGGCGTATCCGACCTATGAGGTGTCTGCGAAACTCGCGGGCTGCCGCGTGCTGCGCGCTGATTCGCTGCTGAAACTGGGACCCGAAACCCCAGCCCTGATTTACCTCAACTCGCCCGCGAACCCGCACGGCGCCGTGCTCGGGGTAGAGCACCTTCGCAAGGTCGTGGACTTCGCCCGGCAGCGCGAATGCATCGTCGTCTCCGACGAGTGCTACCTCGGCCTGGGATGGGAGGCCACCGAGGTGGCCGAGGCTCCCGTATCCATCCTCGACCCGCGGGTCTGTGACGGTGACCACCACAACCTGATCGCGGTGCATTCGCTGTCGAAGACCTCTAACATGGCCAGCTACCGCGCGGGCTGGCTCGCGGGGGATCAGCAGCTCATGGCTGAGATTCTCGGGACCCGGAAGCACGCCGGGGGCATGGTGCCGGGGCCGATCCAGCACGCGATGATCGCGGCGCTGAGCTCCGATGATTTCGAGACCCTGCAGCGGCAGCGCTACCGGGAGCGCCGCGAGGTGCTGCTTGCCGGGCTGGCTGCGGGTGGCTTCACGGTCGAGCACTCCGAAGCCGGGCTCTATATCTGGGCCACCGAAGGACGGGACGCGTGGGAGACGGTGGACCGGTTCGCGGAACTCGGCATCCTCGTAGCTCCGGGGCACTTCTACGGCCCGGCTGGAGCACAGCACGTGCGGGTGGGGCTGACCGCCAGCGATGAGCAGATCGCTCAGGCCGCCCAGCGCCTCGCCGCGCTGGGGTAGGGCGCGGTCTAGATACAAAGAAAACGGCCCCGGAAGCACAATGAACTGCTCCCCATTAGTTGGACTGAGAAAATCAGTTCCTAACTAGTGGGGAGTATTTCTTTGAGAGCACGAAGTTCTCTAAGCCAGCGACAGCGTGAGCAGCTCGTTGAATTGTTTGAACAGGGCCTGA
>DWUR01000026.1 GCA_019120635.1 Candidatus Corynebacterium intestinavium | reverse complement strand
TGGCCGCGTAGCTGGCCCGCAGTTTCTCCACCGCTTGCTCGTGCGCGAACCAACCAACCGGTTGCAGTTCGCGCGCATCGAGGCCGTTGCCGATACGTAACGCATCGGTAGTTTTCCCGACGGTCTCCACGGCAATATTCTTCAGCGCACCCAAGACAGTCATATCTCCCACCATAACCACGCGCGGGTTTTTCCGCGCCGTGGCGGCACCTCACACACGGCGGTGACGGCGCTGACACAAGACCGTGGCGGCACCGGGCAATGGCGGTGATAACACCGGGCACACGGCCATGGCGGCGAGAAAAGAAAGCTCGAAGCCTAGAGCCAGCGCTGCAGGACCTCGGCGACCCCGTCGTCGTCATTGGTGGCGGTGACCACGTCCGCAGCGGCCTTGACCTGGTCCTCCGCATTACCCATCGCGACCCCGAGCCCGGCCCACTCGATCATCTCCAGGTCATTGGGCATGTCCCCGAAAACAACGACGTCCTCCCGGCGGATCGGCTCCGTCCCAGGTGCCGCCTGCTCGTTGAGGTGCGCGATCAGCTCCACGATGGCGCTGCGCTTGGTCACGCCCGGCGCGGAGAATTCCACCAGCCCGCCGCCCCAGCTGTACGACATGTGGCTCAGCGCGGGGTCGATGTGGTCGGCGAGGGCGTCATAGATCTGGCGAGAGGTGACGTTCGGGTTACGGCCCAGCAGCTTCACCGCGGGCTGGGAGATAACCTCGTCCACGGGGCAGATGAGGTGCTCATCGGACTCCCAGGCGTGGGTGAAGTCCGGCTCCACCACGTAGAGCTCCTCGGCGCGGTCGAAGGCGCTGACTCCGGCGCGCTCCACGCCGAAGCCCACGCCGGGGCCAGTGGGGACCTGCGGGGCGGCCTGACGGCCGAAGAGGTACTCCGGCAGGTGGGTCGGCAGGTGCCGGGTGTGCTCCAGGGAGGTCTCGACGATGCTGCGCATGTCCTCAGGGGAGAGGGTTTTCGCGCGGACGATCTCGTCCCGGGCGGAATCGTAGGTCACCGCGCCATTGGCGCAGATGCACAGCGGGCGGATCGGCAGCTGCTCGAGCACCGGCAGCATCCAGCGGGCAGGTCGGCCGGAGGCCAGGGTGAAGATCGTGCCGCTGGCGGTGAGCTGGCGGACGGCCTCCCGCAGCCGCGGGGAGACGCGCTCCTTGCTATTGAGCAGGGTGCCGTCGATGTCGCTGACGATCAGCCGCGGCTGGCTCATTAGTTCTTCCGGTCCTGCTTGGCCTGCTGCTCGCGCTTGCGCTTGCGTTCCGCCTGGTCGGCGCGGTCCTTGGCGGTGGCTTCCTCCAGGGTGGGGGCGGCGCCGCCGAAGCGGGCCGGCACCCAGGACTCACCCTTCGGCATGGGGCCGTAGCGGCGCACGTACTCCTGCTGGGCCTCGTTCAGCTGAACCTTCATGGCCTCGTGAAGGCGCGCGGTGGTCTCGATGGAATCTTCGGTGACCTCGACGGGCTCGCCGACGCTGATGACCAGCTTGGCGTCCTTGGGCCGGAGGTTATTCTTGCCACCCTTGGTCCAGATCCGCTGGGAGCCCCAGATCGCCATCGGGATCAGCGGGGCACCGGAGTCGCGGGAGATGATCGCCGCGCCCTGGCGCAGCTCCTTGACCTCGAAGGAGCGGGAGATCGTCGCCTCGGGGAAGATTCCCACCAGCTCGCCGGCCTTCAGCCGCTCGATGGCCTCGTTGACGGAGGCCTGGCCGTCCGCACGGTCCACTGGAATGTGGCGGCAGGCCTCCATCGGCGGCTTGGCGAACTTGTTATCCCAAATCTCCTTCTTCGCCATGAAGCGCACCAGGCGCCCGCCGCGGAAGTGGGCGGGGATGCCGCCGTAGACGAAGTCCCAGTAGCCGGTGTGGTTCACCGCGAGCAGCGCCCCACCCTCGGCGGGGATCCGCTCGTGGTGCATGACCACCACGTCGAGGCGCTGGACATAACGCATCAGCAGCTTCGCCGCCCGAATGATGATCCGGCCGTAGACGAGCTCCTGGGATTCCGGGTGCTTCGGTGTCTCTACCCCCTTGCTGGTCAGGGTGAAGGCCGAGTCGGTCCACCTATCAATGGAGAAGATGGATCCCACGCGGGATAGGAGTGCCGGGAGCTTAGCCATGGTCGTGATCCTCTACTGTGTGGGAGCCCCGCCGTATAAGGACGGGACTCAAGTGGTGTGGGTCAGTCGTGCGGTGCGCTGTGGTGCAGGCCCAGGGCTCAGGACCTGCGGCCTGGTGGCCTAGTTCTTCGGGGTCAGGACGTCCTTGCCCACGAACGGACGCAGCGCCTCCGGGACGACGACGGAACCGTCGGCTTGCTGGTGGTTCTCCAGGATGGCGACGAGCCAGCGGGTGGTCGCCAGGGTGCCGTTCAGGGTTGCGGCGACCTGCGTCTTGCCGTCGGCGTCCCGGTAGCGGGTCTGCAGGCGGCGGGCCTGGAAGGTCGTGCAGTTTGAGGTGGAGGTCAGCTCACGGTAGGTGTTCTGCGTCGGGACCCAGGCCTCGGTGTCGAACTTGCGGGCAGCCGAGGAGCCCAGGTCGCCACCGGCGGTGTCGATCACGCGGTACGGGACGTCGATCGCCGCGAGCATGTCCTTCTCCAGCTGCAGCAGCTCCTGGTGGATCTCGGTGGCCTGCTCCGGGCGGCAGTAAACGAACATCTCGAGCTTGTCGAACTGGTGCACGCGGATGATGCCACGGGTGTCCTTGCCATAGGAACCGGCCTCGCGGCGGAAGCAGGAGGACCAGCCGGCGTAGCGCTTCGGCTCGTCCAGGTCGATGATCTCATCGGAGTGGTAACCGGCCAGGGCGACCTCAGAGGTACCGACCAGGTAGAGGTCGTCCTCCTCCAGGCGGTAGACCTCGTCCGCGTGGGCGCCGAGGAAGCCCGTGCCGCCCATGACCTCGGGGCGCACGAGCACCGGCGGGATCATCAGCTGGAAGCCCTTCTCGGTGGCCTTGCGGGCAGCCAGCTGCATCATGCCGAGCTGCAGCAGCGCGCCGTCGCCGGTGAGGAAGTAGAAGCGGGAACCGGAGACCTTCGTGCCGCGCTTCATGTCGATCAAGCCCAGGGACTCGCCGAGCTCCAGGTGATCCTTCGGCTCGAAGTCAAAGGTGGTGGGCTCGCCGACATGCTCGAGGACCACGAAGTCTTCCTCACCACCGGCAGGCGCGCCCTCGACGACGTTGGAAATCTGCATCTGCAGGTCGTAAAGCGCCTGCTCCGCGTTGCTCTGGGTGGCCTCCAGGTCCTTCACAGCCTGGGCCTTCTGCTTGCCCTCCTCGCGCAGCTGGGCCTTCTCCTCATCGGAGGCGGCGGCCATCTTCCGGCCCATCGCCTTGGAGAACGCCTTCTGCTCTGCGCGTGCCTGGTCGGCCGCGGAAATCGCCTCGCGGCGCTGGCGGTCGGCCTCCAGCAGCTGGTCAACCAGTGCTGGATCCTCCCCACGGGTACGCTGAGATTCACGAACGAGGTCTGGATTTTCGCGCAGGAGCTTGAGATCAATCATGGCTCCTAGCTTAGCTATAGTGTGAAATAAAGTTTCCTCCCGCACCGCCGTCGCCGAAGAAAGTGAAACATGAGTATTAGTCACGCCACCTGGACTCGCCGGATGCGCAGCGTGACAGTCATGACCCTGGCAGCACTGTGCGGTGGCGTCGCCGCCGGCGCCTACACTTACGCCGCCGACAGCAACGCCGGACCGACCATCGCGCCACCAGCAAACGAGGCGGAGGCCCCCGAGGTTCGCGCCGCCGCGTTCACGAACGCGGACACCGGCCAGTGCGTCAACTGGACCCGCACCCCGAACGGTCAGAACACCGACTTCCTCACCGTGGACTGCAAGAAGCCACACCGCTTCGAGGTCTCCGCCCGCGAGGACCTGCGCGCCTACCCCTCCAGCGAATTCGGGGCGAAGGGCGCGCTGCCTGATGTGAAGCGCCAGGCCGAGCTCAGCCAGGAACTCTGCGTCGGCCCCACCATGCGTTACCTGGAGGGCAAGCTGGACCCGAACGGGCGCTACAACATCTCCCCGATCCTGCCGCCGGAGTCCTCCTGGGCGGAGGGCGACCGCACCATGCTGTGCGGCGTGATGGTGCAGGACGCCGAGGGTAAGTCCGTCGAAACCACCGGCCTGGCCGCCGAACAGGATCAGTCGCGCGTCTACGAGCCGGATACCTGCGTGCAGGTGCAGGGCCGCTCCACCCGCGTGGTGCCGTGCAGCGAGGACCACACCTGGCAGGTCACGCACCAGGTGGACCTGGGCAAGATCTTCAACGGCGACGAGTGGCCTGACATCAAGCGCCAAAACGACGCCCTGAACAAGGTCTGCACCGAGCAGGCGGAGAACTACATGGGTGGCGAGGAGAACCTCTACCAGTCCACGCTCACCCCGTTCTGGACCACCCAGCCGGAGGAATCCTGGGTCACCGGCTCCCGTCAGGCGAACTGCGCGCTCATCGCGACGGAGGGCGATGGCTTCGCCACGCTGAAGGGCGACGTCCGGCAGCAGTTCACGGTCAACGGCAAGCCGCCGAAGACCCCGCCGAAGCGTCTGCCGAAGCGCGGCGATTCCCCGGCGCCAGCCTCGGAGGGTACTAATGCCGAGGGCAACCCGGCTCCTTAAGCGGGCACCACGAGCGAAGGTGATTGAGCATTGAGCATCGAGGTCAGCGAAGAGGAGTTCGAGGAACTCGTCGACCAGGGGCTGCGTCGCATCCCACGGGAACTACTGGACAACGTCGATAACGTCGCGATCGTCACCGAGGACTATAACCTCGACTCCCCCAGCATCCTGGGCCTCTACGAGGGGGTCGCGCTCACCGAGCGGACCAGCGAATACACCAGCGCGCTGCCGGACAAGATCACGATCTACCGGCTGGCGCTGCAGGACGTCGTCGATACCCGGGAGGAGCTCGTCGAGCAGGTCGCCATCACCGTCATCCACGAGCTCGGCCACCACTTCGGTATCGACGACGACCGCCTCCACGAGCTCGGCTGGGGCTAGCTGGTTTAGCCCCGGGGTAGCTGGGCTGAAGCCGGTTTTGCTGGGTTTAGGCCAGCTCCGGGACCCCGAACGGGCCCCACTCGGTGACGCGGAAACGGCCGCGCACCCCGTTCCGGAACTGCTCGTCCACAGCCTCCGCGACCTGGTCCAGCAGCTCGCCGAAATCCTCTGGCAGGGCGATGGAGACCACCTGCCCATTCGGCAGGTACGCGCGATAAGCGAACTCCGGATCGACCGCTCCCAGCCAGGTGGCGACGAGGCGGATCACGGCGCCGTGACTGACCAGGACGGCGTCCGCGTCTTCGGCCTGCGCCGCCGCGACGACGGCCAGCGCCTGCGGCAGGTAGCTGGTCAGCACCTCGGCGCCGGAGGACCCACCGGGGACGACCTTGTCGATCTGGCCATGCAGCCAGTCCCCGAGCAGTCGGTGGTAGAGCTCGTGTGAGTCCTCGTCGTTCTTCATCTCCATGTCCCCGGCCGGGATCTCGGCCACACCGAAAACGGAGGCCAGGGAGCCTGCGTACTCGCCCGCCAGCTCGACGGCGGCGGTGTCGACCAGCCCGGCGAGTTCGCGGCCCCGGAAACGCTGGAAACCTTCGGCGAAGCTGCTGCCCGGCGCGGCCGCGGCGATGGCCCCACCCTCGGCGGCGAAGGCCGTGGCCAGGCCCGCGGCGGTCTGCTGAGCACGTGCGGCCTGTGAGGAAAGGACGTGCACGCGGTCGCTGGCGTTGCGCAGGTAGCGGCCCGCGGCGCCGGCCTGCTCCCGGCCGAGCGTGGTGAGGCTTGCGCCTGGCAGCGCGGTATCTAGCGCGTGGATTTCATTGGACGTGGTCTGGCCGTGGCGGACCAGAAACAAGCGGGTCATGTTCTCGCTTCCTTCTCTCAAGCCCGGTGGTCTTCTGCGGGGTTCATCATATCGGCCAGCCACCGCTCGGAGGGGCCTTCGTCCGGGGTTTCGGCAGCGACGTTGCCGAGGATCTCGACCAGGTGCTCCTCGTCCACGCCGCGCGGGGCGGTGGCCAGCGGCCAGGAGCCGAGGTAGCGGATCCAGGAGCTCTCCCGTTGCAGCCCCTGCAGGGCGGCGGCGACGGCGGAGTCCTCGATATGGCCGATCATCTCGATGTGGAACACGTAGGTGCCCAGCAGCTCGCGGGTGGGCCGGGAGCTGATTCGGGTGAGGTTCACCCCGCGCAGGGAGAGCTGCTGCAGCGCGTAGATCAGGCTGCCGGGGCGGTCGTGCTGGGCGGTGAAGGCCACCCCGGTGCGGTCGTGGCCGGTGCGCGGTGCGGGCGGGACGGGGCGGGAGACCAGGGCGAAGCGGGTGAAGGCCTCGGCGACGTCGGCGACGTCCGTGGCGATCGCTTCCAGCCCGTAGATCTCGAGAGCGCGCAGTGGGGCCGCGCAGATATCGGCGCGCCCCTCGGCGACGGCCTGGGCCGCGGCGGCGTTGGAGGGCGCCGGGCTGAACTGCACCTCGGGCAGGTTCTCGGCCACCCAGCCGCGCACCTGTGCCTCGGCGACGGGGTGGGTGCTGAACACGGGGGCCACCGCGCCCTCCTCGGCGCTGGCGGCACTGCGGAAACGCTCAGCCTCCCCGGCGCGCACGCCGATCGCGAAGCGGATGGGAACCAGCAGCTCGGCGAGGATCTGCACGCGATCGCCGGTGACGAGCGCGTCCTCGGCCTGGGCGACGGGACCATCCACGGAGCTTTCCAGCGCGATGACCGCGTAATCGGCCTGGCCTTCACGTAGCGCGCCGAGCGCCTCGGCCGGGCTGGTGCGGGGCTCCAGCTGGGCGGCGTTCTCGGGGTCGGACCCAGCCGAGCTGGCGGGCACGCCGGGCACGTGGCCGCCCCGCAGGAACTCGAGCGCGGCCTGCTCGGTGAAGGTGCCCCGCGGGCCGAGGAAAGCGATGGTGGGAGTGTTGCTCATGGCCTCCGATACTAATGGGCTGCATCGCCGGCGCGGGCGGGGCCGGCGGGTAACCTAGCCCTGTGACACAGTTCAGCCCCACCCCCGATACCTTCGCCCAGCGGCTCGCGGCAGTGAGCCAGCAGACTGGACTTTCGCCCGCGCAGCTGGGGGTGGCGCGGGTCTACGACCGCCCGCACGTCGATTCCGCGAGTAGGGCCTCCCACCTCAGCGGGGAGGAGCTGCTGGTCAAGGACACCCAGCAGGTCGCGGGCGAGTGGGTGACGATGGGCAACGCGCGTCAGGGCTTCCGCGCCGCGCACAGCGATACCGCGGTGGAAAACCTGCTCGCGACGGGCGCACGCCTGGTTGGGGCCAGCGCGAGCGCGGAGTATGGCACCAGCGCCTATACCGAGCCCGTCGGGCAAGAGGCCCCGGTCAACCCGATCAGCCCGTCGATGATGACTGGCGGTTCCTCGGGCGGGGCCGCTGCGGCGGTAGGCCACGGGGTGGCGCGGATCGCGCACGCGACGGACGGGGGCGGCTCCATCCGGGTGCCAGCGGCCTGCTGCGGGCTGGTGGGGCTCAAGCCGGCACACGATACCGCGGTGGGAGGGTTCAACCCCTCCGCCCACGGCTACCTTGCGGACTCCTTCGCGAACACGCGCAAGGCCTATCAGCTGCCCCGCACCCGACCGTGGGGTCTGCGGGTGGGCTATACGAATCAGCCTTTCCACCACCACTCCCGGGTGGATCCGGCGATCGCCGCGGCCACCGCAGGGGCCACCGCACTGTTAACCAATGGGGAATCCGTGGCGGAGGTCCGCCAGGCGCCCCAGCCCTATGACCCGGCGAATTTCGAGCTCTTCGCGACCGTGCTCTCCACCCGTTGCGCGGAGCTGCCAGAGCCACTCTCGGAGCTCACGAGCTGGCTCAAGCGGCAGGGCACGGGCGTTCCCCGCTGGCGCCGCGAGGAGATGGAGCGCAGCATCCACCGGATGAGTCAGACAGCGCTTCACCGCTGGTCTTCAGCGGGTTTGGACGTGGTAGCCACCCCGATGCTGGCCTGCGCTCCCCCGGCACCGGGCTCATTTTCTCGGCTGAGCCCCCGGCTGAACTTCTGGGCACAGACAGCCTGGACGCCGTGGGGCACGCTGTGGAATTTGTGTGGCTGGGCATCGGTCACGGTGCCACTGGTGGACCCGGCCCGAGTGCCGGGCCGGTGGCCGATCGCGCTGCAGCTCGGCGCGGTGGGCGACCGGGTGAGCGCCTCAGACCTGGTGGCCTTGGCCGAGCAGGTGCAGGCCGCCGCGGCGGCGCTGCCGGTGGAGGGGCTTTCGCTGGCCGAGCCCGGTGACCTGAGCTCCTTGAACTACGAGCCCCGCCCCGGCGCGGGCAACCACGACGCTGGCTGCGACTGCGCTGGATCTCGCAGCGCTGGCTACAACTGCGCTGCTTCGCACAGCGCGGAGTCTCATAAAGCGGAGTGCGGCTGCACAGCAGGGCACAGCCACGAGTCCTGCGGGCACGGGCAGCCATGAGCCCGGAGCTGCTCCCCCGCGACCGGCGCGCCCTGCGCGTCGAGCTGGCCCTCCTGCTGGCGGTCACCTTCGGCGCCTCTGGCCTGCGCGCGATACTCCGGCTGGTCGAGGCCCTCACGGACCCCACCCCGCTCAATGAGCAGGAGGCCTTGCTCAATCAGTCGCAGTCCCACCTGGCGTGGCTCGATCCGGCATTTCAGCTCATCACCTCCGGTGTGCTCTTCGCCTGGGGCGGGCTGGCGGCCTTCCTACTGCTGCGCCACCTGCCTCCCCAGCCGGCCCCACCCCAACCGGCTCTGCGCCTCCGACTCCGAGCCGAGGACTGGCCCCATGGGGCGGGCCTAGCCGCGTTGATCGGCCTGCCGGGCCTCGCGTTCTATGCGCTCGCGGTACAGCTGGGCGCCTCAAAGGTAGTGGTGCCCTCCGGGCTGGGTGAGCACTGGTGGACGCTGCCCTCCCTTCTGCTGAACGCCTGGGCCAATGGGGTAGCCGAGGAGCTGATCGTCGTCGCCTGGCTAGCGACCCGGTTGCGTCAGCTGAACGTGCGCTGGCCCGGGATCTTCGCGGCCTCGGCCTTGCTGCGGGCAAGCTATCACCTCTATCAGGGCGTATCCGCGGGCCTGGGCAATGCGGTGATGGGGCTCGTATTCATCGAGTACTTCCGCCGCACCGGCCGGGTTTGGCCCCTGATCATCGCCCACGGGCTCATCGACACCGCGGCTTTCGCGGGCTATGTCCTCGCCGATGGCCACCTAGGCCTGGGATGGCTGGGACTGTAGTTAATAGTGTTGCTGGCGGTACGCGTGACCACGTGGCAGCGCGCCCGTTAAGATGTCCCCATGAACTCACGCGATGAATACGCCCGCGACCGGGATGGCAGGATCCTGACCGACCGTTTCGGCCGCCCGGTGCGTCGTCGCCCCGCGCCTGGTCCCGCGTCGAACACGACGCCCACCGATTCCGGATCAGGTCAGAAACCTGCGCCCCCGCGCTACGTCCGCTCGAATATTCCGGACGCCGCCGGCCAGCACCGTTCCCCGGCTCCGGGATCCGAACACGGGCGCCGTGAACGCCCCCGGCGCGCCGGGAGGGCTGAGCGCCGCGAACGAGCCCAGCTCCCTGAGCCACCGCGGTACCGGCAGGCCCCACCGGCTGACACTCCGCAGCGGCCGCGCCATAGCCGCGGGGGCTACGCACAGCGCCCGGCCGCAGCTCCCCAGCAAGGCGCGTACCGCCCGGCGCACCCGGAGGCCCAGCCGCGTGGCGCGTACCA
>DWUR01000025.1 GCA_019120635.1 Candidatus Corynebacterium intestinavium | reverse complement strand
CGGGGTCACGCCAGTTCTCGTTGTGGGTGTTGAGGCTCAACAGCGGCTGGCCCTGTTGAGTGATGCCTGCCTGGGAATTGCGCTCCGGCACTGTGGCTCCTCGTTGGGTTCTTGTCGTCGTTTGTTTTGCCGTGCGGTGAGCCCGTCCCTCGAAGGGGTAGAAAATCAGACAGACCGCTCGGTCTAGGATTAGGGCACATACTAGGCGGGAATTGTGGCGCGCGCAATAAGACTCCCGAGACAACCCGTCATAGAACGCCCCTACCTGCACATTTGCTTAGACCACACGGTCTAGAATTGGGGCTCGATCCCCAAACCATAGGGCCGGTAATGGCACACTCCCCCGTGCGATAGGATCTACCTCACATAAATCCCCCTCACCGCCGAAGGAATCACATGACCGGATTACCTTTGATGGGCGTCTTCGTCCTCGCGATCGTGACGCTCATCTTGATGATTTCCAAGCTGCGCATCCACCCGTTCCTGTCGCTGCTGTTCGTCTCCCTCGTCTTCGGACTCATCGGAGGCGTGCCACTGCTCGATGCGAAGGACGCCGATGGTGAAGTCATCACCACGGGCATCACCAGCCTCATCGGCGAAGGTTTCTCCAGCACCTTCAAGTCCTTCGGCCTCGTCATCATCTTCGGCACGCTGATCGGCTACGTCCTGGAGAAGACTGGCGCCGCCTTCCAGCTCGCCGACGCTCTGGTGCGCCTCATCGGCAAGAAGCACCCCGTGCTGGCCATCCAGCTCATGGGCTGGATCGTCTGTATCCCGGTGTTCTCCGATTCCGGGTTCGTCATCCTCAACCCGGTGCGCCGCGCCCTTGCACAGCGCACCGGTGCGTCCCCCGTAGCGATGGCGATCGCCCTCTCGGCGGGCCTATTCACCTCCCACGTCTTCATCCCACCAACCCCAGGCCCCATCGCCTCTGCCTCCAACCTGGGCCTGGAGGATAACCTCCTGCTCGTCATCGGCCTGGGCATGCTCGTGTCCATCCCGGTGCTGATCGTGTCCTACTTCTTCTCCGTGTACATCGGCAAGAAGATCACCACGCCGGAATCTGAGGTCATCCCAGATCAGGACGTCGAAGCCGCCTACGAGGAGCTGCGTAACTCCTACACCCGCCTGCCGAGCACCCTGACCTCGGTGCTGCCGATCATCGCCCCGATCATCCTCATGGCCGGCGGCTCGATCGCGAATATGTTCAAGTGGACCGAGGGCCTCGGGCGCCTCATCGTCTTCTTGGGCACCCCAATGCTCGCCCTCGCGATCGGCTTCCTGCTCGCCGTGATCCTGCTGGCAGAAACCCACATGATGGATCGTTTCCACCAGTTCACCGAGGAGGGCCTGCGCATCGTCGGCCCGATCATCTTCATCACCGCAGCCGGTGGCGTGCTGGGCAAGGTCATCGCCGAGACGGATGTCGTCGACTTCATCTCCAACAACGCGACCGAACTGGCCGGCCTCGGCTTGTTCTTCCCGTTCCTCGTCTCCGCCCTCTTCAAGACGGCACAGGGCTCCGCCACCGTCGCGATGGTCACGACGTCCGGCATCGTCGCCCCGCTGCTGCCCGTCCTTGGACTGGAGACCCCACTACAGGTCGGCCTCGCTGTCATGGCGATCTCCGCCGGCTCTCTGACCGTCTCCCACGCGAATGACTCGCACTTCTGGGTCGTCACGAACTTCTCCAAGATGACCCCGCAGCAGGCCTACCGCTCGCAGACCGTGGTGACTGGCCTCATGGGCGTCACCGCGATGCTCTTCGTATGGGTCTTGAGCCTGTTTATCGTCTAGCAGCACGAAAGCTTCCCTCAGCCGAGGCCCTTCGGGGCTTCGGCTTCGTGCTTTCCATCCCATGCCCAGCGAAGGATTTACACTCGAAGCCATGAAGTTTGCCGTCATGCCGGACTCATTCAAGGGAGCACTCAGCGCGGGTGAGGCCTCCGCCGCCATCACCCGCGGACTGCTGCGAGCGCTACCCGGCGCCCGGATCAGCACCATCCCCATGGCCGACGGCGGGGAAGGCACCGTCGAAGCCATGCTCGCCGCCCACCAGGTCGAGACCGGTTCCACCGAAGACAGCGCCACGACCAGCCACTTCCCACACCGCGTGAGCTGCGAGGTCTCCGGCCCCCACGGCCCCACCGCCGCACCGGTGGCGGCGACCTACGCCCTGCTGGACGAACGCACCGCCGTCATCGAGATGGCAGCCGCCGCGGGACTGCCACTGATGGGCGAGAACCGCGACATCGAAAACTCGACCACCTACGGCGTCGGTGAACTCATCCGCGACGCGGTGGACAACGGTGCGACGCGGATCCTCATCGGCGCGGGCGGGTCGGCCACCAACGACCTCGGCTGCGGGGCGGTCACCGCACTCGGCGCCGTGTTTCGCGACGCATCCGGCGAGGAGTTCCTCCCCACCGGCGCCACGCTAGCCAACGTCGATTCCCTCGACCTTTCCGGGATTCCGGAGGACATCACCGCGGCCTCGATCACGATCCTCGCCGATATCGATAACCCCATCCTCGGGTCTCGTGGCTGCGCGGCCATTTTCGCCCCACAGAAGGGTGCCGACGCTGAGTGCGTGGCCCGGTTGGAAAGCGGCGCGGAGCACCTGACTGAGGTTCTCGCCCGGAGCTGCGGAACATCGATCGCGGAGATGCCCGGCGCGGGTGCAGCCGGTGGTTTCGCCGGCGGGCTCGTGGCCACCCTAGGAGCGGAGATCCGCCCCGGCATCGACGCGCTCTTGGATGCCGTGAGCTTCGACTCCCTCGCAGCGGGGGTGGACGCCATCATCACCGCGGAGGGTCAGATCGATGGCCAGTCGCTCTCCGGCAAGGTGCCGGTTGGCATCGCCCGGCGCGCGGGCGGAACCCCAGTATTCGTGCTGGCAGGATCCGTCGGCATAACGGAGGAAAGCAGCGGTGCAGCGAGTGACATGCAGCCTCTCTACGACGCCGGGATCTCCGCAGTCTTCACCATTGGCCAGCGCCCTGAGCCGCTCCACGCAGCGATCGCTGGCACGGCCGGCAACCTCGAAACCACGGCCGAGAACTTGGCCCGCACGCTGGCCGCCAGCACCTCATGAATCGCAGGCCCATGAAGCACGCTAAAAACCTCGCCCGCATCGCGCGTAACTCCGTGAGCAGCCTAGCCACGGAGCTCCGCTCCCGGATCAAGGAGAAGAAGGCCCTCCTCTACCCAAAGCCCGGAACTCCGC
>DWUR01000024.1 GCA_019120635.1 Candidatus Corynebacterium intestinavium | reverse complement strand
CCA
This sequence comes from Candidatus Corynebacterium intestinavium, assembly GCA_019120635.1. Taxonomy (GTDB): domain Bacteria; phylum Actinomycetota; class Actinomycetes; order Mycobacteriales; family Mycobacteriaceae; genus Corynebacterium; species Corynebacterium intestinavium. The sequence continues at coordinate 7,631 of DWUR01000024.1, read as the reverse complement.
CGATGCCCCGGCCCTGTTCCTCACCGCCAAGGACGGCGTGGAGGACCGTATCCACGGCCTGACTATCGGCGCGGACGACTACGTCACCAAGCCCTTCTCGCTGGAGGAGGTCATCACCCGACTGCGTGTGATCCTGCGTCGCGTCGCCAGGGATGACTCCGAGGGATCCAGCCTCATCACCTACGAGGACATCACCCTGGACGACGACATGCACGAGGTCACCAAGGCCGGGGAGGTCGTGGACCTGTCCCCGACGGAGTTCCAGCTGCTGCGCTACCTGATGGTCAACGCAGAAGTTGTCCTCTCCAAGTCCAAGATCCTGGACCACGTGTGGAATTACGACTTCGGCGGGGACGGCAACGTCGTTGAGTCCTACGTCTCCTACCTGCGCCGGAAGATCGACACGAAGGAGCCTCGCCTGATCCACACCGTCCGCGGCGTGGGTTACGTGCTGCGTAAGCCTCGCTCCTAGGTTTCCCTGGTCGATGGCTTCCCTCCCTGAGAATTCGGGCGTCCCCACCGCCGGGACAGCGAACTCCGCTGGTTCTCCCGGCGCGGACGATGTCGGCACCGCTGACTGGCCGGTAGACGACGAGCACGGTGAGTTCCAGCGTCCCGGGCGCTTCCTGTCGAACTTCCCGCTGCGTGTCAGCCTCGTCGTCGTGATGACGTTCCTCGCCGCGCTCGGCCTGTCCTTTTCCGGCGCGGTGACGACCTCCACGCTGCAGCACTTCATGGTCTCGCGCGTGGACGACCAGCTCAACAGCGCGATCAACGGCTGGGCCTACCGAACCACCGACGACGAACGCTCCTACCAGGACAGACCCGGTAGCAGCACCCCGCAGCCCAACCGGCCGCCCACGGATTTCTTCGTCCGCGTGGTGGACGGCGAGATCTCCATCGAACCGCTGAATTCGGTCTTCGACTCCGCCCCGGAGCTGCGGGGACTGGAACAGCCGAGGGAGCCTGTGACGGTGCCCGCCCGCGCGGGTAGCGCGTCCCACGCCCCGTGGCGTGCGGCCTCCGTCGAGAACCAGGACGGCACCGTCACCATCGTCGCGCTGCCCCTGGAGGGTGAGGAGCACACCATCCGCAGGCTGGTGTACCTGCAGATCATCATCGGTTTCCTGGTGGTGGCGTCCATCATGATCGTCTCCCAGTACCTGGTGCGCCGCGCCCTGCGCCCGTTGAACCAGGTGGAGGAGACCGCCTCCCTGATTTCCCAGGGACACCTGGACCAGCGCGTCCCGAACTGGGAGCCGGATACCGAGGTCGGTCGCCTGGCGCAGGCCTTCAACCGGATGCTCGCGCAGATCCAGGGTGCGTTCCTCGCGGTGGGTGCCTCCGAGCGCCAGGCCCGCAAGTCCGAGGCCACGATGCGTCGCTTCATCGGGGACGCCTCCCACGAGCTGCGCACCCCGCTGACCTCTGTGCGCGGCTACGCGGAGCTCTACCGCTCCGGGGCCACCGACGATGCGGACATGGTCATCGGCCGAATCTCCGACGAGGCCGAGCGGATGGGGCTGCTGGTGGAGGACCTGTTGGCTCTGGTCCGCATGGATGAGGGCCGCCCGCTACAAAACCGCCGGGTGGATGTGCTGGAGCTGGCGCTGCGCGCCGCCGACGGTGCCCGGGCGGGCTTCCCGGGGCGCAACATCAGCGTCGAGAATCACTACGGCTCCATCCCGGTCGTGATGGGCGACTTTAACCGCCTGCACCAGGTGATCAGCAACCTGCTGACGAACGCGCTGAAGCACGCGGGCGAGGACGCCAACGTGAAGATCAGCCTGCTGAAGACGAGCCCCGAGCTGGTCACCATCGACGTTCAGGACGACGGCGAGGGCATTCCAGCCGACGCGCTGCCGTACCTCTTCGAGCGTTTCTATCGCCCGGATGGCTCCCGCTCCCGCGCCTCGGGTGGCTCCGGGCTGGGCCTATCCATCGTGCAGTCCCTGGTCAAGGCGCACGGCGGGGCGATCACCGTGGACTCCACGGTGGGGGAGGGCACCACGTTCAGGGTGCAGCTGCCCGTGGCGCCGGAGGATTCTCAAGAGCGAACTTCACCAGAAGACTGACCTTTTGGTTGCGGGGCAGCATATTGTGGGCCACCTGCAGCTGCGGGTAGAAGTCCTGCACCCGCACCAGCCGCAGCGGGCCCGGGTGCTGCGGGATACCACCGGTGGGTTCAGCATCGCCCAGGGCGAAGGCCGCGTTGAGGGGGACCATGCGGTCGTAATCGGAGGCGATCTGCGTGATCGGCACGGTGCACTCCCCGGTTGGCGCGAGCGCGTCGGCCAGTGCGGGGGAGCCTACGACCTGTTCCGCGAAAGCGGGCGCCATGACGGTGCTGATCACCCGGTTGACCAGGGCCTCCCGCGCGGTCCCGGACCAGGGCATGTGCACGCCGCGGAAGTCCGCGCCCAGGCCCACGATGTGGTTGATCGCATCCCCGCCGGGACGGCTCGCCACGGCCAGGGAGATCAATCCGCCCTGGGAGTGCGCGACCAGGTCGAAGGAGTCCGCGCCGGTGGCCTCCTGGAGCGCGGCGATCTGCGCCCGCGTTTGGGCGATGGATTGGGACAGCGACGTGGTTCCGTTGTCCCCGTAGCTAACGGAGAACACCCGCCGGTCCCGCCCGTCGAAGGTGCTGCGCAGGTAGGGAACCATGCGCGCGAAGTTCCCGCGGCCACCCACGGTGCCGTGCACCACCACGATGGGGCGGGGCTCGGAAGGCAGCACCCGGTGGGTGGGGGATTCATCCCATTCGCCCAGGTCCGGGATGTGGGCCAGCAGCGAGCGTCGCGGGGTAGCCTCCTGGCCCAGACCGGAGTGCAGGATGGGGCTGCGGCCTGGGATCCGGGGCGTAGATGGGGACATATCGTTCTAGAGCGCTGGTGTTAGGCCTCGTCCTCCGGCACGCCAGCAACCCCCTGGCTGCGCAGCTCCGCGCGGATCTTAGCCGCCGCATCGTTCATCTTTTCCGGGTCCGTCTGATCCATCGGGATGATGTTCTGCAGGCTATAGCCGGACATGTCGGAGGCCGGGAACAGGTGGATGTGGGTGTGCGGCACCTCGAAACCGGCGATCATGTAGCCGCACCGCGGGGCGTCGAAGGCCTCGCAGATGGCCTTGCCGATCACCTGGGCGACCTCGTTGAGCTTGCCCCACAGTTCGGCCGGCACGTCGGTCCAGCGGTCGATCTCCTGGGTCGGGACAACCAACACGTGGCCGTAAGCAACCGGCTCGATGGTGAGGAATGCGGCAACCTCGGCGTCGCGGTAGACGAAGCGACCCGGCAGTTCGCCGTTGATGATTTTCGTGAAAACGGTAGCCATACCCCGCGATGTTACCCGCGAAACCATCGGCGAACACCGGCTTTGGGGCAGCGTCGCGTCGCGCTGTCTGGCTGGCTCGCTAGACTGGGACACTATGCGCATTCTTGTACTTGGCAGCGGTGCCCGCGAGCACGCATTGGTTTATTCCCTGTCCCGCGATGAGTCCGTCTCTGAGGTCCACGTCAGTCCCGGCAACCCGGGCATGAAGGCCATCGCCACGCTCCACCCGGATGACTCGAATCCGGTGGGTCTGGCTCAGGAGCTTGGGGTGGATCTGGTCGTGATCGGCCCGGAGATCCCGCTGGTCGCGGGTGTGGGCGACGATCTACGCGAGGCGGGCTTCGCGGTCTTCGGCCCATCCAAGGCCGCGGCCCAGATCGAGGGCTCCAAGGCCTTCGCGAAGGATGTCATGGCGCGCGCCGGGGTCCGCACCGCCTCGGCGGAGTCCCTGCAGCCGGGTACATCGGATGCTGAGATCGAGGCCACCCTGGACCGCTTCGGCCCCCGCTTCGTCGTGAAGGACGACGGTCTGGCCGCCGGTAAGGGCGTTGTGGTCACCGACGACCGGGCCGCCGCCCGCGCCCACATCGACGACGTTCACGCCGCCGGCAACCCGGTGCTGCTGGAGAGCTTCCTGGACGGTCCGGAGGTCTCCCTGTTTTGCCTGGTGGACGGCGAGACTGTTGTCCCGCTGATCCCGGCGCAGGACTTTAAGCGCGTCGGCGAGGGCGATACCGGCCCGAACACCGGCGGCATGGGCGCCTACACTCCGCTGCCGTGGCTGCCGGAGGGTGGCGTGCAGCGCATCGTCGACGAGGTCTGCATCCCGGTGGCCAAGCAGATGGCCGAGGACGGGGTGCCGTACTCCGGCCTGCTTTACGCGGGTCTGGCCTGGACCTCCAATGGGCCTGAGGTCATCGAGTTCAACTGCCGTTTCGGTGATCCGGAGACCCAGCCGGTGCTTCAGCTGCTCGAAACCCCACTGGCTGGCGTGCTGAACGCTGTCGCCACCGGCACGCTCGCGGAGCTGCCGCCGCTCCAGTGGAAGGACGGCTACGCACTGACCGTCGTGCTCGCCGCAGAGGGCTACCCGGAGTCCGCGAAGAAGGGCGGGGTCGTCACGGGTGCTGAGGCGGGCAGCGAGGCCCGCGGTGTCCGCGCCGCTGGTGTGGCGGAGAAGGACGGCGCGCTCGTCGCTTCTGGCGGCCGTGTGCTCAATGTGGTCGGCGAGGGCGCGACCCTCGAGGAGGCCCGCGAGAAGGCCTACGCCACCCTTGCGACTATCGACCTGCCGGGCGGGCACTTCCGTAAGGACATCGCCCTGGCCGCCGTCGAAGGCAAGATCACCGTCCCGGGCGAGGGGCAGGCCTAGGCCACAAGGCTAAAAACCGATGCCCGAAGGACACGTGATTCACCGGCTGGCGACCCAGCTCAACCAGCTGTTCGCCGGCCACGCCCTGCGCGTAACCAGCCCACAGGGGCGCTTCGCCGAGGAGGCCGGCGCCCTGACCGGCGACATGCTGGACCGGGCGGAGGCCTGGGGCAAGCACCTGTTCTTGAGCTTCGGCAACCCCCGCAACCCGCACCGGCGGGCGGATCACATCATCCACATCCACCTGGGGCTGATCGGCACCATGGCCGTCGAGCCCTTCACCGGTGGCCAGCCCCGCGGCCAGGTGCGTCTCCACCTACACCGCATCGACGCCGAGGGCGGGGAGGACATGTGTACCTGGGGCAACGCCGTGGAGGCGAATCTGCGTGGCCCCCAGTGGTGCCGTCTCATCACAGACGAGGAAATGGACGCCGCGGTCGCCAAACTCGGCGCCGACCCGCTGCGCTCCACCGACCCGGAGGCGGACCCGGAGAACGCCGCGAAGCTGGCGGAACTCGATGATTTCCTCTCCCGCTCCCGCCGCACCATTGGCTCGATCCTCATGGACCAAGCCCGCTACGCCGGGGTGGGAAACATCTACCGCGCCGAAACCCTCTTCCGCCTCGGCATCCACCCGGACATCCGGGCCTGCGACCTGGCGGCGGAGGAACGCGAGAATATTTGGCAGGACCTCGTGGAGCTCATGGCCGAGGGTGAGGCCACCGGGCGGATCGACACCGTGCGCCCCGAACACACCCCGGAGGCGATGGACCGGGCTCCCCGCAAGGACGACCACGGGGGCGAGGTCTACGTCTACCGGCGTGCCGGTCAGCCCTGCTACGTCTGCGGCGAGGAGATCAGCCACCGCGTGGTGGAAGGCCGGAACCTCTTCTGGTGCCCGGGCTGCCAGCCCGCGGCATAGCCGTGAAACCGCTGGTCGCCAGCCCCGCGGCACAGCCCCGTGCCGCTGTGGGATAATGAGGGGCGTGACTGCTGCAAAGAAGAATATTTCCAACGTCCTCGCCACCCGCTACGCCTCCCCTGAGATGACCAACCTGTGGTCCCCGGAGGAGAAAATCAAGATGGAGCGCCAGCTCTGGCTCTCCGTGATGAAGGCCCAGAAGGAGCTCGGCATCGAGATCCCCGCCGAGGCCCCGGCCGCCTATGAGAAGGTCCTCGACCAGGTGGACCTGAACTCCATCGCCGAGCGGGAGAAGGTCACCCGCCACGACGTGAAGGCCCGCATCGAGGAGTTCAACGACCTCGCCGGCTTCGAAGAGATCCACAAGGGCATGACCTCCCGCGATCTCACGGAGAACGTGGAACAGCTGCAGATCTACCGCTCCCTCGTGCTGGCCCGCGATAAGGCCATCGCCGTCCTGAATCGGATCGGCCGCCTGGCCGGCGAGTACCAGGGTCTCGTGATGGCGGGCCGCTCCCACAACGTTGCAGCGCAGGCCACCACCCTGGGCAAGCGTTTCGCCTCCGCAGCCGATGAGCTCCTGCTGGGCCTGGCGCGCGCCGACGAGCTGCTGGCCCGCTACCCGCTGCGCGGCATCAAGGGCCCGATGGGCACCGCGCAGGACATGCTGGACCTGCTGGGCGGCGACGAGGCGAAGCTCGCGCAGCTCGAAACGCAGATCGCCGACGGCCTGGGCTTCCGCCAGGTCTTCAACTCCGTGGGCCAGGTCTACCCGCGCTCCCTCGACTTCGACGCCCTGTCCGTCCTCGTGGAGCTGGGCGCAGCGATGAGCTCGCTGTCCATGACGATCCGCCTCATGGCGGGCAACGAGACCGTCACCGAGGGCTTCAAGGAAGGCCAGGTCGGCTCGTCCGCGATGCCGCACAAAATGAACGCCCGCTCCTGCGAGCGCGTCGGCGGCATGCAGGTCCTGCTGCGCGGTTACCTGACGATGGCGGCCGACCTCTCGGGTGCCCAGTGGAACGAGGGCGACGTCTTCTGCTCCGTCGTCCGCCGCGTCGCCCTGCCGGATGCCTTCTTCACCTTCGACGGCATGTGCGAGACCTTCCTCACCGTGCTCGACGAGTTCGGGGCCTTCCCGGCGATGATCGAGCGCGAACTGGAGCGCTACCTGCCGTTCCTGGCCACCACCCGCATCCTCATGGCGGCGGTGCGCGCGGGAGTGGGCCGCGAGACCGCTCACGAGGTCATCAAGGAAAACGCCGTGGGCATGGCGCTGGACATGCGCGAGCGTGGCGCGGAGCAAAACCTCATCGAGCGCCTCGCCAAGGATGAGCGTCTGCCGATGAATGAGCAGGATCTCCACGACGCCCTGGCCGACCGCAAGGCCTTCATCGGTGCGGCGGAGTCCCAGGTCTCCCGCGTGCTGGATCGCGTGGCATCCATCGTCCAGGCCCACCCGGACGCCGCGGCCTACACCCCTGGCGAGATTCTCTAAACCGGCACCGCCCCCATGCAATCCGGTAAATTCGAAGGCGTGGGAGCATTGATTTGGTTTATCGCAGCCCTGGTCCTCGCCGGTCTTGAACTGGCGGCCGGGGAGTTCACCCTGCTCATGCTGGCCGGCGGCGCGACCGTCGGTGGCCTCGTGGAGTGGGCGGGCGCGCCGACCTGGGCGGCGATCGTCGCCTTCGGCATCGCCGCTGCTGGGCTGATCCTGTTCCTGCGTCCCATTCTTCGCCGTAGGCTGCACGGCCCGAAGGCACTCGATACCTCCCAGCAGGCCTTGGTCGGCGCGACCGCTGAGGTACTGGAGGATGTCGGTGCCCGCGGTGGGCAGATCCGCCTGGACGGTTCCATTTGGTCCGCACGCTCGATGGACCCATCCGAGACCTTCACTAGGGGCGAAGAGGTCCATGTCATCGATATCGATGGCCCGACCGCTGTCGTGTGGAAGCGCGAATAGCGGAAAGCAGTCCGTGAAAGAACCAACCAGGAAACG
>DWUR01000023.1 GCA_019120635.1 Candidatus Corynebacterium intestinavium | reverse complement strand
TTCCAAGCGTGGATTAATAGAACACAGAATAGAATCAGGCCGGTCCAGCCCTGGGAATTACCCAGCAGCCACAGGCCCGGTTCGAAGGCATAGGTCTCCTGATCCGGGTACAGGCCGTGCATCCCCAGGTAATTGGCCACGATCACCAGCAATGCGGCGATGCGCACCGCCCGCGAGCGGGTGCAGAACACCAGTGGGAAGACCAGCACGATGCCGATCCAGTGGTGCGTGACGGCCAGCGGACCGGCCAGGCATACGCCGAGGATCACCAGGGTCAGGGCGTGCACTCGGCGGCCGGTGCGTTCGAAGCGCCAGGCGCCCCACAGGCTGAGCGCGGCGATGATGACGAAGCCCGGCTTCATGATCGCCAGCGCGGTGTCGCCGTCGACCCCCAGGCGGGCGATCAGCCCGGTCAGCGACTGATTCGGCGGATACGGTGGCGCACCGCCCCGCTCCTCGTTCACGAACTCGGTCGTCCAGAAGTAGCGGGAGGCCTCGGGGCGGATGATCCACCCGATGACCGCGGTGAGCAGGAAGAACCCGGCGGAGCGGGCGACGGAAGCGAAGTCCTTGCGCACCAGGAAGATCAGCGCATAGGCCGCCGGGGTGATCTTGATGCCCGCGGCGATACCGATCCCCAGGCCCCGGATGCGTCGCGGCGTGAAGCCGAAGACGTCCGCGGCGACCAGCAGGATCAGAAAGACGTTGATCTGGCCGTAGTTCAGGTGGGCCCGCACCGGCTCGAAGCAGGTGGCAAGGCCGGTAAGCCCAATGGACCAGGCCCAGAAGTAGCGGTTATCCATCGGCCCCGGCAGGCCGAGCCCGGTGCGCTGCAGCCACCGCACCGCCATCGCGATGATGCCGAAGAGTGCTGCCACGCTGGCCAGGGTCCAGAGGACCTCCATGGTCTGCTCCCCCACCCAGGTCAGCGGGGCGAAGAGCAGGGCGGCGAAGGGTGGGTAGATGAAGCGGAATCCGGAGCGGGTGTCGAAGTACACGTAGAGGTTCTCGCCGTCGATGAAGGCCTGGCCCGCGTCACGGAACACGCCCACATCCAGCAGGTACGCGGAGAGCGCGTGCTGGACGCCAGCGGTGATGCCGATCGCGCCGACGATCAGCCCCACGACCAGCACGACAGGTCCGAGCAGGTGTTGCACTCGGGCGAAATCTGGTTTTGACATGCGAAAAACCTTAGCAGCCGGAGGAAAACCCGCGGTGTGTTAGCACGCCCCGCCCGTGTATGGGAACATGAATTTCATGAATTCAGCAGTCAAGACGATCACGGGCGTCGCGGGCAAGCCCTTCCAAAAGCTCAAGCTGCCGCAAAAGGTGCTGCGCGAAGGCTTCGAGAACCCCAGCCTGGCACGGCGACTGTTCAACCTGTGGCCCCCGCTGCTGGGCGCTGGCGTGCGCATCACGCACATCGCGGATGACTGGTCCGCCGGCCGCCTGGAGCTGAATCTGCGCTGGTGGAACCGCAATATGCACGGCGCGGGCTTCGGCGGCACGCTGTTTTCCATGACGGATGTGCTCTTCGGCACGCTGGTCATGGGCCGCCTGGGCTCGGACTACGAGGCCTGGACCCGCACTGGCACCTTCCAGTACCTCTCTCCGGGACGTCGCGGCGCCTACCTCGACGTGGAGGTCACCGACGAGCTGCTCGCCTGGATGAAGGAGGTCGTCGCCGAGGACGGTTACTGCAACGTCCCTTATACCTCGGTGATTTACAACAAGGACGGCTCCGTGGCCGGCATCGGCCAGCAGGATCTGCATGTCCGTCCGCGCCGTTCGGGCAAGCTTGCCCACCTCAAGCGCGCACCGGAGCCGAAGCACGCCACCGAGGCCCGTGGCCTGGTGCTGGAGTCCCTGGCTAACGCGGTGTTGTGGCACTGCTTCAAGCAGCAGCCGAGCGTGCTGACCTCCCTGATGAGCCGCCAGCGCCGCATCCCGCAGCCGGATGAGCAGATGCGCATGGTGGTCCGCGAGGTGCTGGACCGCGAGGCTGCGACCCGCGAGGAACTGCTGGAGCTGGGTGTGGCGGAGAAGTTCCTGGACTAGGCCCGGCCACTCACTGAGGCACAGAAAAAGCCGCCGACCACGGTGAAAACCTGTGGTCGGCGGCTTTCGCGCTAGCTACGCCCCTCTGAGCGCCCCCATCGCTGACGAGCTTTTAGTAGATGGGACCGGTTAGTAGATGGCGGCGGATTCGATGCGGCTCGGGGTGGCGTAGGCGATCGTGGCGGTGCAGACGATGCCCGCGAGCGTCACCAGGGTCGCCCAGTCGCCGTCCAGCAGCCCGCCGAGGATCACCCACAGCACCGCGGCCACCACCGCCAACGCGATCACGGCGATGCCGAAGAGGTGCTCGTTGCCCGTCCCGGAGACCGGGATGTACAGCAGGCCCGCGCCGATGCCGATCAGGCCGGCGACGACAGCCGCGAGCACGGCGGAGGACACACCACCGGCGCTGTAGCCCGCGATCTGGGCGACCAGCAGGTCAACGAGGAAGACGACGGCGAAGGTCACGACGGCGCCGAGCAGCGCGAGCAGCACCAGGTTGCTGATGACCTTCTTCGTCTGGAAACGGCCGGCGATCAGGCCCTCCTGCGAAGGCTGAGCCTCGTAGTAGCCCTGGTTGTACTGCTCCTGGCCGTAGCCCTCGCCATAACCCTGCTGGCCATAACCCTGGGGGTAGCCTTGCTGGCCATAGCCCTGGTTGTACTGGCCTTCGTTGTTATTGGGGTAGGTCATGCCATCAATCCTTTGTCCTTATATTGTGCGGTGCCCAACTTTACCGGCTCACCCCCGATCGATCAGCCCGGAGCAGGTTTGGCAGGAAGTCCTTAATATCCTCACGGGAACTAATCCGCCTCCGCGTCCGACCACTCAAATACAGCCGCCTGTGGGCCCAATGCGGCCGCACCACCGGCTACACCACTCACCTAGACCGGCACCGAAGGGCGCCGGAAACGTCGGAGGCGTTAATGGAGTTTTCGCTCCTTGCCGCCGGCGTGGATGCGGCCGGTGGTTTAGACACCGTTGCCTTGTCCCGCTGGCAATTCGGCATCACCACGGTTTATCACTTTATTTTTGTCCCGCTGACCATTGGGCTGGCGCCATTAGTGGCGCTCATGCAGACGTTCTGGGCTGTCACGAAGAAGCCTCATTGGTACCGCGCCACCCGCTTCTTCGGTGTGGTTCTGCTCGTGAACTTCGCGATGGGCGTAGCCACCGGCATCGTCCAGGAGTACCAGTTCGGGATGAACTGGTCGGAATACTCGCGGATGGTCGGGGACGTCTTCGGCGGCCCACTCGCC
>DWUR01000022.1 GCA_019120635.1 Candidatus Corynebacterium intestinavium | reverse complement strand
ACGCGACCACCACCGGCGGGAAGTGATCGAAGAGTCCCACGGCCAGCGCTGCGCCCACGTAGAGCGAGAGGCCGGATACCGCCATGATCGCCGGCGGAAGCACGCGGGAAGATCCCTGGTGAGAACGCGGTCCGAACATGCCTTTGATCCTAGCCAACAGCCTCTAGACACGAAGAAGGGCCCGCACCGTGTGGTGCGGGCCCTTGCCTTCAGCGTTCTAGCGAAGTTACCTCAACTCCGCCGGAGCCGGGTGGTGCGATTTACTCGCCGCCGGCCAGCTTCTCGCGCAGAGCAGCCAGCTGCTCGTCGGAAGCCAGGGTGCCGGCGTCCTCAGCCGGAGCCTCGGCAGCCTTGGTCTCGGCGCCGGACTCGGACGAGTAGCCGCCCTCGCCGTTAGCAGCAGCCTCTGCAGCTGCGGCACGGTGGCGCTCGATCTGAGCTGCGTGCAGACGGTGGCGACGCTCGGACTCGGCGTAGCGAGCCTCCCAAGCCTCACGCTGTTCGTCGAAGCCCTCGAGCCACTCGTTGGTCTCCGGGTCGAAGCCCTCCGGGAAGATGTAGTTGCCCTGCTCGTCGTAGGAGTCGGCCATGCCGTACCTGGACGGGTCGAACTCCTCGGTGAAGTCCTCGTCAGCCTGCTTCAGGGATAGGGAGATACGACGACGCTCGAGGTCGATGTCGATGACCTTGACCATGACCTCTTCGCCAACGTTGACGATCTGGTCCGGAACCTCGACGTGGCGCTCAGCCAGCTCGGAGATGTGAACCAGCCCCTCGATGCCCTCCTCGACGCGGACGAATGCGCCGAACGGAACCAGCTTGGTGACCTTGCCCGGAACGATCTGGCCGATCGCGTGGGTGCGGGCGAAGACGCGCCATGGGTCTTCCTGCGTTGCCTTCAGGGACAGGGAGACGCGCTCGCGGTCCAGGTCGACGTCCAGAACCTCGACGGTGACCTCGTCGCCGACGGTGACGACCTCAGACGGGTGGTCGATGTGCTTCCAGGACAGCTCGGAAACGTGGACCAGGCCGTCAACGCCGCCGAGGTCAACGAATGCACCGAAGTTGACGATGGAGGATACGACACCCTTGCGGACCTGGCCCTTCTGCAGCTGGTGCAGGAACTCGGAGCGGACCGCGGACTGGGTCTCCTCCAGGTATGCACGGCGGGACAGGACGACGTTGTTGCGGTGCTTGTCCAGCTCGATGATCTTGGCCTCGATCTCCTGGCCGATGTACGGCTGCAGATCGCGGACGCGACGCATCTCGACGAGAGAAGCCGGCAGGAAGCCACGCAGGCCGATGTCCAGGATCAGGCCGCCCTTGACGACCTCGATGACGGTACCGGTGACCGGCTCGTCGTTCTCCTTGAGCTGCTCGATGGCACCCCAAGCGCGCTCGTACTGGGCACGCTTCTTGGACAGGATCAGGCGACCCTCCTTGTCCTCCTTGGTGAGGACCAGAGCGTCGATCTCGTCGCCAACCTCGACAACCTCATTCGGGTCGACGTCGTGCTTAATGGACAGCTCACGGGACGGGATTACGCCCTCGGTCTTGTAGCCGATGTCCAGCAGGACCTCGTCGTGATCGACCTTGACGATGGTGCCCTCGACGATATCGCCATCATTGAAGTACTTGATGGTCTCATCGACGGCGGCGAGGAAATCCTCAGCGGAGCCAATGTCGTTGATGGCTACCTGAGGGACGTTGTTGGTTGGCATATGGAAGTGTTCTCCGAAACGGAAATCAAATAGAAATGGACAGGGTCAAACTGCGCCTTTCGACGCGTAACGTACTGAAGGTTACACGAGAGGCTTTAGCTGCACAAACACCTGTTTTGCAAACTCTTCGGTCGTGGCGGGGCTGGGCACACCTTCCGCCCCACGCGCCACAGTGGACTCATGAGCCCCAGCGGTTTCGGACTCAGGGGCGGCGGCCGCCTCGCGGAGTAGATCCGCGGTCGGCGCCTTGATCACGGCCTCGCGTACCGCGCCTTCCAGGAGCTCCGCAGCGTGCGGATATCCCAACGAGTCGAGCATCTGCGCGGCAGAGTTCATGATGCCCGCGGGGTTGGCGATCCCCTGGTCCGCGATATCCGGGGCGGAACCGTGCGCGGCCTGGGCCATGACCTGCGACTCGCTGGCATTGATGCTACCCGCGATGCCCAGCGAACCGCCCAGCCCGCCGGCCAGGTCGCTCAAGATATCGCCGAACATGTTCTCGGCCACGATCGTGGCGTAGCGCTGCGGGCGGGTCACCAGCTCCGCGCACAGGGCGTCGATGTGAACCGGCTGGACCTCGACCCCGAACTCTTCCGCGCAGGCCTGCGCCGCTCTGACATAGCGCCCCGAGGTCTCGGTCAGGACGTTGGACTTGTGAGCCACCGTCAGCACCCCGTCGCGGGCGGCGGCAATTGCGGCGGCGCGACGGACGATGCGGCGGATCTTGGTCTGGGTGAACACGCCGATGGCCAGGGAGACCTCCCCGTTGACCGTGATATCGCCGCTGCCCACCAGCATGTTCCGGTCGGCGTACATGCCCTCAGTATTCTCGCGGACGATCACCACATCCAAGTCCGGGTGCACCGCCCCCGGCACGCCGCGCACCGGGCGGATATTCGCCCACAGGTCCCCCTTTGTGCGCAGATGGGCCGAGGGGTTGAGCTGAGCGGCCGCGCTCGCTGGATAGGACACATTGTCGTGGGGGCCCAAGATCCAGCCGTCCAGCCCAGTGATGGTCTCCCACGTCTCCTCCGGCACAACCCGGCCGGTGGCGTCGATCGCCTCGCGGCCAAGCAGCAGAGGCACAAACTCCGGCACCGCTTCCCCACTGGCCTGCAGCGCCAGCGCCACCGCCTGCACCGTGGGGGCGACGATCTCCGGTCCGATACCCTCGCCCTGCCATACTCCGAGACGACAAGTTTCTGTGTTAGCCATGCCCTCCACCCTAGGACGCACTGACCAGACGAGCACAGGGCTGTCACATTGTTCTTGCGTACTGCCCGAACCCGACGTCCTGAAATAAACCCAGCGTGCCTGGTGTCTTTTGCGAGGATTCGGCCGTAAAGTACCACGGGTGACTGATTACTCTTCGCACTCCGCAGCATCGGAGCAGACCCCGGCCGACACGGCCGACAGCTCCAATAGCGTCAGTTTTGACAAGACCAAGCCCTCTGCGCTCACGATCATCCTCAACGCGATCCGCGGCGGCCTGATCGGCCTGGCCGAGCTCGTGCCAGGTGTGTCTGGCGGCACGATCGCACTGGTGACCGGTGTGTACGAGCGGGTGCTCTACAACGCCAACGTCTTCCTCGACGGGATGAAAACCCTGACGAAGGGCCGGGCGAAGGCGGGCCAACGTTTCCGCGACGTGGACTGGTGGCTGTTGATCCCGATGCTCATCGGCATGGGCCTGATCGTTGTCCTCATCGCAGGCCCGATGAAGGACTTCGTCACCCACCAGCCAATCGCAGCGCGCGCCCTATTCCTCGGCATGGTGATGGTCTCCATCGCCGTACCAATGCTAATGATCGACTGGAAGAGCTCCTCGGCCAGCTGGGCGAAGGTGCTGCCTGTGATGGGCATCTTCGCGGTGCTGACCTTCTGGGCCACCGGGTTCACCAGCACCACGCAGCGTGAACCAAACCTGATCATCGTGTTCCTCGCCGCAGCGGTCGCGATCTGTGCGCTGGTGCTACCCGGCGTGTCTGGCTCCTTCTTCCTGCTGGCCGTCGGCCTATACGAAGCCACGCTGGGCGCGGTGGACGAGCGCAACTTCACCTACCTGGGCGTGTTTGCCCTCGGCGCGCTGACGGGCATCGTGCTCTTCGTCCGCCTGCTGGAGAAGATGCTCAATGAGCACCGCACCGTCACGCTGGCTGCGATGGCCGGCCTGCTGCTTGGTAGTCTGCGCGCGCTGTGGCCGTGGCAGGACGACGCCGCAGGCTTACTCGCACCCGGCGAGAACATTGGTGGTGCCATCGGGCTGTTCGTCCTGGGGGCTGCGATCGTGGCCGCGATGATTGTCGCGGAACGCCGCTTTGGGGGCGACAAGGCCGAGGCGGCCACGACCGCCTAAGAGCGCCCGTACCAGGACGAGAAAACCCCACGGTGGCTGAACACCGTGGGGTTTCGCATTGCTGTGAGCAGTACGCCGCACGCTCGCTGCGGGTCTGCAGGGTGGCGCTGCGGCGGGGCGGCGGTATGGAGAAGGCTAGTGCCCGGCGAGATCCCAGTTCTCGCCGTGACCTGCGGAGACATCCAGCGGGACCCGCAGGCTGGCCGCCGAATCCATGTTCTCCTCCAGCAGCTGCTGGATCTGCTCCAGCTCACCGGGAGCGATTTCCAGGACGAGCTCATCGTGGACCTGCAGCAGCACCCGGGACTTCAGCTTCGCGTTGCGCAGCGCGCGGTCCACCCGCAGCATCGCGAGCTTGATGATGTCCGCTGCCGTGCCCTGAATCGGCGCATTAAGGGCGGCGCGCTCGGCGTTCTCCCGGGCCACCCGGTTCGAGCTGGCCAGTTCCGGCAGGTAGCGGCGGCGACCGTAGAGCGTCTCCGTGTAGCCGGTCTCCTTCGCTGCCTCGACGACCTTGTCCAGGTAGCGCTTCACGCCACCGAAACGGTCGAAGTAGTTCTCCATGATCCCCTTTGCCTCGCCCGGGCTGATGCCCAGCTGCTGGCTGAGGCCGAAGGCGGAGAGCCCGTAGACCAGGCCATAGCTGAGGGCCTTGACGCGGCGGCGCAGCTCCGGGGTGACCTCGTCCACGGGGACGTCGAAGACTCGGGATCCGACGTAGTTGTGCAGGTCCTCCCCCGCCCGGTAGGCCTCGATGAGGCCGGCGTCCTCGGAAAGGTGCGCCATGACGCGCATCTCGATCTGCGAGTAGTCGGCGGTCAGCAGCGTCTCGTAGCCCTCGCCGACGCGGAACGCGGAGCGGATCTTGCGGCCGGCTTCCGTGCGAACGGGGATGTTCTGCAGGTTCGGTTCCGAGGACGACAGTCGGCCAGTCGCCGCTCCCTTCTGGTTGAAGGTGGTGCGGATGCGGCCGTCGCCGTCGATGGCGTTGATGAGACCGTCGATGGTGCTCTTCATCTTCTGATACTCACGGTGAGCCATCAGGTGGTTGAGGAAGGGGTGCTCGGTCTGCTGCTGCAGCTTCTCCAGCTCCGCGGCGGCGGTGGAGTACCCGGTCTTCGTCTTCTTGGTCTTCGGCAAGCCGAAGTCCTCGAAAAGCACCTTCTGCAGCTGCTTGGGGCTGGAGAGGTTGAGCTGATCGTCCTCGGCGAGCTCGCGTGCGGCGGTAACCTCGTCGGCGATCTGGGCTTCGTAATCGGCGGCGAGCTCCTCGAGGGCGGCCTTATCCACCTCGATGCCGTGGGCCTCCATCTCCGCCAGGATGTGGGTCAGGGGCACCTCCATGGCGAAGTAGAGCTCGGCCTGCCCGGCGTCCGTGAGCTCCTGGTTCATGATCCCCACGAGCTCGCGGACGGCCTGGGCACGCTCCAGGCTGCCCGAGTTCTCGGGCAGGTCGCGTCCCGCGTGGCGCTGCAGCACATCCCCCAGCGACCAGCTGCGTAGGTCCGGGCGGACGAGGTAGGCGGCCACGGAGGTGTCGTGCTCCACCCCGTCGAGGGCGAAGCCCTGCTGGCGCAGCGCGTGGAAGCTCTGCTTGGAATCGTGGAACCACTTCGGAGCGCCACGGTCGGCCAGCCAGGTGCGCAGCACCTGCTCATCCTTGGCCTCCAAGGCGGCGAGGTCAAGCTTTAGGCCTTTATTTTCGGCGCTGAGGAGTCCAAGAGTCTCGCCCTCGATGTCCACGGCGAGTGCCTCGGCGACCGCGTCGCGGCCCTCCTGGTAGGCGGCGTTCTTCTTCAGCCAGTTGGCGAGCTTGCCGGGGGTCAGCTCCTCTTCGGTGACGGGGATGCTGGTGGTGTCCTCGAATTCCACCCCGAGGGTGCGGAAGGTGCGGTTGCGCAGCGTGGTGCCGAACTGCAGCTTCTCGAAGATCGCCAGCGCGTCGTTCGGGTCGATCTCCGCCGGCTTCAGCGAGTCCAGGCTGTCCACCATGTCCAGGTCCCGGACCATCTCGGTGATCTTCCGGGCCAGCTGGACGTCCGCGACATAGGCGCGCAGGTTCTCTCCCACCTTGCCGCGGATGTCGTCCATGTTCTCGATGACGCCATCCAGGGAACCGTACTTCTGGATCCACTTCTGGGCGGTCTTTGGACCCACGCCCGGAACTCCCGGCATGTTGTCCGAGGTATCGCCGCGGAGTGCCGCGAGGTCCGGGTATTGCTTCGGGGTCACGCCGTACTTCTCTTCCACGGCCTCCGGGGTGAAGCGGTGGAGCTCGGAGACCCCGCGCAGGGTGTAGAGGACGGTGACGTCGTCCTCCACGAGCTGCAGGGAGTCTCGGTCACCGGTGCAGATGAGGGTGTTCATGCCCGCGTCGTGGCCCTGGGTGGCCAGCGAGGCGATGATGTCATCCGCCTCGTAGCTCTCCTTATCCAAGGTGGTGATGCCGAGGGCCTTCAGAGTCTCGCGGATCAGCTCGATCTGCCCCTTGAACTCCGGCGGGGTGGATGGGCGCTGCGCCTTGTACTCGGGGAACTCTGCCTCGCGGAAGGTCGGGCCGGAGAGGTCGAAGGCGGCCGCGATGTGGGTGGGCTTTTCCTGTTCCACCAGTCCCAGGAACATCCCCAGGAATCCGTAGACGGCGTTGGTGTGCTGCCCGCCGGTCGTCGAGAAGTTGGCCGCCGGGAGAGCGTAAAAGGCCCGGAAGGCCAGGGAATGACCGTCGAGGAGGAGCAGGGTTTCTTCAGAATTACCACCGGTTGTCATGCCCGCCATCCTACTGAACGACCACCCGCCCGCTGTTTTGTGCCCACCTGGGCGCTACCGTATGCTTTGACCTATTGCGCCCCCGTAGCCCAATTGGCAGAGGCAACGGATTCAAAACCCGTCCAGTGTGAGTTCGAGTCTCACCGGGGGCACGATTTTATCCCCGCTGTGACCTGGTGAAGTTCCAGGTTGCGGCGGGGTTTTCTACATTTCCACGACCATCTTTCCGGTGTTGCCGCCGGTGAAGAGCTCGAGGAAGGCCTGAGGCATGGCCTCGATGCCGTGACGCGTCGTGACGTCATACTGAACCTCCCCGCTGGCGATCAGCGGGGCCATCCGCTCCCGGAACTCCCCCGCCACGTCGAGGTACTGCCCCAGCACGAAGCCGCGCAGGGTGAGGCACTTGCCGATCGCCAGCGCAAGGTTTCGTGGCGCGGTCGGCGGCTGCGTGTCGTTGTACTGAGCAATCGCACCACACATCGCAACGCGGCCGAAGGTATTCATGCGACCAATGGCTGCCTCCAGGTGTTCGCCGCCGACGTTATCGAAGTAGACGTCGATCCCCTCGGGCGCGGCCTGGCGCAGCTGGCCGACGAGGTCGCCGTCGCGGTAGTTGATGGCCGCATCGAAGCCCAGTTCCTTGAGCCGGGCGATCTTCTCCTCGCTGCCCGCCGATCCGATCACGCGGGAGACACCCAGGTGGCGGGCGAACTGCCCCACCGCCGAGCCCACGGCACCAGCGGCGCCGGAGACGAAGACCACGTCCCCTTCCTTGATCTCCGCGATGCGGGTAAGCCCCACATAGGCGGTCAGTCCGGTCAGCCCCAGGATGCCGAGGTAGGCCGCCGCTGGAGCAACGTTCAGATCGACCGGCTTGGCCTGCCCCTCCTCGACGACGGCGACGTCCTGCCACCCCAAGGGGTGGGAGACAGCGTCGCCGACCTGGAAATTCTCCGACCGGGACTCGCGGACCACACCCACTGCCCCGCCAGTCATCGGCTTGTTGAGCTCGAATGGCGGGATATAGGACTTCACGTCGTTCATCCGGCCGCGCATGTACGGATCAACTGTGTTAACGGTGTTCTCGACGAGGATCTGCCCCTCGGCTAGCTCCGGGAGTTCGACCTGCTCGAGGCGAAAATTCTCCATCGTCGGAGTTCCGGCCGGGCGGGAGGCGAGAACCCACTGTTTCGCGGTAGTCATTGCGCAGTGTCCTTCCTGTTGATTTTCGTGACGCCCACGGTACGCGTCCGAAGGCTGTCACCGCTGCCGTTGTTCGTCCCCGAAGACGACGTCCCGATCCTTGGCCCTCACGCGGTTAGCCGCCGAAGGTCTGCATCGCCCCGCGGATCATCACGACCCCCGCCCCCAGTGTCGCCATGGTCAGGGACAGTTTGTGGGCCCGCTCCAGTGGGATATAGCGGGAGAGCCTCGAGCCCGTAGCGATGCCCACCACGAGGGCCACGAGGCACAGCGGCCAGAGCACAACGGGTGCTGTCGCGAAGATCGACTGCTCAGCACCCAGTTCCTTGAACAGCAGCGAGAGCGCCCCGGAGACAAAGAACAGCGGCTGCAGCGTGGCGGCGAAGGTCTGCGTCGGCCACCGCGAGACCCGGGCGTAGACCGTGATCGCGGGCCCGGCGATACCCGCCAGGGTGTTCATGAAGCCACCGGCCACCCCGGCCGCGACGGCGTATTGGGGCCCATCGACCTGCGCCCGTTCCGGCAGTCGCGAGGTCACCAGCAGGGCGAGCAGCACCAGGGCGCCGACGATCATTTGGAGTGGCCCCAGCGGCGTATTGTGCACCACCCAGGTGCCGGGCAGCGCCCCGAGCGCCATGACGGGCCCGATGAGCCAGAATTTCCGCCAATCGATGTTCTCCCACACCGAGGCGGATTGCATAACGGCGTTGACGGTTGCGACCACGTTGATGACGAGCACGCCCGCCACGGGGCCTGCGACCAGCGTCACGACGGGCGCGCCGAGCAGCCCCAGCCCCATGCCGGAGATCCGCTGCATCATCGCGCCGACGAAGATCGCCGCGAGGATGCACGCGAAAGCCACGATGGTCAGTTCCATGTGTAGGCAGTCTACTGCCAGCTAGGATGTCGCCGGTCCTGCCCCTGAGCTGTCAGCGGTCGGTGCTTCCGCCTTCGGCGACTCAGCGCCCGGCGCGGCGGCCCGATCCCCTTCAGTAACGCTGGGCTCGCACTGCCCACCCCGGCGCATACGCGTCACGATGGCCGGCCACCAGAGGACGACCGCTGCCAGCACCAGCAGCACCATGCCCCAGAGCACGTAGCCCATGGCCAAGGGCCCGGGCCAGCGCACCTGGTGCCACAGCCCCATCGCCGGAGCGATGTGACGCGTGATGAAGGGCACCGCGCCTACGCCCACTGCCAGAACTGCCAGCAGTGTCCCCCACCACCGGGGTACCCATGTGATCACTTGGTCAGCCACGCAGAGCAGCACCGGGATCACCCAGACCCAGTGGTGCATCCAGGAAAAGGGCGAGACCATCACCAAAGCCACACCGGCAAATCCCAGCTCGGCGGTGCGATGATCCTGCTTGTGCGCCTGCCACAGCACGGCGATAGTCACGCCGAGGATGAGCACGCAGCCCAGCGCCCAGAAGAACTTGCTCTCCGTGTGGAAGGTGCGCTCCAGCACCACACCCAGCGACTGGGCACCCGGGTTGACCGCCTCGCCAACCCGTGAGGAGTCGAGAACCTTCTCGGCCCAGTACGCGCCGGCGTCCTTGACGAAGAGAAAGCCGATGCCCACCGTCACGAAGAAAGTGGCGACCGAGCGGGCAAGCGCCCACCACTGCCGCCGGACGATGAATACCAGCCAGAAGAACGCGGGCACGAGCTTGATGCCCGCGGCGATCCCCGTCGCGATCCCGATATCGCTACGCCAGCGATTGGCTGGGGACCGCAGCACGTCTGCGGCGACCAGTGCCATGAGCAGCAGGTTGATCTGGCCGAAGAAGAAGCCCTCCCGAATGGGGACGAGCGCGAAGCTCGCGATGCCGAGCAGGGTGGCGACGCCGACCGTCGCCCCAGTGACGCGATAGCCCCGCTCCGCGATGATCGCCACGAGAATGATGAGCAACAGCAGGAAGGCGCCGAACTGCCACAAGAGTGCCCCCACCGCAGCGGGGACCTGCGAGAATGCGCTAAACAGCCACGCCGAGAACGGCGGATAGGTAAAGTGCAGCTTGCCCACGAGCCCGCCGGTGTAGACGTCCTGACCATGCTGCACCAGTGCTCCGCCGTGGCGGTAGACGATGAAGTCGATGGGGACGCGGAACAGGGAGGCTTTCGAGCTGAGCATCTGCTGGCTGAGCTCGGTTCGCGCCACGACGAAAATCGCGGCGATGACTGCGAGGAAGGCCCACGGCTTGCCGGGCAAGCGCTTGGACTGGTGTTGCACGGGCTGAGCCGTGGGCTGCGGGGTCATGACAATTCGGGGAAAAGCTTTCGGGGGTCCTTGAGAATCACGTTGCGGCCTGCGGTGCGCAGGCCCTGGAAGCCCTGGACGATCATGCGCCGGCCAATGTCATTGACCGAAGCGACCTCGGAGAGGTCGAACACCACCCGGTCGGCAAGTTTTTCTTCCTGAAGGATTGTACGCCACGCGTTCTCCGCAGCCGCAAAGTCAATGATTCCTTGGAGTTCGATAGTAGTGGTGCGACCCTCGGGCCCGTCCTCGCGGGTGATGATGTCGCGCACTGCCGTGTCACCACGCTGGCGCAGACCCATAAGGTGCAGCCCCATGTCCTCGGAGAGGCGGTGGAAGGTCTTCACGCCGCGCACCGAGTTGCCGGTGCTATCCAGGCGCGGCGAGAACGTCGCCAAACCCATGACGCCGGGCAGTGTGCCCATGATGGCGCCGGAAACACCGGACTTCGCGGGGATGCCGACCACGGACATCCACCGGCCCGCGAGGTTGTACATCCCGGCAGAAGACATCACTGCCTGCACCTGCCGGGAGACCAGCGGGGAGACCACGCGCTTGCCCGTCAGTGGCTGGATTCCCCCGCTCGCCAACGTCGCGGCCATCACCGCCAGGTCCCGGACCGTGACCTTCACTGAGCACTGCTGGGTATAGCTCTCCACCGCGTCGTGAGCCATGTCCTCGATGATTCCGTGGCTGCGGAGCATGTGGGCGATGGAGAGGTTGCGGTCCGCGACCTCCAGTTCGGAATCGCAGACGACGTAGTCGATCTCCAGGTCCCGGCCCGCCAGCTCGCTCAGGAACTGCCGGATCACCTCGGTGCGCTCCTCGACGGTGGAGTCCTCGCCGTTGATGAGCTGGTTGACCGCGATCGCGCCCGCGTTGATCATCGGGTTCATTGGCCGGTTGCTGCCCGGATCGAGGCTGAGCTCGTTGAAGGCCTCACCCGAGGGCTCCATGCCCACTGTGGCGCGCACCTTCTTCAGACCCCGCTCCTGGATCGCCGCTGCATAGACGAAGGGCTTGGACGCGGACTGGATTGTGAACTCCAGCTCATCGTCGCCCTCGTTGAGACCCGCGCTATAGACGGCGCCGTCGGTGGTGGCCAACGCAACCGCGAACGGCCCCGGGTCGGCGGTCGCCAGCTCCGGGATGTAGTCCGCGACCTCGCCGCCGTCGGAGTCCTTCAGGTCCTGGAGGATCTCCTGCAGGTACCCATGCACCATGTGGCGTTTCATAGACTTACTCCTTCGCGGGTCAATAATTCGATCTTGCGCTCCAGGCCACCGCCGAATCCCGTGAGGGATCCGTCGGCCCCCACCACGCGGTGGCACGGCACGAGAATGCTGATGGGATTGCGGCCCACGGCCTGGCCCACCGGCCGTGCCGCCTTCGGGCGCCCAATGCTACGCGCTACCTCCTGATAGCTGCGCGTCTGCCCCACCGGAATGCGCCGCAGTTCCTGCCACACGGCCTGCTGCATAGCGGTACCAGACGGAGCCAGTGGCAGGTCCCTGGCCTCGTCCAGGGCCGCGACGTCGCCGTCAAAGAAGCGGGAGAGAATGCTCGCAGCACTCCCGAGAACCGCATCGGAGGCAGCAGGGACCTCCCCTGCCCCGGCGAGGTCTGGAATCCTATCGGGCTGATCGAACCAGCAACCGACGAGAAACTCCCCCTCCGCGATGAGCCATAGCCTGCCCACCGGGGAGCCCAGGACAGCGTAACGGCGACCCGCGCCGGGCCTGCGGGAAGAAAAGCTCGCATCCATAGCATCCGATATTAAGGCCCAGCTGGTCATCCGTTAATATTGCCCGCATGAACAATCACCCGAAACACCGGTCTGCTGTGGCGGCGATCCTCGCCACCGCGGCCCTCGTCCTCACCGGGTGCGTGACGAATGAAGAGCTCGGCAACCCCGATGGCTGGGAGGAGATCCTTCCCCCGGCCAAACCGGAGCTGGTCGACATGGTTCCCCAAAAGTTCCAGGACAAGGGCACCCTGTCGGTAGCCGCGAACACCCCGTACGCTCCTAATGAGTTCAAGGACTCGCAGGGAAAGATCATCGGATTCGAGATGGATCTGGTCCGGGCGGCTGGTTCGAAGCTGGGTCTCGACGTGGTTCCGCGCCAGATGGACTTCAACCTCATCCTGCCCGCAGTCTCCGCCGGCACCATCGACGCCGGTGCGTCGGCCTTCACCGACACCGAAGAGCGCCAGAAGACCTACGACTTCGTGGACTTCTTCAGCGCCGGTATCGCCTGGGCAACCCAGCCGGGCCGAGAGAACAGCATTGACCCGGACAACGCCTGCGGCTTGACCGTCGCGGTGCAGAAGGGAACCTACTCGGATACAGACGAGGTCGAGGAGAAGAGCCAGGCCTGCGTCGAGGATGGAAAGCCAGCAATCGACAAGCTGGTCTACCCCACCGCGGACGCCGCCGCGACCGCCACGATCCTCAAGCGTGCCGATGCCTATAGCTCGGATTCCTCCGTCATCGCCTACGCCATTCAGCGCTCGGAGGACAAGCTCGTCCAGATCGGCGAGGCCTTCGATACCGCGCCATTCGGCTGGGCCTTCCCGAAGGGCTCCCAGCTGGGCCACGCCTTCGCCGCAGCCCTGCAGGACATGATGGACGATGGCACCTATGAGAAGATCCTCGAGCCCTGGGGGCTGGAGGAAGGCGCCCTGGACGAGGTGACCTTCAACCTGAAGCCACTGCCCCAGACCCGCCAGCGACACAACCAGCTGCCCGACGCCACCGGCCGCCCACAGCGCCGGGGCACCAACCGCACGATGAATAGGAGGCGCCGTGAGCACCGCTAACAACAGCTCCCGGACAACCGTGATTTCCGACGAGCCACGCCGCCGGCCGTCGTCCAACAAGGCCGTCCCGCTGCGCCACCCCGGCCGCTGGATCACCGCCGCCGTGCTCGTGATCCTGCTGGCGTGGTTCGTCATCAGCGCAGCAGGCAACGAAGCTTATGGCTGGGACACCTACCGGCAGTACATCTTCGACACGCGCATCGCCGTCGCCGCAGGCCACACCATCCTGCTGACGGTGCTGGCCATGATCCTCGGCGTGGTGCTGGGCTCCATCATCGCCGTGCTGCGCATGTCCCCCAACGGCGTGCTGCGCGGCGTGTCCTGGCTTTTCCTGTGGGTCTTCCGCGGCACCCCGGTCTACGTGCAGCTGATGTTTTGGGGCCTGCTCGGCTCGATCTACCAGGTGGTCAACATCGGCATCGCAGAAATCGACATGCAGGACTTCCTGTCCAACATGTTCTGGCTCGCCGTCATCGGCCTGGGTCTCAACGAGGCCGCCTACATGGCCGAGATCGTCCGCGCGGGCATCCAGGCCGTCCCAGAAGGCCAGTCCGAGGCCTCTAAGGCACTGGGCATGACTTGGTGGCAGAACATGCGACGCACCGTGCTGCCCCAGGCGATGCGCATCATCATCCCGCCGACCGGCAACGAGCTGATCAGCATGCTGAAGACGACTTCCCTGGTCATCGTGGTGCCGTACTCCGGCGAGCTCTTCGGCAAGGCGACGGACATCTCCAACAGCATCTTCCAGCCGGTGCCGCTGCTGCTGGTGGCGGCCAGCTGGTACCTGGTGATCACCAGCGTGCTGATGGTGGGCCAGCACTACCTGGAGCGCTACTTCTCGCGCGGATCCGCCCGCCAGCTGACTTCCCGCCAGCTCGCCGCCTTCACCGATGCGGAAGGCGTGCCGCCGCGCAATATTTCCATCAAGGACGACGACAGCGTTACGGAGAATGATCGATGAACGTCCCCATGATTGCTTTCCGCGATGTGTGGAAGAACTACGGCCGCCTCGACGTGCTCAAGGGCATCGACCTTGAGATCCCGAAGGGGTCGGTGACCTGCCTGATCGGCCCCTCGGGATCCGGTAAGTCCACGCTGTTGCGTTGCGTCAACCACCTGGAGAAGGTCACCGCTGGCCGGATCGAGGTCGATGGCGAGCTCATCGGCTACCAGGAAAAAAACGGCACCCTGTACGAGATCTCGGAAGCAGCGGCCGCCAAGCAGCGCCGCGGCATCGGGATGGTCTTCCAGCACTTCAATCTCTTCCCCCACCGCACGGTGCTCGAGAACATCATCGAGGCTCCGGTGCTGGTCAATGGCGAGGACAAGGAAACCGCCACCGGCTACGCCATGACCTTGCTGGAGCAGGTCGGGCTGGCCAACAAGCGGGACGCATACCCGGTGCAGCTCTCCGGTGGCCAGCAGCAGCGCGTGGCCATCGCGCGCGCCCTGGCGATGCGCCCGAAGCTAATGCTCTTCGACGAGCCGACCTCTGCCCTGGACCCGGAGCTCGTCGGCGAGGTGCTGGGCGTCATGCGCTCCCTGGCTGACGACGGGATGACGATGCTGGTCGTCACCCACGAAATGGGTTTTGCTCGCGAGGTCGCCGACGAGGTGGCCTTCATGGACGGCGGCGTGATCGTGGAGAAGGGCCCTGCTGAGGACCTCATCAATAACCCCCAGCACCCCCGCACCCAGGAGTTCCTCTCCAGCCTGCTTTAGGCGCTAGAGGCTTCGCTAGGCATGAACGCTCATTCGCTTTCGGGGCGCGCTCCCCGCGGGTGAGCGCTCTAGCCTTCTTGGGCTACGGGGTGAGCGCTCCCGTCCTGTGCTTCCACAGCCTGGCCGCTACGGGGCGACCTCGAGGTGCCACGGCACCCGCGGGGCACCAGGGTCGTCCTTGACCTCGCGCAGCAGCGGCTCGGCGGGCTCGTCCTCAATCACGGTGAGCAGGTGGGCGAACTGCATCGCCAGCCCGGAAATCGATCCGCCCTCGTACTGAGTGACGGCGACGTCCAGGGTGGTTCCCGTGGTCGGGTCGTCCTCCGAGGTCTCGCCGAAAAGCTCCACCCAGGTCGTCTCCAGCTCAGGGTCCGGGGTCAGGCCGGTCTTCACCGCCAGTTCCGCGTCGAGGCGGGGTCCGAAAGAATCAATAAGAGTGCGGAAATCCTGCTCGATCTCGTCGCGCTGGGCAGCGGTGGACAAGATCCTGAAACTAATCTTTGCCATGCGCCCAAGTATGGCAGCTTTGCTGATTGATTAGCTAGGATCGGCAGGTGTGATTGCTAATTCAGGACGCATCCCGGCCCCGGTTCCCCCGCTGACGACGCTCCCCGACGGGACGATCAAGCAGGTTAATCCTTTCTCCGGCACCGAGGTGTGGACTGTCCCCGGCCGTGGGCACCGCCCCATGGAGCTCTACCAGCTGGCCAAGGAACCCATCGCTGACCGCGACCGGGCCAGCGACTTCGGCATCGCCCGCAAGCTCGACACTCCCCCGGAAAAGGCCCGCATGGTCCGGGACATCAACGGTGAGGTCCGCATCGACCGCGGCGTCGTCGCCAGCAAGCTGGAGGACAGCGAACCGCTCTTCCGCAGGGTGGCGAACCTCTACGAGATCCTCACCTACGACTACTGGGCGCTGAACTACGGCTACCGCATGAATCCCGCCGCGGCGAAGCACATGACCGACTACCTCAGCGAAGAAGCCGGCTGCGAGCACGTCGAGAACATCCTGCGCGTCAAGCTCGCCGCGGCAGGCACCCCGAAGGCGGAGATCGACGAACTGTTCACCGAGGAGCGCCGCTACCAAACGCTCCACGAGATGGGTGCGGCACTCTTCGCCGGCGGCCACGACGTCGTCATCGCGCGCGACCACTACGTCCCCGGAGCGAAGACAACGGACCAGCTGGCGTCCTCCGGCGAGATGAACTGGGAGGACCACCGCCTATTCATCGAGTTCACGGTCGACGGGATGGACCAGCTCTACCGCGCGAACCGCTACGTCCGCTACGTCGCGGCCTTCCAGAACTGGCTGGAGCCCTCTGGCGCCACGATGGAGCACCTGCACAAGCAGCTCGTGGCCATCGACGAACACGGGCTGCAGAACGACTGGGAGATCTCCCTAGTCCGCAACAACCCGAATATGTACAACGAGTGGGCCGTGGACTACGCAGCCCGCCACAACCTCGTCTTCGCCGAAAACGAGCACGCCATCGCCTTCGCCGGCTTCGGGCACCGCTGGCCGACCCTGGAGGTCTTCTCCAAGTCCGCCACCACCGAGCCGTGGCTGATGACACCCGAGGAGCGCGCGGGTGTCGCGGACCTGGTGCACGCCTGCCACATCGCCAGCGGCCCCTCCATCCCCTGCAACGAGGAGTGGCTGCACCGGCCGATGGACGTGGACGTGCCGATGCCGTGGCGCATCGTCATCAAGTGGCGTGTGTCCACCCTCGCCGGCTTCGAGGGCGGCACGAAGATCTACATCAACACCATCACCCCGCAGGAACTCTGCGAACTGGTGCTGCACCGCCTGGAGGCGGCACAGGCCGCGGGTCGCCTAGCGCCGGGCATCAAGCTCGGCGATGACATTGAGCACGCCCCCAACAAGCTGAAGTACAACCCGGCGATCCGCTAGTACCGGAGAGCACCGCCACCTCGCAGGTGCCGCGCCGCAGTCACGCACGGCTGAAGGCTGAACGCTTAAGAAAGGAAGTTTTCGCATGTCTGCATCCGACTCCACCTCCCCCGCCCAGGCTGCACCAGAGGCGGTCGCGGAGCTCATCAACTCCCTGGGCTCGGGGCCTGGTAGTGACCTCGGGTGGACCCAGGAGTTCTACGAGTGGATGCACGCCCACCCCGAGCTCTCCCTCCAGGAGGAGCACACGGCACACGCGATCGCGGAGAAGCTCGCCGACTTCGACTGCGAGGTGACCACCGGGATCGGCGGCCACGGTGTCGTCGCCATCTTCCGCAACGGCGAGGGACCAACCGCGCTGATGCGCGCCGACTTCGACGCCCTGCCCGTGCGCGAGACCACCGGGCTGCCCTATGCCTCCACCGTGGACGGCGTGATGCACGCCTGCGGTCACGACGTCCACACCTCCTCCCTGCTGGGGCTGTGCGCCGTCATGGACGCCCACCGCGAGGCGTGGTCGGGCACCTTCATCGCCTTGTTCCAGCCCGCCGAGGAGATCACCCAGGGCGCGAACAACATGATCAAGGACGGGCTTGCCGAGATGATCCCCCGCCCCGATGTCTGCTTCGGCCAGCACGTGGTCGCAGGCCCGCAGGGCACCGTCTACACCGCCGCCGGCCCCGTGCTCGCGGCCTGCGACACCATCACGGTGACGATCCCCGGCCTGTCCGCGCACGCCTCCTCCCCGCACCTAGGCCTGGACCCCAGCTACGTCGCGGCGATGATCGTCGTGCGCCTGCAGGGCATCGTGGGCCGCGAGGTGGACCCGAATGACTTCGCGGTAATCTCCGTGGGCTCCCTGATCGCCGGACACACGAATAACACCATCCCCAGCGAGGCGAAGCTGGTGCTGAACTGCCGCTTCTACAACACCGAGGTGCGCGACCGCACCTACGAGGCCATCGAGCGGGTCATCCGCGGCGAGTGCCTGGCCTCCGGGGTCACCGGCGAGCCGACCATCGAGTACTCCGCCCGCGGGGAGCTGACCGATAACGACGCGGAGCTCTTCCGCACGGTCCGCCCGTACTTCGACGCGGTCTTCGGTGGCCAATCGCAGGACTCCGAGCGCTGGACTGCCTCCGAGGACTTCTCCGAGATCCCCCGCCACTTCGGCTGCCCATACCTGTTCTGGACGGTCGGTGTGACCCCCACCGAGCAGTGGGACGCCGCCACGCCGCCGCCAGCGAACCACGCCAGCGACTTCGCCCCGGCGAAGGGCTCCGTGCACACCGGCATCAAGGCCGCCGCAGCAGCGGTGCTGGGCTACCTGGGGGTCTAGCCGACCTGGGATGAGCCCGCTGCGGCGGACGCAGCGCAGTATTCGCTCCACCCGCTTTGCACCACCCGCGCTCAGCACAGCGAAAGGGGCCGGGTCTCGCTTCATTAGCGAGACACCCGGCCCCTTTTCTCACGCCTGCACGCTTTGCCTAGCGGTGGCGCTCCTGACCCAGCATGTGCACCTGGATCATGTTGGTGTTGCCCGGGATCCCCGGTGGGGAGCCCGCGGTGACCACGACGAGGTCGTCGTAGTTGTAATTCTTCTTGCTGAGCAGGGACTCGTCCACCACGCGCATCATGTCATCGGTGGAGTCGACATCATTGGTGAGCAGCGTCTCGGTGCCCCAAGTCAGCGACAGTTGGTTGCGCACGTCCTGCGAAGGCGTGAACACCAGCAGCGGCAGGTAGCTGCGCAGGCGTGCCACGCGCTTGGCGGTATCCCCCGAGGAGGTGAAGGCCACCAGGGCGCGCGCGTTGAGGCGTTCGCCGATGTCCTTCGCCGCGTAGGAGATCACGCCGCGGCGGGTACGTGGGCGGTGCGTCAGCGGTGGGGCCTCGCCGTCGTCCTCGGCGGCAACGATGATGCGGGACATCGTCTCCACCGTCGCGATCGGGTGCTTACCCACGGAGGTCTCGCCGGAAAGCATGACCGCATCCGCACCGTCCAACACGGCGTTGGCCACGTCGGAGGCCTCCGCGCGGGTCGGGCGGGAGTTCTCGATCATGGAGTCCAGCATCTGGGTCGCCACGATCACCGGCTTGGCGTTCTCGCGGGCGATCTGGATGGCGCGCTTCTGCACCAGCGGGACGTCCTCCAGCGGCACCTCGACGCCCAGGTCACCGCGGGCAACCATGATCGCGTCGAAGGCCAGGATGATCGGCTCCAGCGCGTCGACGGCCTCCGGCTTCTCCAGCTTCGCGATGACCGGCACGCGGCGGCCGACCTCGTCCATGATCTCGTGAACAAGCTCAACATCCGCCGGGGAGCGCACGAAGGACAGGGCGATGAAGTCCACGCCCATCTTCAGTGCGAAGCGCAGGTCCTCGCGGTCCTTCTCGCTGAGCGCCGGGACGGAGATGTTCATCCCCGGCAGGGACACGCCCTTGTTGTTGGACACCGGACCGCCCTCGACGACCTCGCAGACCACGTCGTCGTCCTCGACGGCCTTGCAGATCAGCGCGACCTTGCCGTCGTCGACGAGCAGGCGGTCGCCCGGCTGCGCATCGCGAGCCAGGCCCTTGTAGGTGGTGGACACACGGTCGTGGGTGCCCTCGATGTCCTCCACGGTGATGCGGATGGTCTCGCCGGTCGCCCAGTAGGTCTTGTCCTCGGCGAAACGACCCAGGCGGATCTTCGGTCCCTGCAGGTCGGCGAGGATGCCGACCGGCTTGCCGGTCTCCGCCGAGGCGTCGCGGACCCACTGGTAATTCTGCTGATGATCAGCATGTTCCCCGTGGGAGAAATTCAGGCGCGCGACATTCATGCCCGCGTCGATCAGCCCGCGAATCGAATCCTTATCGGCCACTGCCGGGCCGAGCGTACACACGATTTTTGTTCTTCTGCTCACAGCCCCCAGAATAGCCAGGAGCAGCCGACCCCCGCTACATAAGGGGTAGTTGGGCGAGTCTTTTACTTAGCCTCGGTGGAAAGTTCCGCGCCACCGCGGACGTACTCGGGAGTTTCCCGACGTCGGTTCCGGGTCGCCCAGAACAGGATCGCGGCCGACACAAAAGCAACGGCAGAGACCACCACATTGATGCGGACGTCCCCGAAGACCGTCGTGGCCGGATCGGTGCGCATCATCTCGATGAAGAAACGACCGAGGGTGTAGCCAGCCACGTAGAGCATGAACACCCTACCGCCACCCAGCCGGCGGGTGCGGTCGACGTAGACCAGCAGGCAGACGATGAGGATGTTCCACACCATCTCGTAGAGGAAGGTGGGCTGGACGGTGGCGATGATCTCCCCGGTGGAGCGCCCCGTGACGGGCGCGAGGTACCCGGA
This sequence comes from Candidatus Corynebacterium intestinavium, assembly GCA_019120635.1. GTDB lineage: Bacteria > Actinomycetota > Actinomycetes > Mycobacteriales > Mycobacteriaceae > Corynebacterium > Corynebacterium intestinavium. The sequence continues at coordinate 30,920 of DWUR01000022.1, read as the reverse complement.
TTCGTCGACGCGGCGGTAGATCTCTAGGGCCAGCGGGCCGTCAGCGGGGCCACCGTAGAGCTCCTGGTTGAACCAGTTGCCCAGCCGGCCGATGGCCTGCGCCAGCAGGATGGTGGGCGCGATGGCATCCGCGAAAGGCATCAGCGGGAGGCGTTTGAACTTGAACAGCAGCGCCACGGCCACGCCGCCCAGGATCACCGCGCCCCAGATGCCGAGGCCACCGTTGGTGATCTTCAGCGCATCGACGGGGTTCTTCCCCGGCCCGAAGTACTTTTCGTGGTCGGTGATGACGTGGTAGATGCGCCCGCCGATGATGCCCGCGGGCACGGCGACGAGCAGCGCGTCAACCACGACCTCCGGATCACCGCCACGATCGGCGTAGCGCTTACGCGACCAAAAGTAGGCCACGACGATGCCCGTGAGGATGCACAGGGCGTAGGCCCGAAGCGGGAATCCGCCCAGGTACCACACGCCCTGCGGGGGCGAAGGAATCGCGGCGAGCAGCATGGTGTCCGTCGCACCCATCATGCGTGGCTACTCCCCTATGCCTTGGCGCGCACGCCGGCGGCCAGGTCTGCTGCGACCTCCACCAGGGTGCCCTGCTCCGTGGCGTTGATCAGGGCGGAGCCCACGATCACGCCGTCGGCGAAGGCCGCGATCTGCGCGGCCTGCTGGCCGTCTCGAACACCCAGGCCCACGGCCACCGGCAAATCAGTGACCTTCCGGCAGCGCTCCACGAGCTCCTCGGCGCCCTTGTCGACCTCATCCTGGGCGCCGGTGACACCCATGTGGGAAGCCGCGTAGATGAAGCCACCACCGGCGTTCGCGGTCATCTCCAGCCGCTCCATCGTGGTGGACTGGGCCGCGAGGTAGACCGGGTCCAGGTCGTGCTCATCGCAGGCGGCCTTCCAGCGGCCGGCCATCTCCGGAAGCAGGTCCGGGATAATGCTTCCCAGGCCACCGGCCTCGGCGAACTCGGCGGCGAAGCGCTCCGGGCCGTACTGCAGCACCGGATTCCAGTAGGTCATAACCACGCAGTTCGCGCCGGCCTCGGTGGCCCGGCGGACGACCTCGATGGTGTCCTTGACCTTGAAGCCATTCTCCAGCGCGATATCCGCAGCGTGCTGGATAGTCGGGCCGTCCATCATCGGGTCCGTGAACGGGATGCCCACCTCGATGAGATCCGCGTGCTTGGAGAGCTCGATGATGTTCTCGACGGACTCCTCCACCGTCGGGAAACCTGCCGGGTAGTAGGCGACGAACGCTGCCCGCCCCTCGGCCTTGGCGTCCTTAAAAATCTGCTCCAGGCGGCTCATTTAGTTTCCCTCCTTCGCGAACCACTTCGCGGCGGTCGCAACGTCCTTATCGCCGCGGCCGGAGACGTTGACGATGATCAACGGGTTATCCTCGCGCTCGGCGTACTTGATGGCGGCGGCCACACCGTGGGCGGACTCGATGGCCGGCAGGATGCCCTCCAAGCGGGTCAGCAGACGGAAAGCCTCCATGGCCTCGGCATCGGTGATGGCGAAGTATTCCGCGCGCCCTTCGGCGTGCAGTGCGGAGTGCTCGGGCCCCACGCCCGGGTAATCGAGCCCGGCGGAAATGGAGTGCGACGGGATGATTTGGCCGTCCTCGTCCTCCATCAGGTCGGAGTAAGAGCCCTGGAACACGCCCTGGCGACCCATGTTGATCGGTGCGGCGTGGCGGCCGGTCTCCATGCCTTCGCCTGCGGCCTCGGCGCCGACGAGCGCGACGGACTCGTCTTCGATGAACGGGTGGAACAGACCGATGGCGTTCGAGCCACCGCCAACGCAGGCCACGACGGCGTCCGGGAGGCGACCAGCGCCCTCCAGGATCTGCTGGCGGGCCTCGGTGCCGATGATGCGCTGCAGGTCGCGCACCATCTGCGGGAATGGGTGCGGACCGGCGGCGGTGCCGAAGCAGTAGTAAGTGTCGTCCGCGTTGGCCACCCAGTAGCGCATGGCCTCGTTGATCGCGTCCTTCAGGGTCGCGGATCCGAGCTCGATCTCCTCAACCTCTGCGCCCAGCAGCTTCATCCGGGCGACGTTCATCGCCTGGCGCTGGGCGTCCACCGCACCCATGTAGATGCGGCACTCCAGGCCGAGCAGGGCACAGGCGGTGGCGGTGGCCACGCCGTGCTGCCCGGCGCCCGTCTCAGCGATCACGCGGGTCTTGCCCATGCGCTTGGCTAGCAGGGCCTGCCCGAGCACGTTGTTGATCTTGTGGGAACCAGTGTGGTTGAGGTCCTCGCGCTTGAGCCACACCTCCGCGCCCACGTGTTCGGAGAAGCGCTCCGCGTAGTACAGCGGGGATGGGCGGCCCGAGTAGTTGCGGTGCAGGTCGTCGAGCGTGTCCAGGTACTCCGGATCGGTCTTCGCCTTGCCCCAGGCGTCGGTGATCTCATCGATCACGGCCATGAGGGCCTCCGGGATATAACGGCCACCGAAGTCGCCCCACTGCCCGAGGTTATCGGGCTCATGGTGGGTCGCGGTGCCGATCACTTCGCCGACGGTGGGAAGTGCTTGTGCTGGGCTTTTCTTGTTATTACTCACGAGTTCCAACTTACCTGGCTGGGGTTATGCGTCTTGCTTGGAGCCGGTCGGGCACGCCGGGTGCTGGCCTGCCACCACGAGGGACTTGGCGGCCGCGCCCGGGTCGTTGGCGGTCACGAGCCCCTCGCCCACGAGGACAGCGTTCGCGCCGTGGCGGGCGTACTCGATCAGGTCGTGCTTGTCGCGCACACCGGATTCCGCGATCTTCACGATGTGATCCGGGATCAGCGGGGCGATGCGCCCGAAGACGGACATGTCGACCTCGAGGGTCTTGAGGTTGCGGGCGTTGACGCCGATGACCTTGGCACCGGCGGCGACCGCGCGCTCGACCTCGTCCTCCGTGTGGACCTCGACGAGGGCGGTCATCCCCAGGGACTCGGTGCACTCCAGGAGTCCAGTCAGCCGCTCCTGCTCGAGGGCTGCGACGATGAGGAGGATGACGTCCGCGCCGTGGGCCCGTGCCTCGTAGATCTGATACGGGTTGACGATGAAGTCCTTGCGCAGCAGCGGGATATCCACGTTTGCGCGCACGGCGTCGAAGTCCGCCAGAGAGCCGTTGAAGCGGCGTTCCTCGGTCAGACAGCTGATGACGGCGGCGCCGTTCTTGGCATAGGCCTTGGCCAGCACCTCAGGCTCCGGGATCGCGGCCAGGGCCCCCTTCGAGGGGCTGGAGCGCTTGACCTCGGCGATGACACTGACGTCCGGGCCAGACAGGGCCGCCAGGGCGTCGAGCGCGGGCGGGGCGTCCAGTGCGCGGGCCTTGATCTCCGCCAGTGGCACCTCCGCTTCGCGGCGAGCCTGGTCCTCGAGAACTCCGGCGATGATCTCATCCAACACTGTTGCCATGTCGGCCTACCCTTTCACGATCGCTGTGTCGATGGTCACAACATTATCTACGCGTCACGCTGGCACGAAATCCTGCCACCGAAGGCTAACGCAGGCTACGTGCGTTCCTCGTCCGTAGGATCCACTCCGGCGTCGAGGGCGTCCCACAGGACGCGGCCGGAATCCGGGTTCTCCGTCAGGTCCTGCTTGGCTCCCTCGCGCCGACGCTCCGGGGTCTCATAGCGGCTATAACCGGTGTCCGAGCCCCCAGGCTTCATCGCGAGGATCACCCCGCCACACATGCCGAGAATCGCGACGATGACGGTGAGCAGGACGGGCAGGTTGTGCACTTCCGCGGACACCACCTGGGCCCAGGCGGAGATCTGCTCGGGGTTGCTGGAATTCTGCGTTGCCACGCCAGAGCGCAGCAGCTGCTGGGCACGGTAGAGATCAGGCTCCGCCCCAACGAGCTGCACGGCTCGGAAGCTCGCGCCAGCAGACAGCAGTGCGATGAGCACGCCGATGATGCGGCGGACCACTGGTGGGACCGCCATCGTCGCGATCAGCGCGGCCATCATCGCCAGCGCCAGCGGCGTGCCCGCCGGGTCCCACACCGCGCCCACGAGCTCGTGGGTGGACTCGCCGGACTTGTCGTCGAAGACCTCCGTGGTCAGCCAGTTCATGCGGCCGAAGCCCCACACGCCGGCCGCTGCCAGGATCACCAGCAGTTGGGCCAGCCCACGAATGCGCTTCTCAGTCTTCGTCATGCCCTTCTTACCTTCTCGTCAACGTCGTTGGACGGTCGCAACCTAGAGCGTGCGCAGCGTCTCCGCTGCTGCCACGGCGCGCAGCACGGCTGCGGCCTTGTGCTGGCACTCGCGGTCTTCCGCCGCCGGGTCGGAATCCGCAACGATACCCGCACCGGCCTGCACGTACACCGTGCCGTCCTTGTAGAGCCCCGATCGGATCGCGATCGCTTGGTCGGTGTTACCCGAAAAATCGAAGTAGCCGACCGTGCCGCCGTAGATACCGCGGCGGGTGTCCTCGAGCCGGTCGATGATACTCATCGCGGATGGCTTCGGGGAGCCAGACAGCGTGCCAGCCGGGAAGGTCGCTGCGGCAGCGTCCACGGCGGTCTTGCTCTCCGCGAGCTCGCCCGTCACACCGGAGACCAGGTGCATGATGGCGCTGTAGCGCTCGATATGCCGGAAGTCATGCACCGCCACCGAGCCGGGCTTCGAGATCTTGCCCACGTCGTTGCGCCCCAGGTCCACGAGCATCAAGTGCTCGGAGTTCTCCTTCTCATCGGCCAGCAGCTCGCGCTCGTTGGCCAGGTCCTCCTCCGGGGTGGCCCCGCGGGGACGAGAACCAGCGATCGGGTGGGTGCTGATGTGCCCGCCTTGCAGGCGGACGAGAGATTCCGGCGAGGAACCGACGATCCGAAACGCGGTCTGTGTAAAGTCCTCGTTCGGGATGTTCATCAGAAACATGTACGGGCTCGGGTTGGTGCGCCGCAACATTCGATAGATGTCCAAGGCAGGAACATCGGTGTCGATCTCGAAACGCTGGCTCAGCACGATCTGGAACGCATCCCCCGCCCGGATGTGCTCCTGGCACTGCAGCACGCGCTCGCGGTACACCTCGGAAGTCTGCTGGCGGCGGACCTGCGGCTCGACGGCGCTGTCGTAGGTGTGGACGCCGCCTGCGGTCGCGCCGGAGAGCTTGCCGAGCATGTCCTCGATGCGGGCCACGGCGTCGTCGTAGGCGGCATCCACGCGCTCCGGCGAGTTATTCCAGTTCACCGCGTTGGCGATGAGCCAGATGCTGCCCTCGTGGTGGTCCACGACCGCCAGAGTGTCGACGAGCATCTGCACCAGGTCGGGGACGTCCAGGTCGTCCTCGCAGGTATCCGGTAGCTGCTCGATGTAACGCACCATGTCGTAGCCCAGGTAGCCGACCAGGCCGCTGGTCAGCGGCGGCAGGCCTGGCATGGGGGCAGTGTGCAGGGCCTTGAGGGTGGCGCTGATCGCCGCGAGCGGATCCTCGGCAGCCGGCAGATCCTCCGGGGCCTGGCCGATCCAGCGGGCGTCCTTCCCCTTCGCGACAAGTGCGGCGCGCGCCCCGGTGCCGATGATCGACCAGCGGCTCCAGGACTTCCCACTCGGGGCGGACTCGAAGAGGAACGTGCCCGGCCGGTCCTCGGCCAGCACGCGATAGGTGTTCAGGGTGGACAGCCCATCGGCCAGCACCTTGTACACCACCGGAACCACGCGGTGTTCCGCCGCCAAGGAACGGAACTCCTCGCGGGTCGTCATCTCCTGGAAACTGCCCTGCGCTGTAGCCATGTTTTAGAGCAACCTATCCGAATCGAAGCAGGTGGAGGTTCCGGTGTGGCACGCCGCACCGGTCTGATTAACCTTCAGCAGCACCGTGTCGCCATCGCAGTCGAGCCGCGCCTCCACGACCGCCTGCGTGTGCCCACTGGTCTCCCCCTTGACCCACAGCTGCTGCCGAGACCGGGACCAGTAGGTGCCCTTGCGGGTGGCCAGGGTCAGCGCGAGGGCCTCGTCGTTCATCCAGGCCTGCATCAGGACGTCCCCGGTGGTCGCGTCCTGCACGACGGCGGCGACGAGCCCGTCAGCGTTGCGCTTCAGGCGCCCGGCGATGGCGGGGTCGAGGGCTGCAGAACTCAACGGCGCACCTCATAGTCCTCCGCGAGCGCGTCCTTGACCTCGCGGATGCTGACCTCGCCGAAGTGGAAGATGCTGGCCGCCAGGACCGCGTTCGCACCTGCCGCAACGGCCGGCGGGAAGTGGCTGGCTGCACCCGCACCACCGGAGGCGATGACCGGGATGGACACGACCTCGCGCACCGCAGCGAGCATCTCGGTGTCGAAGCCGTCCTTGGTGCCATCGGCGTCCATGGAGTTGAGTAAGATCTCCCCCACTCCCAGCTCCTCGCCCTTCTTGGCCCAGGCCACGGCGTCCAGGCCGGCGGACTTGGTGCCGCCGTGCGTGGTGACCTCGTAGCCGGAAGGCTGGTCATCGCAGCGGCGGGCGTCCACGGAAAGCACGACGCACTGGGCGCCGAAGCGGGTGGACAGCTCGCGGAGCAGCTCCGGGTTCGCCACCGCCGAGGAATTCACGGAGACCTTATCGGCGCCCGCGCGCAGCAGGGCGTCGGCGTCCTCGACGGAACGAACCCCGCCGCCGACGGTGAGCGGGATGAAGATCTGGTCCGCGGTGCGGCGGACGACGTCCAGCATCGTGCCGCGGCCCTCCTTGGACGCGGAGACGTCCAGGAAGGTCAGCTCGTCGGCGCCCTCTTCGTCGTAGCGCTTCGCGAGCTCCACCGGGTCGCCGGCGTCGCGCAGGTTCTTAAAGTTCACGCCCTTGACGACGCGGCCGTTCGCCACGTCCAGGCACGGAATGACGCGCACACTGACGCTCATTGAATTCCACCTCGGTCCATGATCTCCTGCGCGGTGCGCGCAGCGGTGCCGATCGGCACGTTTTGAATGTGTTCCAGCAGGGTGGCGTGCACGTCCGGTTCCCCGGCCACCAGACCGGAGACGCCCGGCCGCCACGGGTTCCCCGCGAAGTCGGTTGCCACGCCACCATTAGCCTCCACGGCCAAGATGCCTGCAGCGTTATCCCACAGGTTCGGGCTGAAGGTCACTGTGCCGCCAAAGACACCAGCGGCGGTAAACGCCAGGTCAATGCCCACCGAGCCGGTGACGCGCATGCGCGGATAGGACTTGCCGATCTCGTTGAGCATGTCCTGGCGGTAGGAAATCGGCAGGTTGCCGCGACGTTGGGACAGGATCGAGCCGAAGCTGATCTGTGTCACGCCCGCATCCGAGGGCGGCATCGGCCGGGCGGGGTTGCCGTCCACGAACAGCCCGTGATCCTTATGCGCGGTGATGCGGCGACCCAGCAACGGCATCTCGGTCACCGACAGCAGGGTCTCACCCTGGTGGATCAGGGAGACGAGGATGCAGCAGAACGGGTTGCCCACCGCGTAGTTCGCGGTGCCGTCGATCGGATCGACGACCCAGAAGGTCTCCGGTTCCTCGTCGATGAGTTCCCGACGACGCCGACGCGGGCCGTCGAGGGCGTCCGCGCTCTTGTCACCGGGGTTGTATTCCGGCGCTTCGCCCGGCAGTTCGCCCGGCATGACGGTGCCATACTCCTCACCGTGAACCGGGAAGCCGGTGTACTGGCTCAGCAGGTTGCGCAGCTGCCGCTCCACCTTGAGGTCGGCCTCGGTCGCGAAATCGCCGGGGCTCTTGATGACCTCGGGATCCGCACCGACGGCGGCCGTGAAGGTGGCCTCCGCTTCGTCGACCGCGGCTTCGGCGATGGCCAGCAGCGCGCGGGTGTCGAGAGATTCTGTCATTAGTCCTCCTGACCGCGGGCGACCCGCAGCGCCTCCTCGAGCGTGAATTTGCCTGCGTACAGGGCCTTACCGACGATCGCGGAGTCCACGCCCTCGTCGACGACGGCGGCGAGTGCTCGGATGTCATCCAGGCTGGAGATGCCGCCCGACGCGACGACCGGCGCGGACGTCGCTGCCGATACCTCGCGCAGCAGCTCGACGTTCGGGCCGTTCAGCATGCCGTCGCGGGAGACGTCGGTAACGACGAGGCGAGAGACTCCCTCGGCGTCGAGGCGCTCGAGGACCTCCCACAGGTTGCCGCCGTCGCTGGTCCAGCCACGGCCGCGTAGGCGCCACTCGCCGTCGACCTCACGGGTGTCCAGGCCGATGGCGACCTTATCCCCGTGTTCCTGGATGATCTTCTTGCACCACTCCGGGTTCTCCAGCGCGGCGGTTCCGATGTTCACGCGCTCGCAGCCGGTGGACAGGGCGCTCTCGAGGGAGGCGTCGTCGCGGATGCCGCCGGAGAGCTCGACCTTCAGGTCCATTGCCTGGGTGACCTCGCGGATGATCTCGAAGTTGCTCCCGCGACCGAAGGCGGCGTCGAGGTCGACGAGGTGAATCCACTCGGCCCCGGCGTTCTGCCAGGCCATGGCGGCCTCGATCGGCGCGCCGTAGCTGGTCTCCGTGCCGGCCTCGCCCTGGACAAGGCGGACGGCCTGGCCCTCGGAGACGTCGACGGCGGGAAGGAGAGTCAAAGCGGTGGTGTTGTTGTGGGACATGTTTTTCACTTTCTCGCCACGGGGTGGATTTAGCTATTAAAGGATCAGTGTAGCCCCGGCCTGCCAGCGCAGTGCCGGGACCGTGCAACTAGAGGGTCTTGACCCAGTTGCGCAGCAGGTGCGCACCCGCGTCACCGGACTTCTCCGGGTGGAACTGGGTGGCCCACAGCGGGCCGTTTTCCACGGCTGCGACGAAGCGGCAGTCCTCGTGCTGGGCCCAGTGGACCAGGGGCGCGCGGGTCCGGCCGTCGGTGTGCAGCTCCCACTCCTGGACCCCATAGGAGTGGACGAAGTAGAAGCGCTCGTCGGCCGGGAGTCCGTCGAACATCTGGCTACCCGCGGAGTCGACGTCCACGGTGTTCCAGCCCATGTGCGGCAGGATCTTCGCGTCGAGGCGGCGGACGGTGCCGGGCCACTGCCCCGCGCCCTCGATCTCCGAGCTGCCGTGGACGCCGTCGGCGAACTCGACGCCGTGCTCGAAGAGGATCTGCATGCCCACGCAGATGCCGAGCACCGGGCGGCCACCGGCGAGCCGCTCCCCGATGAGTCGGGCCCCCTGGACCTTGCGCAGGCCGTTCATGCAGCTGGCGAACGCCCCCACGCCGGGCACGAGGAGGCCGTCGGCGTTCAGCACGGTCTTCGGGTCGTTGGTGACGGTGACCAACGCACCGGCCCGCTCGATGGCGCGCTGTGCGGAGCGGATATTGCCGCTGCCGTAGTCCAACAATGCGACGCTGGGCCGCCGCCCTCCGGTGGCCGTCGGGGCGCCCTTTTCAGCAGGGGTGGCTGTGCTGGAATTCGCTTCTGTGGACTGTGTTTCCATAGCCCCGTATTGTACCCGGGCGCCTAGCGGCGACGAACGCGCACCCGGTTGGTCACGCGGCGCAGACGGGTACGGACGTTTCCGGTGTCCACGACGCGGTGCTGGCCCATAAAGCGGTCCAGGATGACCAGGCCCAGGCCGACGAGGATGACGATACCGGCGCCGATGAAGGCGCCCTGGAAGGCGAAGCTAGAGGCCACGATGCCCAGCAGGATTGAGCCGACTCCGGTGCCGGAGTCGAATGACATGTTCCACAGAGCGGAGGCCTCGGCAGAGCGGTCGCGCGGCAGGCGGTAGAAGAGCAGCAGCAGGGCCTCGGACTGTGCCAGGCCGAAACCAGTACCGAAGATTGCGGCGGTCAGCAGGGCGCAAGCCACCAGCAGGCGGCCGGTGGGCTCCATGTTGATGGTCACAGCCGCGCCCAGCACGCCGGCGAGGGCGAAGATGAGAGAGGCCACGGCCAGGCTGCCCGGCTGTCCCAAGCGGTCGGACCACCAGCCGGAGAACGCGCGCGCGAGCGTCTGTGCCGCTCCCAATACCGCCAGGGTGAGACCAGCGACCGTGGCGGCGATAGCGGGGTCGATCTTGGCGGCGGCGGGTGCCAGGAAGTTACTGAACGCCGCAAAGCCCACGGCGGCGACACCGATGAGCAGCCCGGGGACGGTCGCCAGCTTCCAGGTGGCGACCCGTGGAGCGGCGGGCTTTTCAACCTCGGTGGTTTCGTGGGTCGCCTCGGTGACTTCCTTGGACTCCACCGGCAGCCCCAGCGCGGCGGCGGCACCGATCACGGCGTAGACGGCAGCAAGCACGTAGACCGCGGAGCCGTAGTTGTCATAAACCCACATGCCCAGCGGGAAGCCGATGAGCTGGCTGCTGCCCACGAAGACTCCAAAGATGCCGTTGGAGCGGCCAAGCAGGTGCAGCGGCACGAGATCCGCGATCAGCGCGGCCTCCGCCACCGTGACGGCACCGAAGCCGATGCCGCGGATGACGGCCACGGCGATCACTGCTTCATTGGACATCGAGCCGATGTGCAGCAGCGCGGGAAGGCCGAGCAATAAGCCGGCCGCGGCCATGACGGGGAAATAGCCCACTTTCCGCAGGATGCGTGGGGTGAAGTACTGGGTGGCCACGGTGGCCCCCATGAAGATGCCGGTACTGGCACCGGCCATCGTCTCGGATCCCCCGGCCTCGATGATGGCCAGCGGGATTACCGACAGGAGGATCGCCCACCCGCCGAAGGCACAGAACACTGAAATCAACGTGGCTTTGAGCCCCGGGGCCTGCCACACGGATTCGATCTTGGCGAGCTCTGCCGCCGGGAGTGCCTTCGGGCGAATAGGCAAGGTCATCCTTCCTTCCTCCGTACGTGGTGCGCACGGGGTTGAAAATCTGCTGGTCTATTTCGGCGACGGGCATCTCACCCGCCCAGGCCACACGGCTGGGGCGCGTGCGGCCTCGATCCTACAAGGCGCCCTTGGTGGACGGGATGCCCGTCACGCGCTCGTCGCGCTCCACGGCGGCGCGTAGCGCTCGGGCCACGGCCTTGTACTCGGCTTCGGTGATGTGGTGCGGGTCGCGGCCGTACAGGCAGCGCACGTGCAGGGCGATCCGGGCGTTGAGGGCCAGGGTTTCGAAGAAGTGCTGGTTGATCACGGTCGCGTAGTGGCCGCCGATGACCGTGTGCACCATGGCATCCGGCTCACCGGTGCCGACGTAGTACGGCCGGCCCGAGACGTCGACGGCCGCGTGGGCGAGGCACTCGTCCATCGGGATGAACGCGTCACCGAAGCGGCGAATGCCGGCCTTGTTCCCGAGCGCCTCGCCGAGGGCCTGTCCCAGGACGATGCCGGTGTCCTCGACGGTGTGGTGGGCGTCAATCGCGACGTCGCCGACCGCCTTGACCTCAAGGTCAAAGGAGCCGTGCGCACCCAGCGCGGTGAGCATGTGGTCGAAGAAGGGCAGCCCGGTGGAGATGTCGGTCTTCCCGCTGCCGTCCAGATTGATGCTCACCGAGATATCGGACTCGCTGGTTTTACGCTGGGCGCGTCCGATCCGGTCCTCGAAGGTGTTGCTCATAGTTAGTTCTTTCCTTTCACTGCTGCCGCTGCGGCCAGGAAGGCTTCGTTTTCTTCCGGCAGGCCGATCGTCACGCGCAGCCAGCCGGGGATGCCGACGTCGCGGATGAGGACGTCCTGGTCCAAGAATGCCTCCCACGTGCGGTGACTGTCCTGCAGTCCGCCGAAGAAGATGAAGTTGGAGTGCGAGTCGACGACCTCGTAGCCGAGTTCCTTCAGCTCGGCGGCAACGCGATCCCGCTGCTCGCTGAGGGTGGCGACGGTGGCCAGCGTGTCCTCCCGGTGGCGCAGCGCCACCCGGGCGGCGGCCTGGCTCAGCGTCGAGAGGTGGTACGGCAGTCGCACCAGCATGACTGCCTCAATGAAAGCCGGATCGGCCACGAAGTAGCCCAGGCGACCACCGGCGAAGTCGAAGGCCTTGCTCATCGTGCGGGAGACCACGAGCTTGGCCGGGTAGTCCGCCAGCAGGGTGCAGGCGCTCGGCTCGTCGGAGAACTCGGCGTACGCCTCGTCGATGATGACGATCCCCGGGGCGGCGTCGAGGATGCGGCGGATGTCCCCCAGCGGGGTGATGCCGCCGGTCGGGTTATTCGGGGTCGTGACGAAGACGATATTCGGCTGGTGCTCTTCGATGGCCGCCACCGCCTTCTCCACGTCGATCGCGAAGCCCTGGGCCGGGTCGCGGTCGATGGCGATGAACTCGGTCTGGGTGCCCGCCGCGAGGATCGGGTGCATGGAGTAGCTGGGCACGAACCCCAGCACGCTGCGTCCCGGCCCACCGAAGACCTGCAGGAGCTGCTGCAGGATCTCGTTGGAGCCGTTGGCCGCCCACAGGTTGTCCTTGGTGACCGCCACGCCCGTCTGAGCGGTGATGTATTCGGCCAGGTCCGCGCGCAGCTCGACGGCGTCGCGCTCCGGGTAACGGTTCAGCCCGGCACCGAGCGCGCGGACCTCGGCGACGAGGTCCTCGACGATGGCCTCGCTCGGCGGGTAGGGGTTTTCGTTCGTGTTCAGCTGGTTCTTGACGGTCAGCTGGGGCGCGCCGTAGGCGGACTTGCCCTGGAATTCTTCACGGATCGGGAGATTAACCACGGTTGGTCCAATCTGGGTTGGTGCGGGCCTTGATCGCTTCCCCGTGGGCGGGGAGACGCTCGGCGTCCGCGAGGGCGATCACGGTCTCGGAGACCTCCTGCAGGGCCTGCTCGTTGTAGTTCACGACGTGCACGGACTTGAGGAAAGTGTGGGTGGACAGGCCCGAGGAGTGCCGGGCGCTGCCGCTGGTCGGCAGGACGTGGTTACTGCCCGCGGCGTAGTCGCCCAGCGGCACCGGGCTGTACGGCCCGATGAAGATCGCGCCGGCGTTGATGATCTTCTTCGCGGTGCCGGTGTCGTCCTTCGTGTGGATCTCCAGGTGCTCGGCGGCGTAGGCATTGGCCACGCGGATGGCCTCCTCCTCGTCACTGACGAGCACGATGCCGCTCTGCTGACCCTGCAGGGCCTCGGCGACGCGCTCGGAGTTGTGGGTCACCTGGTAGCGCTCGGCGATCTCGCGGTCGACCGCGTCGGCGAGATCCTCGGAGTTCGTGATCAGCACGGAGGCCGCCATCGGGTCGTGCTCGGCCTGGCTGATCAGGTCATAAGCCACCTGCACCGGGTCGGCGGACTCGTCGGCCAGGACCGCAATCTCGGTGGGACCGGCCTCCGCGTCGATACCGACGACGGAGCGGCACAGGCGCTTGGCAGCGGTGACGAAGATATTGCCCGGTCCGGTGACCATGTCCACCGGCTCCAGGTTCTCATCGCCATAAGCCAGCAGCGCGATGGCCTGCGCACCGCCCACGGCCCAGACCTCGTCCACGCCCAACAGCTTGCAGGCCGCGAGGATCGTGGGGTGCGGCCAGCCGCCGTTATCCGCCTGCGGCGGGGAGGCCACCACGAGGCTGCCCACGCCCGCGGCCTGGGCGGGAACGGCATTCATGATCACGCTGGACGGGTACACGGCCTTGCCACCCGGTACGTACAGCCCCACGCGCTCGACGGGGATCCATCGCTCGGAAACCACACCACCTTCGGCGATCTCGACGTCCTGGTCCTCCGGACGCTGCGCCTCGTGGAAGGCCCGCACGCGGCGGATCGCCTCCTTGAGCGCGTCCAGCACCTTCGGCTCCAGGGTTTCCAGGCTCTGCTCGATGACCTCGGCCGGCACCCGGAGGCTCGCCGGGACGCAGCCGTCGAATTTCTGGGAGTACTTATTCGTCGCCGCCACGCCATGGGCCTTGACGTCCTCAACGACGGGCGAAACGGTCGGCAGCACCGCATCAATATCCGTGCCGCCGCGGGGCAGCGCCCGCCGAAGCTGCGCGGTGGTGGGTGTGGTGCCTCGAAGATCAATGCGCTGGAGCATGCCAGATCCTCTCCCTTAAAGGGGCTAAAAATGGTGGGTTGCTAGGGTGATCCTTATTCTAATCAAGCCAGGTTTCCGGAGGTTCATGGGGCATGCCACTGACTTTGAACGCATTGTTGGCCGATAGCGCCCACGATGTCGCTCAGGGGCGCACCGCCTGGCGACAGATGAGCGAATTCGCCCGCTTCCACTGGCTCGCCACCGCCGAGGACGTCAGCCCCGAGCTCGTCGGTGAGTTCTACTTCCTGCGCGCCGGCGCCGCGGATGTCATGGGCATGACCGACGAGGCCATCGCCGCGCTCAGCGAGCTCAACGCCTGGGCGGACAGCCGCGGTGACCATGCGCTCATGCTCGTCGGCAAGGCTCACCTGGCATTCCATGCGCTCAACCAGGATGAACCCTCCGTGTACCCGCTCGGCGAGCCCGAGGACCGGCTGCGCGCTCTGCTTGAGGATTTCCATGCCTGGCGCCCCACCCCGGATTCCCCCACTGTTGGCGAGGAACCGACCATACGCGGTGAGAGCATCGACCGCCCCGATGCGGTGAAGCTCGCCACCGCCGCCACGACCGCATACTCAGTCGCGGTGAATGTCAGCGAGCAGCTGGCAGAGGTCTTCGCCGGGCTAGTGCGCCGCTTCGGAACCGCCTACCCCACCGAGGCTGACCGCTTGCTCTGGTACGCCCAGCGCCACTGGTTCTCCGGCCGCAAGCAGCAGGCCTACGCCCTGGCCAGCGAGGTGCTGAGCAGCCCAGACACCACCTCAGTCTCCCGCTTCGACGCCCACGACATGCTGGGGCACTTCGCCCTGCTGGAAGGCGACGAGGCGGGCGTGGCCGAGCACTGGGCACGCTGCGTGGAGCTGGCCCGCATCATGGACGCCCCGGTCATCGCGATGCGCCACGCGGAGCTCACCTCCCGCGTGTACTTCTCCCAGGACCACGCGGGGGAAGCCTGGCAGCTCTCCCACGACATGGTCACCTGGGTCGACGGCGTCCCCGTCGGCCCCATCCTGCTGGATTTGCAGGAGGCCATCGCCCAGTCCGCCTTCGAAAACAACCTCTTCGAGGAGGCCTGGGACACCGCACGGTCAGTGATCCACTGGTCGGAGATGACCCCCAATGACCAGCGCACCGCCTCCTGCTACGCGATCGCCACCTTCGCGGGCCTGCGCCTGGGGCTGGCCGAAGAGGTTTTCGACCTTCAGCACCGCCGGGCCGAATTGTTGAAGGCATCCGGCCGGCTGCTGGATGCCGCCGAGGTCTTCCAGACTCTGGCCTACCTCGACGAGGACGCCGCGACCGCGTACCTCCGCCGCTCCTGGGAGCTGATCGAGGCCAGCCAAGAGGAGGGCAAGGAGTGGCACGTCGCCGAGTGGCTGCTCACGATGGCCCAATTCACCGAGGGCGGGGCGGCCGTGGACTTCGCGCGCCGGGCAACCAGCGCCTTCGAGCA
This sequence comes from Candidatus Corynebacterium intestinavium, assembly GCA_019120635.1. Taxonomy (GTDB): domain Bacteria; phylum Actinomycetota; class Actinomycetes; order Mycobacteriales; family Mycobacteriaceae; genus Corynebacterium; species Corynebacterium intestinavium. Next base: position 15,605 of record DWUR01000022.1, on the reverse strand, counting down.
GTTGGGGCACCCGGTCAAGGAGGCCTTCGCGCTGCTGGCGGAGGCTCGCGCCCAGCTGGCGATGGGAGAAACTGACCTGGCGCGGCAGGCCTACGCCCAGGCGAACGTGGCCATGCCCGCGGAATTCGCGCGCCCCGCAGAGCTCGATGCGGTATTCACGCAGGTCAAAGAAGAGCTCGGCGGCTAGTTCTCGGCCGAAGCCGCACTATCGCTGAAGGTCTCGCTGTCGCTCATCACAGACGCGCACCAGTAGAAAACCAGCGCGATAGTCATCGGCAGCAGCAGCGCGGTCAGCGAGATATCGGCGCTGGCCAAGTGGATCACATCCCCCGGGGCGGGGTGCCCCTCGGGCAGGGTATTCATCCAGCTGGTGATCCGCGCCCCAATCGCGAAGGCCCACCAGGTGCCGGAGAACACCACGAGCGTGGTCCAGACCATCATGGCCGGTCCGCGCGGTTTGGTGAGGAAAGACCAGCCGGCAACGGCAAAGGCCAGCAGGCCGCTGACGATGACGAAGCACGCAAAGCCCACGAAGCTGGCGTCCTCGGTACCGGGCACGGGGTCGAGCGCACCGTTGGCGGTCACCTCAACGTCAACGGTCGGGTGCCACAGCCCCCACAGCACACCGACAACGCCGTAGGCGAGCATCGCGAGAAGAAATACCGCCGAGACCGGGTGCGCCTTACGTGCGATGCTAGCTAGCCGCAAAACTTCCAGCGCCCGCCTTCCTTAACCAGGTCAATCGGCGCTGGCTGGGCCTGGCCCTGTGCGCTTGCGGTGGTCTCGACGCGCGCGGTGTTGCCGTTGACCTTCACGCTGTTGATGCTGTCGATGCGCGGGATCAGGTTCAGGCCGGTCCCGGCGAGGTTGTTCGCTGCCTCGTCGAAGGCGCCGTCGCCGACCTCGTTGCGGACGCGCTGGCAGGCGTTGTCACGGCGGTAGTTCATGTAGGCGTGCGGGTTGTTGACGTGGGCGTTCATGCCCATGACGAGGTCGCGGATCTCCTTCTCGTCATTCCCCGCGTTGCCCTGGGCCGGGGCGCCGCCCGGGGCCTTGGGCTGCTCCTTCGCCTGCTCCTGCTGGGCCTGCTTGGCTGCCTCTGCCCTCTTGGCCTCTGCCTGCTTCTTCTCGGCTTCCGCCTTCTTCTCTTCCTCCGCCTTCTTCTTTTCGGCGGCCTTCTTCTCCTCAGCCTTCTTTTCTTCGGCCTTCTTCTTGTCCTTGTCCTCGGACCTCTTCGCGCCGGCCTGCGAGGTGGTGGTCGAGGTGGACTTCTCATCCTTCGACGCTTCCTCTTCCTTCGAGCAAGCGGACAGGACGAGCCCTGCGGCCAGGCACACCACGAGGGCGCGCCGTCCAGAGCTGGAAACTGCTGAGATCTTCATAGCTTTAGAAGCCTAGTCGCTCACGTGTCCTGTGCCTAGCTCCATCGGGTAGCGTCGAAGCCATGACGGACTCCTCGATCACCATCACCAGCGACGGCATTCAGGTCCACCGTTCGCTGCTCGCCCGCTCCCTCTCCCCCGATCTCGCCATCGCACCGGAGCAACTGCTGGGTTGGCGCATCTCGGCGCCGACCGCCAGCTCGCCGGGTTGGTTGCACTTCCTGCTTGCTGAGGCCCGCACCAACGGCTTCATCCGGAGCTTCGACGAGGCACGCCTGAACCCCGCCACCGTTCACTTCTTCCCCGGCGAGGCGGAGATGCTGACCGAGATCGACGAGCAACTTTCCCGCCTGCAGGCCGGTTTCGACGTCGACGTCGCGACCATCGAGGCAGCAGACTGGGCGGCCTCCTTCGAGGCAGACGCCCCAGCGGCGGGAACCTCCACAGCACCAGCGGCCGCGCCGGCGTCGTCGTCAACAAAGGAGACAGCGAAGAAGAGCGGCGGGAAGGGCGGCAACCGGCGCGCCCCCTGGGACCGGGTGGCCACACCAGACAAGGTGCCGGAGCAGAACACGGAGGCGGACGTGGACGGCCCCGTCTTCGGCGAAACGGTGGTCATCACCGGGGACGTGGAGCCTTACTCCAAGGGCGAGGTCTGGGACATGCTGGCCGATGCCGGTGCCATCGTCGCGAAGAACGTGACGAAGAAGACCACGCTGCTGATCGTCGGCGAGTGGGCGACGGTGACCAGCAAGGAGAAGCGCGCCCGGGAGCTGCAGGAACAGGGCCAGGAGCTGGCGATCTGGACCTTCGAGGAACTGCTTAACAAGCTGGGAGTGCAGGGCTAACTCCCCGGCGCGGTGGGTGGCTTCCGAAAGAATTTTTGGGTTTTCCGCCGTTGCCGGGAACCAAATGGGCGCCCGCGTTGTCTAACACTGTCATGACGAGCACAGTGACAACGCACAGAACCACGCACCGAACCGGGACCACGATCGTGACTGCCACGGAGGTGGCCACGCAGTGCACGTCCGGACCGACGAGGCCTGCGGGTCGCAGCTTGCCCGGGATGGCTCGGCTGACCCGCCTGCCGGAGGCCTGCTATAGCCGCCCGGTGCGGGTGCCCGTGGGTTCCGGCTTCACCGCGGAACTGCCGGAGTTCTCGGAGAAGGATTATCACACGCTCCTGCAGCTGTGGGGTGAGACCGCAGACAGCATCAGCGAGGTGGTGGGCGAAGCCGGTGATTCCTACTGCATCCGGCGCCTCGATTCCCGGGATTACGGCTGGGTGGAGCTCAACGGAGCCGCGGGCACCCCGCCACCGACCGCGATGCTGACCCACCCGAGGCTGGCCCAGGGGCTCGCGGAGCGGATGGAAAGGGTCTTGGATGGGGTGGTGGCGTTCTACGTCTCCGGCGAGCGCGTGCAGGTCTGCCCGCTGCCATTGGCCATCGAGCGCCGCGACTGGCACGGCCCCTTCGACCTGCGCACTGGCTTCTGCGTGGCCTTCGACTTCCTCTAGAAACCGCTCTCCGCGGCCCCTGCATGCGGTGGCTTAGAATCTGGGGCATGGGAAACTCCACCTCGCCTTCCGCTAGCGCCATCGCCGAGTCTCTGAAGGACTACGACGCCTGGCTCGACCAGCACCCGGCCGCCGAGCGCGAAACGAAAGAGCTCGTCGCCCCCGCGCTCGACGATGCGGGCATCAGCTTCGACCAGGTCTCGGTGAGATTGAAGGACCGTTCCAGCTTCGTCGCGAAGCTGAAGAACCCCAACTACCCGGAATATCAGGACTTCGCGAGCGCCCACGATATCGTCGGCATCCGGGTGACCACCTTCCACTCCGGCGAGATCGAGCAGCTACTCGCGGCGGTGAGCACCATCTTCGCCATCGACACCGTGGTCGACAAGGCCGCCGAAACCGCCAAGAGCGGGCGCTTCGGTTACGCCTCCCACCACGTGATCGGGTACTCAGAGCAACTCGGCCGGCGCGTGGAGGTGCAGCTGCGCACCGTGCTGCAGCACGCGTGGGCCGAGTTCGAGCACGATATGCGCTACAAGAACCCGGAGATGTCCGGCAACCCGGAGGTGGACCGGGCTTTCACGCTCGCCGCCGGGCTCATCGAGCTCGCCGACGAGCAGTTCGACAAGATCGCCCGCATCGTCGACGCCCGCACGCAGGAGCAGGACGCCACCGAGCTCGACACCCGCTCGCTGCCGGGCCTGCTCACCCGCCTGCTGGGCAACTCCTACCCCACCTCGCGGGCGGATTACTACGGTTGGGCGATCGCGATGCTGGCCGCCCACGGCATCACCACCGTCGCGGAGCTCAAGGAGCTGCTGGACTCGGATCGGATCGCCGCGCTCAACGAGGCGATGGCCTACCCATTCGAGCCCGGGCAGGTGCGCCTCATCGACGACCTGCTGCTGTTTACCTACGGCCGGGACCATATCCGCCGCACCGTGCACATCGGGGAGAATATCGAGACCCGGCCGGGGCGCCTCGGCAACCGTTGGCAGCAGCTCGGCCAGCAGGTCTACTCCCCCGCTGCGCGCTCCTGAGCGCGCTGACCCTGCCCAGTTGTTGCCGCTGGGCGTCTACGCCCAGGGGTGATCCCCGCTAGCTTTAGCGCCGCGGCTCGCCTCGGCGCCGCTACCAAATTCAGCGGCGCCGCTGGTTGCGCATGAACTTATCCAGCTGGCGGCGTTCCTTCTTGGTTGGGCGCCCGGCCCCGGGGTCACGCCGCGGCATGGAGGCGATGATCTCCTTGGGCGGCGGTGGCGGCGAGTGGTCGATATAGGCCTTCTGCGCCACCGGCGCCCCCACCCGCTTGTGCAGCAGCTCCGCGACCTCGACGATGCGTTCCCGGTGGTTGACCCACACCCGCACCTGGTCCCCCACGGCCACGTGCTGGGCGGGTTTGACCGATTCGCCGTTGATTTTCACATGCCCGGCGCGACATGCGGCCGCTGCCTGCGCGCGGGTCTTGGTGAGCCGGACGGCCCAGACCCAGGCGTCGACGCGGACCATGGTTTACCAGTTGTCCTTCTGGTTGATGATCTTGTTGATCTGCCAGCCGTTGTAGCCGGCGACGATCAGGGAGATCACCAGGACGGTGATGATGAAGCCCATGCCGGCGCCAGTGAGGGCGCCCAGGACGATGAGTCCGCCGCCGACGCCAGCGGTGATCTGGATGGCCTTGGAGTGCTTGCGCACGGCGGCCTTGCGCTGGGCGATCGGGTTGTCTCCGTAGGGGCTGAGGGTCATGGTGCTTCTTCCTCTATCGCGTTCTTGGTGTTGTGGCCCGGGTGCTCACCGGGGCGCCGGGGTGCCTGGGAAAAGTTTTAGCTTCCGGTGGGTAAATCTACCCAACGTTGGCCCGCGCGGGTGGGTTCCACGCGGCCTTGGGTCCAGCTGGCCAGGTGGGTAGCTAACGCATCGTCCCCGGCGATGAGGAAGCCGACCTTGGCGGCGTAGTCAGTCTCTAGGATCTGGTAGCCGGCGTTGCGGATCTCGGACTCCACGCGCCCGGCCTCATCGTGGTTGAGCTCCACGCGGTAGAGCTCCAGCTGGGTGCGCGTGACCCAGGTGACCTCATCGAGCGCGGCCTTGGTGGCGTCGTGGTAGGCGCGGACCAGACCACCGGTGCCGAGCAGCACGCCGCCGAAGTAGCGGACGACCACGGCGGTGATATCCAGCGCCCCGCTGCCGCGCAGCACCTCGAGCATGGGCTGCCCGGCGGTGCCGGCGGGCTCGCCGTCGTCGCTGGAACGCTCGATGGGCTGCGCGCCGTCCTGATGGACGAGGTAGGCGCTGCAGTGATGGCGGGCATCCGGGTAGCGGTCCCGAACCTCGTCGATGAAAGCGCGCGCCTCGGCCTCCGTCGGGGTTTGCCGCAGCAGTCCGATGAAGGTGGAGCGCTTGATCTCGAGCTCCGCCTGCCACTCGCTCGCCGTGGGTCGGCGGTAGGGCGCGAGGCGGGTGAACTCTTCTGCGCCCTCCGCCTCGGGGGTCTGCTTCTTCTTGCTCACTGGGTGTTGTTTTCCTGCTCGTGGTGTTTCTGGGCCGGGGCTACCTGGGTTTTAGGCGAAGATGCCCTCCCAGGTGCTGGCCTTCAGGTCGCCCATCAGCGCCGGGGACTTGGTCACCCGCATCTCTGGGCCGAGGAGGAACTGCACCTCCTGCTCGCCGTCGATGAGGGTGAGGTAGACGTCCGAGTCGCCCTTGTTGTTGCTCAGCACCTGCTTGAGTCGCTGCATATTCTCCGGGGTGGCCTGGTCGACGCGAATGTTCAGCCGCAGCGGAACGCCGGTGCCAGCACCGATGGAGAGCTCGGCGGACTTCAGATCCTCGCAGAAGATGCTCATGCGGTCGTCGCGGTAGCGGATCTTCGCCTTCGCGAGCACGATGTTGTCCTCCACGATCTGCGGGGCGACCATCTGGTAAGTCTTCGCGAAGACGAGCAGTTCCACCTGCGCGCCGTGCTGGTCTTCCAGGGTGGCGATGACCCAGGGCGCACCGTTGCGGTCCACGCGCCGTTCGACGCTGGAGATGATGCCGCCGATCTTGACGTCCTTGTTATTCGGCAGCTCGCCGGAAAGCACGGTGGGCAGCGGGGTGTCGATCTGGGCGTCCAGGGCGTCCTCGAAGCCGTCCAAGGGGTGGCCGGACACGTACAGGCCCAGCATGTCGCGCTCCAGGGCGAGCTCGTGCTTGCGCTCCCACTCCTGGTCCGGGACCTCGACCTTGAAGACGTCCCCGGCCTCCTCGGCACCCAGGCCGGCGAAGAGGTCGAACTGCCCCTTGGCGGCGGCCTTCTTCGTCGCGACGACGGCGTCGACGGCGTCCTCGTGGACGAGGACGAGGCCCTTGCGCGGGTGCCCGAGGGAGTCGAAGGCGCCCGCCTTAATCAGGGATTCGGTGACGCGCTTGGAGGCGGCGACGGCGTCGATCTTGTCCAGGTAGTCGGAGAAGTCCTTGAAGTCGCCCTTCTCCTCGCGGCTGGCGATGATGGACTCGACGACGTCCTCGCCGACGTTGCGGACCGCGCCCAGGCCGAAGCGGATGTCCTCGCCAACGGACTGGAAGGTGAAGGCGGACTCGTTGACGTCCGGGGAGAGCACCTTGATGCCCAGGTGGCGGCAGTCGGCGAGGTAGATCGCGGACTTGTCCTTCTGGTTAGACACCGAGGTCAGCAGAGCGGCCATGTACTCGGCGGTGTAGTTGGCCTTGAGGTAGGCCGTCCAGAAGGAGACCAGCCCGTAGCCCGCGGCGTGGGACTTATTGAACGCGTAGTCCGCGAACGGCAGGATCGTGTTCCACAGCGTGTCGATGGCGTCCTTGGAGTAGCCATTGTCGATCATGCCGCCGGAGAAGGTCTCGTACTCCTGGTCCAGGACCTCACGCTTCTTCTTACCCATGGCCTTGCGGAAACCATCTGCCTGGCCAGCGGTGTAGTTCGCGACCTTCTGCGAGATCCTCATGATCTGCTCCTGGTACACGATGAGGCCGTAGGTCTCCTCCAGGATCTCTTGGAGTGGTTCCTCCAGCTCCGGGTGGATCGGGGTGATCGGCTTGCGCCCGTTCTTGCGGTCCGCGTACTCCCAGTGCGCCTTCACGCCCATCGGGCCCGGTCGGTAGAGCGCGAGTGCGGCGACGATGTCGTTGAAGCCGGTGGGCTGCATGCGCTTCAGCAGCTCCTGCATGCCGCCGGAGTCCAGCTGGAACACGCCTAGGGTGTCGCCGCGGGCGAGCAGCTCATAGGTGGACTTGTCCTCAGTGGCCAGGCCTTCGAGGTCGAAGTCCTCGCCCCGGTTCTTCTTGATGTTGTCGATCGCATCACCGATGACGGTGAGGTTGCGCAGCCCCAGGAAATCCATCTTCAGCAGGCCGATGGCCTCACAGGCCGGGTACGGCCAGCCGGTGATCAGCGCGCCATCTTGCTTGCGCTTCCACATCGGGATGCAGTCCAGCAGCGGCACGCTGGACATAATCACGGCACAGGCGTGCACGCCCGCTTGGCGCACCACTCCCTCCAGGCCGAGGGCGTCCTCGTAGATCTTGTTGACCTGCGGGTCGGTGTCGATGAGCTGGCGGACCTCGGCGGCCTCCGCGTAGCGCGGGTGCTCCGGGTCCTTGATGCCCTTGAGCTCGATGTCCTTGGCCATGATCGCTGGCGGCAGGGCCTTGGTGATCCGGTCGGCCATCTGAAAACCGGCCTGGCCGTACCAGGCGCGGGCGGAGTCCTTAATCGCCTGCTTGGTCTTCACCGTGCCGAAGGTGATGACCTGGGCGATCTTGTCCTCACCCCAGCGGTCGGAGGCGTAGCGAATCATCTCACCGCGGCGGCGGTCGTCGAAGTCGATATCGATATCGGGTGCGGACGGGCGCTCCGGGTTGAGGAAACGCTCGAAGAGCAGGCCGTGCTCGATGGGGTCGATGTTGGTGATCGTCAACGCGTAGGCCACCAGGGCGCCGGCGGCGGAACCACGACCGGGGCCGACGCGGATGCCCACGGAGCGGGCGTACTTGATCAGCTCGGCGACGATGAGGAAGTAGGAGGGGTAGCCCTTCATGTCGATGACGCTGATCTCGTATTCAGCGCGGTCAATGTACTCCTGTGGCACCGGGCCGCCGTTGAATCGCTCCTCCAGGCCACGCATGACCTCGTGGGTCAGCCAGGACGTCGGAGTGTGTCCTTCTGGAACCTCGGCGACCGGCATGCGGTCGTAAGGGTGCTCTTCCCAGATCTCGCCGTAGTCCTGGACGCGCTCGGCGATCCACAGGGTGTTATCGCAGCCATCCGGGACGACGTGGTCCCACTGGTTACGGATGTCCTCCGCGGTGCGGATGTAGTAGGAGGAACCACTGAAGGCGAAGCGCTTACCGCCCTCGTCGATGGTGGGCTCGTCCATGGTGGAGCCGGTCTGCACGCATAGCATGACCTCGTGGGCGGCGGCCTGATTCTCCAACACGTAGTGGCAGTCGTTGGTCACCAGCGGCGGCAGGTCGAGCTTGCGGCCGATCTCCAGCAGCTCGTCGCGGACGCGCTTCTCGATCTCCAGCCCGTGGTCCATGAGCTCGAGGAAGAAGTTGTCCTTGCCGTAGATGTCCTGCCACATGGCCGCTGCCTCGAGGGCCTCGTTGAACTGGCCGAGGCGCAGGCGGGTCTGCACGTCGCCGGAGGGGCAGCCGGTGGTCGCGATGACGCCCTCGGCGTGCTCGGCGATGAGCTCCGCGTCCATGCGCGGCCACTTGCCCAGCTGACCCTCGTAGGAGGCCATCGAGGAGAGGTAGAAGAGGTTGCGCAGGCCGGTGGCGTTCTCGGCAAGCATGGTCTGGTGCAGGTACGCGCCGGAGGCAGAGACGTCGTCCTTCTTCTGCTCCGGGTTACCCCAGCGCACGCGGTTCATGTTGAAGCGGGAGTCGGGGGCCATGTAGGCCTCGATGCCGATGATCGGCTTGATCCCGGCCGCCGTCATGGTGCGGTAAAAGGCATCCGCGCCGAACATGTTGCCGTGGTCGGTCATACCCACCGCGGGCATTCCCTGACGAGCAACCTCCTCGGCGAGCATGTCTACCTTCGCCATGCCGTCGAGCATGGAGTATTCCGTGTGATTATGCAGGTGGACGAAAGACGAGCGGCTCATAACTGGCTATCCTATCGTTTTCCGGACACTGCGAAACTCGGGCACTAAGCTTTTGCTCCGTGAAGTATTTGACCAGGTCTGCCGTTACCCATTTGGACGCCCCATTCGCCGTCATGGATCTCGACGCCGCGCTCGCCAACGCCCGCGATATGGTTCGGCGCGCGAACGGCACCCCGATCCGGCTAGCCAGCAAGTCGGTGCGTATCCGCGAGATGCTGCGCCGCGTGCTGGAGCTGCCGGGCTACGCCGGGGTGTTGGGTTTCCACCTTTCCGAGGCGATCTGGTTGGTCGAGACCGGGGTCAGCGACGACGTCCTGGTGGCCTACCCCACCACCCACCGCGAGGCACTGCGCACCCTCGCCGCGTCCCCGACACTCCGGGAATCCATCACCGTGATGGTGGACTCCCCCGCCCACCTGGATTTCATCGACGACGCGGTGGCTGAGCAGGAATCTTCCGGCGCCGAGCGCGGGGAGATTCGGGTGTGCATCGACGTGGACGCCAGCCTGGCCATGGGTCCGGTGCACCTGGGGGCGTTGCGCTCCCCGGTCCACTCCGTGGAGCAGGTCCGTCGCCTGGCGGAGGTCATTGTTGCCCGGCCGGGTTTCCGCCTGGTGGGGCTCATGGCTTACGAGGGGCAGATCGCTGGAACCACGGATAGCTCCCCGGCGGTCTCGGTGATGAAGGGCATCTCCACCCGCGAGCTGGCCACCCGGCGCGGGAAGATCGTGCGGGCGGTGGAGCAGCTGTTGGCGAGCGCGGGGCAGCCGCCGCTGGAGTTCGTCAACGGCGGGGGCACCGGGTCGATCGAGACCACCTCGGCGGAAACTGTCATCACAGAGATCGGTGCGGGCTCGGGTGTGCTGGCCCCGGGTCTGTTCGACCGCTATAAGAGCTTCCAGCCGGAGCCCGCGCAGTGGTTCGTGGTGCCGGTGGTGCGCCGCCCCGCCCCGGATGTGGTGACGGTGGCCGGTGGTGGCCGGGTGGCCTCTGGGCCACCGGGGGCGGACCGGCTGCCGACGGTGGACTACCCCGCGGGGCTGCGCATGGCCCCGCTGGAGGGCCCGGGCGAGGTGCAGACCCCGCTGAAGGGGCCTGCGGCCAAGAGCCTGCAGCTGGGCGATCACGTGTGGTTCCGCCACGCAAAGGCCGGCGAACAGGCGGAGTGGTTCGACGAGGTGATCGTCGTGTCCGGAGAAGAAATCGTGGACCGGTGGCCGACCTACCGGGGCGAGGGCCAGGCCTTCGTTTAGCCCTCCTCCGCAGCGGGGGTGGCCTTGCCGATCTTCTCGAGGGAGGCGTTGCGTCGGGTAGCGCGGGTCTGGATGACCATGTCGATGATGAAGATCACCACGGCCACCCAGATGATGGAGAAACCCACCCAGCGCATCGGCTCGATGTGCTCCTTGGTGACGAACACCGCCCAGAGCATCTGCATGACCGGGGTGAGGTACTGGATCATGCCCAGCGAGGTCAAGGACATCTCCTGGGCGGCGCGGGCGAAGGCCAGCAGCGGCAGGGCGGTGACCACGCCCGCGACCATCAGCAGAGCCGTGTGCCCGCCCCCCTCGGTGGTGAAAGTCGACTCCGGCCCCAGCCACAGCAGGTAGATCACGGCGATGGGGGCGAGCACCATCGTCTCGGCGGCCAGGGACTGCAGGGGCTCCAGCCGCATGCGCTTCTTCGCCAGCCCGTAGAAACCGAAGCTCAGGGCCAAGCCCAGGGAAATGATCGGCGGCTGGCCCAGCGCGATGGTGAGGATCACGACCGCCACCGCGGCAATGGCTACCGAGAGCTTCTGCATCGGGCGTAGGCTTTCGCGCAGTAGCAGCACCCCGAGCACGACGGAGACCAGCGGGTTGATGAAGTAGCCCAGGGCAGCGTCCGCGACGTGCCCGCTGTTGACCGCGTAGATATAGAGTCCCCAGTTCACGGAGATCAGCAGCGAAGCCACCGCGACCCGGATCCACTCCCGGGGCGTGATCTCGCGCAGCAGCTTGATGCGGCGCAGCGCCAGCAAGAGCAGCAGCACGAAGACCAGGGTCCAGATGAAGCGGTGCGCCAGGATCTCCACCGGAGCGGCCGGTTCCAGCAGCGGGAAGAACGCGGGGAAGAATCCCCACATGATGTATGCGGCAAATCCCCACAGCATGGGCTATTCCTCCTCGTGCGTCACGGCGCGGATACCCATACGGCCATAGGCTGCGTCCACCGGGGCCGGTTCAACGGCCATGACTTTGGGGTCCTCCGCGATCGCCTTGAGCTCGGCGGGGGCGGCGTAGACGAGGGCGCCGTTGATCGCGACGTCCTCCCCCTCCAGTCCTTCGGTGGCGATGGTGAAGACGTCCTCGCGACGCAGCCCGGCGGCCGGTTCCGGGATCGGGCGCTGCACCACGGGGCCGATCAGCAGCGTGGACACACGCACCCGGTCCGAGTGCGGGATGTCGAAGACCTCAGCGAAGTCCTTTGGAACCATCGCCGTGGTGGGCGAGACCAGCGCCCAGCGCGGCTCGTTCCCCTCGGCTTCGTCAAGGAGCTGGCGGGAGTGCTCCTCGTACGCCTGGTCTGACATGTAGAACGGCCCCAGCTGGTCGCCGTTGATGTGCATCGGCTTGCTGGTGCGGTCCGACTGGGCCATGACCATGATCCCCACGAGCAGGGCAACGGCGCAGATCCCGCCGAGCCACGCCACCCACGCGGGTCGGCGGGTATCCTCCCAGTCCAGCTCCCGCTGGCGGGCGCGGTTGGGCTTGACCACCTGCGGAGACCTAGATGCCATCGTTGGCCTCCCGCAGCCTATCCAGGGCCTGCTGGAGGTCCGCTGGGTACGGGCTATCGATCTGCATCATTCGGCCCGTGGGGTGTTCGAAGCGTAGGGAGACTGCGTGCAGCCACTGGCGGATCAGCCCCAGCTTCTCGGCAAGCTCCGGGTCGGAGCCATACATGGGGTCGCCGCACAGCGGGTGGTGCAGGGAGGAGAAGTGCACGCGGATCTGGTGGGTCCGGCCGGTCTCCAGGTTCACCCGCAGCAGGCTGGCCTGGCGGTGGGCCTCCAGGGTGTCGTAGTGCGTCACCGCGTGCTTGCCGTCGTCGCGCACGGCGAAGCGCCAACCCGCCGAGGGGTGGCGCCCGATCGGGGCATCGATGGTCCCGAAGGTTGGATCGGGGTGGCCCTGCACCAGCGCGTGGTAGATCTTCTCCACCTCGCGGTTGCGGAAGGCGCGCTTCAAGTGGGTATATGCCCGCTCGCTCGCGGCGACGATCATCACCCCGGAGGTGCCAACGTCGAGCCGCTGGACGATGCCCTTGCGCTCCGGGGGCCCGGAGGTAGAGATACGGAAACCGGCGGCCGCCAGGCCCGCAGTCACGGTGGGGCCCTCCCAACCCAAGGTTGGGTGTGCAGCGACACCGACGGGCTTATTCACGGCGATGACGTCGTCGTCGGAATAGAGAATGTCCATGCCCTCGACGAGCTGAGGTGGCTCGGCAGCCAGGTCGCGTTCCGGGGCGGGAAGGGTGACGTCCAGCCACTGGCCGGCAACAAGCCGGTCGGACTTGCCCAGCGCCTTGCCCTCGGAGGTTATGTCCCCCGCGGCCGCGAGGTCGGCCACCACCGTCCGGGACAAGCCCAGCAGCTTGGACAGGCCTGCGTCGACACGCATCCCCGCCAGGCCGTCCGGCACGGGCATCATCCGCTGCTCACGTTCGGTCATTCCTGCGCCTTCCTTTCTGCTCGGGGCTCGACGATGAAAACGATGGCGAGGTAGAGGACTACCCCGACGGTGATGGCGATATCCGCCACGTTGAAGATTGCGAAGTTCCAGAAGCTGAAGAAGTCCACGACGTGGCCGTGCATGCCGCCCGGCTCCCGGAAAATGCGGTCGATCAGGTTGCCGGCCGCCCCTCCCCCGATCAGCCCGATGGTCAGGGCGCTGAGCCCGGTGCGGGCTCGGAAGGCGAGGAATACCGCCACACCCACGGCGATGAGCTGGACGAATGCCAGCACGATGGTGGCGTCCGTGCCCATCGAAAATGCCGCCCCCGGGTTGCGGACCAACAAGAAACGGAACCAATCCCCCAGCACCGGCACGGCTTCGCGCGGCGGAAGGGTGGCCACGGCCAGCCACTTGCTCAGCTGGTCGATGATCACCACGACCACCAGGGTCGCCAGGGCCACGGCGGTCACGGTTCCTCGGTTACTCTGCTGCTTCACTCCAGCAAGTCTAGCTTGAGCTGCAAACTGCTACGGTTATGACCGTGTTTACTCCCTCACGCACCCGTTCCCACCGCACCAGCCGGCGCGCGATCGTCGCGCTGATGTGCTCCCTCGGACTCCTCGGCACGGCCGCGTGCTCTGCTGATTCGTCGAGCCCAGAGGCCGTCGAGGCGCCGGTCGAGGGCGTGCGCGTGCAGCTGCTTGAGCCCGGCAACAGCCCCCGCGCGACCCTCGCCTACCGCATCGGCGAGGAGGAGGCCTCCCAGGAGCTGACCTATTCGGCGACCCAGGGGTTGGAGCAGAAAACCGCCCACGGTGAGGGCGAAGACGTCCCCTACGGCGATGTCACGATGGATCTGCCGCTGAACGCCGCGGCGAGCGCCAAGGGCGAGGAGATCGCCACGACCGTCGTGGTGGGGCGCCCGGATGGGACGAACGCGGAGCTGAACGAGGACATGGCTTCCGCCGAGGGTTTCGAAATGCACCAGACGATGGAGCCCAGCGGCCGGGTGAAGACCCGCTCCTTCGGTGCTCCCGAGGGCGCCACGGACGGGGCTCGGGCCAGCGTGGAGCAGGCGCTGACGCAGATGACTGACCTGCCGATCGTCTTCCCTGAGGAGGAAGTGGGCCCGGGCGCGAAGTGGACGGTCAGCGGGCGCGTGGACGAGGGGGTCTCGCTGCGCCAGGAGCTGACGTACACGCTCGTGGAGCGGGACGGAGACAAGGTCATCCTCGACGTCGCGGCCAAGCGCCGACCGGCGGTCGCGAGCCTGGCGGATACGGATCTGAAGGTGCTGGAGGCGGATTCGACCTCCGAGGGGCGGATCACCGTTGATCTGTCTCGCCCACTGCCCGCTGAGGGCAAGGTCAGCGTGGAAACGACCGTCACCTACGGCAAGGACGACGCCCCACTGCGCGTGTTGCAGACCATCACGTCGCGCAGCGAATGGAAGTAGGCTGCTTGCGCCCTAGGGCGCAAGCCCCGGGGGCTTTGAGTCCCCTTTAGAGTTCCTTACACATCGGCGGGACCTGCTCCGGCAGGACCGTCTCGACGAGGGTGCATGCCCAGCGGGTATCCAGCTTCCACTTGCCATCCTCGTGGACGAACTCCACACCGCTGATGACCTGCGGGTCCCGCTCCGGGGCCTGCAGCTTGATGGTGGCCTCGGCCATGTCCGGCAGCACGCCCGGAAGCACCGGGTCCACGACCTCGAGCTTCGCCTGGGCCTCGCTCTGGCTGCGGGTCAGTGCCTCGAAGATCTCCGGTGCCTGGTCACCGTCGACGACGGAGTTGACCTTCTCCTCGGCAGGAACGCGCGGGTCGACCGCCTTGAGGAGGACCTCCTGCAGTTCCTGCGGGGTCGGCAGCTTCTCCTCCGGCGCGGTCGAGGACGGTGCGCTGCTGGCGGTGGTCTGCTCGGTGGTGGCGGCGTTATCCGCATCCTCCGAGCCGCAGGCGGTCAGCGAGAGGCCGGCGACGGCAGCGGTTGCCACGGCCACGGACTTCCAGATCTTCACGGTCAACATTCTCCTTCGACGCGGGGGTGTCAAAGCCCTGATCCTACTCGCCCGGGCAGCCAAAGCCCGCCTCCGCGGACAGTGGTGTGCGGCGGATCTCACTCCCCGGTGGAGTCGGTTGGCTCTTCCCCACCGAGCGCTAGCTGCTCGCCGTCGTCCTCCGTGGCCACGTTCCAGGCCAGGCTGTCCAGCGGGTCCGCGGGCTGGAGCTGCGGGTCATCGGTGTCGAAGGTCGCGATGCGCCCCGGGCCGGTTTCGCGGGTTTCGAAGCGCACGGTCACCACGCCCACCCCACTTCCCTGGACCCAGCCGTGGCCATAATCCGGGTGCCAGACGTCCTGGGTCTGTTGCCAGCGGCTTTCTTTCCGCTCCGCCGCTCCCCCGGGATGCGACTCGCCAACAGCCTCGGCCCCCGCGGGGATCGCACCCGGGCCGGCCACGGTCGTGGCGCTCTGGGTGACGCTCTGGTGCGGCCCCGCCGGGTGGCTGAGCTCCGGGAAGAGCATCTCCTGCCGGTCGTGGCTGAGTCCGGAGAAGCCCACGCCCACCAGCCGCACCGCGCCGGAATCCTCCGGGCGGGGCAGCACAGCGCGTGCGGCGCGCAGCAACTGCTCGAAGTCATCGGTGGGTGCGGGCAGCGTGGTCGACCGGGTGTGCAGCGCGAAGTCGCTGGTGCGGATCTTCACGGTGATGGTGCGCGCCGCCCGGCCGTCCTTGCGCAGCCGCCGGTAGGCCTGCCGGGCGGAGAGCTCCATGATGTTCAGCACGTCCCGGTAGGTCCGCGCATCCACCGGCAGGGTCTGTTCGGCGCTGATCTGCTTCGCCTCCGCGCGCGGGGCCAC
>DWUR01000021.1 GCA_019120635.1 Candidatus Corynebacterium intestinavium | reverse complement strand
AAGCTTTTGGTCCGCGGTGCACGCGAGCACAACCTCAAGGGGGTGGACCTCGAGCTGCCGAGGGACAAAATGATCGTCTTCACGGGGCTGTCCGGTTCCGGGAAGTCGTCGCTGGCCTTCGACACCATCTTCGCCGAGGGGCAGCGGCGCTATGTCGAGTCCCTGAGCTCCTATGCCCGCATGTTCCTCGGTCGCCTCGACAAGCCGGACGTCGACTTCATCGAGGGCCTCTCGCCGGCGGTCTCTATCGACCAGAAGTCGACCAACCACAACCCGCGGTCCACGGTCGGCACCGTGACCGAGATCTTCGACTACCTGCGCCTGCTCTTCGCCCGCACCGGCACCCCGCACTGCCCGAATTGTGGCGAGGTGATCCAGCGGCAGACGCCGCAGGAAATCGTGGACCAGATCATGGCCATGGAGCCCGGCACCAAGTTCCAGGTGCTCGCGCCGGTCGTGCGCACCCGCAAGGGCGAGTTCGTCGACCTCTTCGAAGAGCTCGCCGCCGAGGGCTACGCCCGCGTTAGGGTCGACGGCGAGGTCTACCGGCTCACCGACCCACCGCAGCTGGAGAAGCAGGTCAAGCACGACATCGACGTCGTCATCGACCGCCTCCAGGTGAAGGAAAACCAGAAGCAGCGACTCACCGACTCTGTCGAAACGGCACTGCGCCGCGCGGACGGCGTTGTCGTCATCGAATTCGTCGGCCTGGACGAAGATGATCCGAACCGTCAGCGCCGCTTCTCCGAGAAGATGGCCTGCCCGAATGGCCACGCACTGCAGCTCGACGAGCTCGAGCCGCGCGCCTTCTCCTTCAACTCCCCGTTCGGTGCCTGCCCGGCCTGCGACGGCCTGGGCACCAAGCTCGAGGTCGACGAGATGCTCGTCATCCCGGACGAGGACGCGCCGCTCAACAAGGCCATCGCGCCGTGGACGTCCAGCCCGAACGCGCGCTACTTCGACAAGCTCATCACCGCGCTGTCCAAGGAGCTGGACATCGACCCGAAGACCCCGTGGTCGGAGCTGACGAAGGCCGAGCAGAAGGCCGTGTTGAAGGGGCACCCCACCCCGATCAGCGTGAGCTACAAGAACCGCTACGGGCGCCAGCGCCGGTACAACGCGCCCTTCGAGGGCGTGATGCCCTTCCTGAAGCGCAAGCTCGACCAGACCGATTCCGACTGGTCCAAGGATCGCTACCGCAGCTACATGCGCGAGGTGGCGTGCCCGACGTGCAAGGGCGCTCGCCTGAAGCCGGAAGTGCTGGCCGTGACCATCGCCTCGGGGGAGAAGGAGCTCTCCATCGCGGGTGTATCCGACCTCTCCATCGCCGAGGCGAGCGAGTTCCTGGATAACCTCACGCTGAATAAGCGCCAGGAGATGATCGCCGGCGCGGTGCTGCGTGAGACGCAGGCACGCCTGAAGTTTCTGCTGGACGTGGGCCTGGACTACCTGGCGCTGTCCCGTTCGGCGGGCACGCTTTCTGGCGGCGAAGCGCAGCGCATCCGCCTGGCCACCCAGATTGGTGCGGGCCTGGCCGGGGTGCTCTACGTGCTGGACGAACCGTCGATTGGTCTGCACCAGCGGGATAACGCCCGGCTGATCACGACCCTGGAGAACCTCCGCGACCTGGGTAACACCCTGATCGTCGTCGAGCACGACGAGGACACGATTCGCGCGGCGGACTGGCTGGTCGATATCGGCCCGAATGCTGGCGAATACGGCGGCCACATCGTCTACTCCGGCGAGCCGGAGGGCATCACGGATGCCAAGGGTTCGCTGACCGGCGACTACCTCGCTGGGCGCCGGGTCCTGCCGGTGCCGGAGTCCCGCCGCGACATCGATACCGAGCGGATGCTGACGATCCACGGGGCGCAGGAAAATAACCTCAAGAAGGTGGACGTGTCGATCCCGCTCGGCGTGATGACCTGCATCACCGGCGTGTCTGGTTCAGGTAAGTCCTCCCTCGTCAACGGCATTCTGGCGCGGTCCCTGGCTAATCAGCTCAACGGTGCCCGCCTGGTGCCTGGGCGCCACAAGAAGGTCAACGGCCTGGATCAGCTGGACAAGCTCGTGCAGGTGGACCAGAGCCCGATCGGGCGCACCCCGCGCTCCAACCCGGCGACGTACACCGGTGTCTTCGACCGGGTGCGCAAGCTCTTCGCGGAAACCACCGAGGCGAAGGTGCGTGGCTACACGGCCGGGCGCTTCAGCTTCAACGTCAAGGGCGGGCGCTGCGAAGCCTGCCGCGGCGACGGCACGCTGAAGATCGAGATGAACTTCCTGCCGGACGTCTACGTCCCCTGCGAGGTTTGCGACGGCGCCCGCTATAACCGCGAGACCCTCGAGGTGAAGTACAAGGGCAAGAACATCGCCGAGGTACTCGACATGCCGATCTCCGAGGCCGCGGAGTTCTTCGAGCCCATCACGGCGATCGCCCGTTACCTCAACACGCTGGTGGACGTTGGCCTGGGCTACGTGCGCTTGGGTCAGGCGGCCACCACGCTGTCCGGCGGTGAGGCGCAGCGCGTGAAGCTCGCAGCAGAGCTGCAGAAGCGCTCCAACGGGCGGACGATCTACATCCTCGACGAGCCGACCACCGGCCTGCACTTCGAGGACATCCGCAAGCTCATGCTGGTCCTGCAGGGGCTAGTGGACAAGGGCAATACAGTGCTGATCATCGAGCACAACCTGGATGTCATCAAGTCCGCGGACTGGATCATCGACATGGGGCCGGAGGGCGGCTCGGGCGGCGGCACCGTCGTGGCCCAGGGAACCCCGGAGGACGTGGCGAAGGTCGACGGTTCCCACACCGCGACATACCTCGCGCCCATGTTGCCCGCCTAAGATCTGCGTGCTATATTCATGAGCACTACCGCTTGTCGTGTGTCGACAAGCTGCAAGTGGAGTTCTTTTTCTCCCACCTTAGACCGCCGTCACTGGCTGGGCTCGGGTCCAAGGCGAGACTTCTTCTCGCAGTCCCTTCTGTGCGATTGAAGGGGCTTTTATTTGGGCGCTTCGGCGCGGGGGGATTTTCTAGGGCTTCACAAGCAGTTGCGGTAAAGATCACTTACTACTGCTACTGAGGAGTTCACATCAGCGCTGAAGCTCGCATCAACGACCGAATTCGAGTCCCCGAGGTCCGACTCGTCGGTCCCAACGGAGAACAGGTCGGCATTGTCAAGACGGACGATGCTCGCAAGCTGGCCTATGAAGCAGACCTCGATCTGGTAGAGGTCGCGCCGAACGCGAAGCCGCCCGTGGCCAAGATCATGGACTACGGCAAGTTCAAGTACGAACAGGCTCAGAAGGCCCGCGAGGCTCGACGTAATCAGCAGCAGACTGTGGTCAAGGAGCAGAAGTTCCGCCCGAAGATCGATGACCACGACTACGAGACCAAGAAGGGCAACGTCGTTCGTTTCCTTGAGAAGGGCTCGAAGGTCAAGGTCACGATCATGTTCCGTGGTCGCGAGCAGTCCCGCCCTGAGCTGGGCTTCCGCCTCCTGGAGCGTCTTGCCGCTGACGTTGAGGAATTCGGTCAGGTTGAGTCCCGTCCGAAGCAGGACGGTCGCAACATGACGATGGTTCTCGGCCCCGTCCGCAACAAGGGCAAGAAGTAGTCTCAGTAGTTCACAAACGTTGCTAGAGGATTTTCACCAATGAAGCAGAAGACGCACAAGGGTACCGCTAAGCGCATCAAGGTCACCGGTTCCGGCAAGCTCCGTCGCGAGCGCGCCTACCGCCGCCACCTCCTTGAGGGCAAGCCGTCCACCCGCACCCGCCGCCTGAAGGGCACCACCGACGTGTCCGCAGCCGACAACAAGCGCATGAAGCGCCTGCTGGGCAAGGCTTAATCACCTTAAGCCTCCCCCTTTTCTCGAAATACTAAAGAACAACCTGAAGTAAAGGACGTATCACCGTGGCACGTGTCAAGCGCTCTGTGAACGCAAAGAAGAAGCGTCGCGAAGTACTGAATTCCGCGAAGGGCTACCGGGGCCAGCGCTCCCGCCTGTACCGCAAGGCGAAGGAGCAGATGCTCCACTCCAAGACCTACGCCTTCCGCGACCGTCGCGCCCGCAAG
Organism: Candidatus Corynebacterium intestinavium; assembly: GCA_019120635.1. Lineage (GTDB taxonomy): Bacteria > Actinomycetota > Actinomycetes > Mycobacteriales > Mycobacteriaceae > Corynebacterium > Corynebacterium intestinavium. The sequence continues at coordinate 16,196 of DWUR01000021.1, read as the reverse complement.
GGTGAGTTCCGCAAGCTGTGGATCCAGCGCATCAACGCCGCTGCTCGTCAGAACGACATGACCTACAACCGACTGATCCAGGGCCTGAAGCTGGCCGAGATCGAGGTCGACCGCAAGGTCCTGGCCGAGCTGGCTGTCTCCGACGCCGCTGCCTTCACCGCACTCTGCGAGGCTGCTAAGGCTGCTCTGCCGGAGGACGTCAACGCACCGGCAGCTTCCTAAAGCTCCCCGAGGTGTGAAGCCTCCTACCGCCTTCCATGCACACCGCATCGGGGGCGGTTTTGCATGTCTGCACTCCGCACCCCGCGTGGAGAGAAAGCTGGGTGCGCGGCGGTGGAGCGCCTGAGCAGAAGGCGAGCGGGAACGCGGGCAGCAAAAAGTAGCGCCGGTAGCGGGCACCACGGTCCTTGCTCCGCAGCTACCCGACTAGGCTGTGAAGCCATGGAGATGTTCACCGAACGCACGCCCCGCATCGTCAACGCCGCCAAGCTGCACCGCGCCGCCACCCGGCGCAAGACCGGTCGCTTCCTCGCCGAGGGGGAGAACGCGGTTACCGCAGCGCTCGCGCGCGGCGAGGTCCTCGACCTGTACGTCACCGAGTCTGCGTGGGGGCGCTTTCCTTTCCTCCAGGACGTCACTGGCGCCCACGTTCACCTCATCACTGAACGCGCTGCCGACCACCTCTCCGAGACAGTCACCCACACCGGCCTCTTCGCCCTCTGCGCGAACCAAATGGTTAACGACGACGCCCTCATCACCAGCGCCGCCAAGAACAGCCCGCTGATCGCCGTGCCCGTCGAGACGAACGAGCCGGGTAACGCGGGAACCATCATCCGCGTTGCTGATGCCTTCGGCGCCGGGGGAGTGCTCTTCGCCGGAAACACCGTGGATCCGCAGGGCGGCAAAGCGGTGCGCGCCTCCGCCGGAAGCCTGTTCAACCTCCCGGTCGCGCGCAATACCTCGGTGGTGGAGGTGGTCGAGAAGCTCCACGAGGCGGAGTTCCAGATCCTCGCCACCGCCGCGGACGGGGACGTCACCCTCCACGAGGCGGCCGACCCCGCCAATGGCATGCTCGCCCAGCCCACTGCGTGGCTCTTCGGCAACGAGGCACACGGACTCGGGGACTGGCTGGACCTCGCCGATATCCGCGTGAGTATCCCAATGCGCGGGCACGCGGAATCCCTGAACCTCGCCACGGCGGCAAGTGTGTGCCTTTACGAATCCTCTAAAGCACAGATTGCTAAGCTGTAGCCTGAAATAGTCGTTTTTACGTGTTGCGAGGAGCCCACGTTGTCGGAATCGCCAGTGTCGCCTGAGGCTGCTGTAGAAATCTCTGAAGAGTCGATGGGGGCGGCGGCCGAAGCCGCCGAGAAGGCCTTTACCTCCGCCACCAACCTCGAGGAACTCGCCGAGGCCCGCCGCGCGCACCTCGGCGACGACGCTCCGATCCCCGCTGCTCGCCGCTCCCTCGGCTCCCTGCCGAAGGATCAGCGCAAGGACGCCGGCCGCATCGTCAACATGGCACGCGGCCGCGTCGAGAAGCTCTTCGGCCAGGTGAAGGCCGAGCTGGAGGAGAAGCGCAACCAGGAAGCACTGCGCGCCGAGCGCATCGACGTCACCCAGCCCACCACCCGGGGCCAGGTCGGCGCCCAGCACCCGATCACAATCCTCAACGAGCAGATCGCGGACATCTTCGTCGGCATGGGCTGGGAGATCGCCGACGGCCCGGAGGTCGAGGCGGAGTACTTCAACTTCGACTCCCTGAACTTCATCCCGGACCACCCGGCTCGCACCCTGCAGGATACCTTCCACATCGCACCGCAGGGCTCCCGTCAGGTGCTGCGCACCCACACCTCCCCGGTTCAGATGCGCACCATGCTCTCCCGCGAGGTGCCGATCTACATCGCCTGCCCGGGCCGTGTGTTCCGCACCGACGAGCTGGACGCCACCCACACCCCGGTCTTCCACCAGGTCGAGGGGCTGGCCGTGGACAAGGGCCTGACCATGGCCCACCTCAAGGGCACCCTGGACCACCTCGCGAAGTCCCTGTTCGGCCCGAACACGAAGACCCGTATCCGCCCGAACTACTTCCCATTCACCGAGCCTTCCGCTGAGGTGGATGTGTGGTTCGAGGACAAGAAGGGCGGCGCCGGCTGGATCGAGTGGGGTGGCTGCGGCATGGTCAACCCCAACGTCCTCATCGCCGCGGGAATCGACCCGGAGGAGTACTCGGGCTTCGCCTTCGGCATGGGCATCGAGCGCACCCTGCAGTTCCGCAACGGGCTGCCTGACATGCGCGACATGGTCGAAGGCGACGTCCGATTCACCCTGCCATTCGGGGTCCGCGGCTAAGCCCCGCCGCGCCCCGCGCCACAACAAACTCCGCTCCACAACTCTTCTGGCAAAAGGACCTTTTCAAGCACATGTTGATTTCTCAGAACTGGCTCACCCGGATCCTGCAGACCGCGAACCCCAGCTGGTCTGTGGACTCCGAAGAACTCGACGCAGGTTTCGTCCGCGTCGGCTTCGAAACGGAGGGCTACGAACGCCTCCCGAAGACAGAGGGTCCACTCGTCATCGGCAAGGTGAGCAACATCGAGGAGCTGGAGGGCTTCAAGAAGCCGATTCGCTACTGCGAGGTCGCCGTCGGAGAGGCCAACGGCACCGGTGAGCCGCAGAACATCATCTGTGGTGCCCGCAACTTCGCCGAGGGTGACTACGTGATCGTCGCCCTGCCGGGCACCGTGTTGCCTGGTCCATTCGAGATCTCCGCCCGCAAGACCTACGGCAAGATCTCCGAGGGCATGATGTGCTCCGCTTCCGAGCTCGGCCTCTACGACGGCACCAGCCCCGGCATCATCACCGTCTCCGAGGCAGAGATCAAGGCCAACGGTCTCGCCATCGGCGACGACGCCCGCGGCCTGCTGGGCCTGGACGACACTGTCTTCGAGGTCAACGTCACCCCCGACCGCGGCTATGCGCTGTCCGCCCGTGGCCTGGCCCGCGAGCTGGCGTCCTCCTTCGAGCTGCAGTACCGCGACCCGGCGCTCGACCCGGCAGCGGCTGCCCTCGACGACGACCTCTTCGCCGGCATCCCGGGAATCAAGGAAGACATCCTCTCCCTTGAGGTCGACGAGGGCGCGAAGTGCTCCCTCTTCGGCATCCGCAAGGTGGAGGGCATCGACCCGACCGCTGAGTCCCCGCTGTGGCTGCAGCGCGAGCTGATGCTCTGCGGCCAGCGCCCCGTCAACGCCCCCACGGACGTCACGAACTACGTCATGATGCTGCTCGGCCAGCCGATGCACGCCTTTGACGCCGGCAAGATCACCGGCAACCTGCGGGTGCACCGCGCCTCCGAGGGCGACACCCTGACCACACTGGACGGCGTGGAGCGGACCCTGTCCAGCGAGGACGTCGTCATCTCCGACGACTCCGGCATCCAGTCCCTGGCCGGTGTGATGGGCGGCAGCACCTCCGAGATCTCCGATGAGACCGTCGACGTGCTCTTCGAGGCCGCGCACTGGGACGCGCTCACCGTGGCCCGTACCTGCCGCCGCCACAAGCTCTCCTCTGAGTCCTCCCGCCGCTTCGAGCGTGGCACCGACGCTGCGATCATCGGCAATGCGCTGGACTTCGCGGTCTCGCTGCTGGTCCGCATCGCCGGCGGCAAGGTCGTGCACGGCCGCACGATGGTCGGCGAGGTGCCGAGCATGCCGACGATCCAGATGCATACCAACCGCCCGGGCAAGGTCGCGGGCATGATCTACCCGGACGGCACCACGATCGGTCGCCTTCGCGAGGTGGGCTGCACCGTCCGTGAGACCGGCCTGCGCGACGGCCAGGGTGCCCGCCAGATCGAGGTCACCCCGCCGACCTGGCGCCCGGACCTGACCATCCCGGCCGACCTGGTGGAGGAGGTGCTCCGCCTCGAGGGGCTGGAGAACATCCCATCGGTTCTGCCGCATGCGCCGGTCGGTCGCGGCCTGACCCCGCGCCAGCGCCTGCGCCGTCGCATCGGCCACGCGATGGCCTGGAATGGCTTTGCGGAGATCCTACCGACGCCGTTCATCGCCAACGACGTCTTCGACGAGTGGGGCCTGGCGGAGGACGATCCGCGCCGCAACGTGGTGAAGGTCCAGAACCCGCTGGAGTCCGATCACGCATCCCTGGGCACCACGCTGCTGCCGTCCATGATCGATGCCCTGCGACGCAACTCCGCCCGTGGCCAGAAGGACGTCGCGCTGTTCGGCGTGGAGCAGGTCTCCCTGCCGAGCCTGCCGGAGAGCGAACGCAAGCCGACCCCGATGCCAGCCGTGACCCAGCGGCCGTCCGAGGCGGAGCTGGATGAGCTGGCCCAGACCCTGCCGGAGCAGCCGCTCTACGTGGCGATGGTCGCCGCCGGCCAGCGTGCTCTGCAGGGCCCCTGGGGTGGAGCGGAGAACTTCGAGGCCCAGGACGCCTTCGAGGCCGCGCGCCTGATTGGGCGTGCGGCCGGCGTGGACGTGGAGTTCCGCAATGCCGAGTTCCTGCCGTGGCACCCGGGCCGGTGCGCCGAGATCCTGGTCGACGGCACCGTGGTGGGGCACGCGGGTGAGCTGCACCCACAGGTCTGCGAGCGCGCCAACATCCCGGCTCGCAGCATTGCGCTCGAGATCGATCTGGACGCACTTCCGGTTGAGGAGCGCTTCCCGCAGCCCAAGGTGTCTGCCTTCCCGCCGGTCTACCAGGACGTCGCCCTCGTGGTCGACGAGGATCTGCCGGTCGCTGAGGTGCAGAAGGTGCTGCAGGAGGGCGCCGGCGAGCTGCTGGAGAGCATCCGCCTGTTCGACATCTACGAGTCGGATTCGCTAGCGGAGGGTAAGCGTTCGCTGACCTTCTCCCTGAGCTTCCGCGCGACGGACCGCACTCTGACCGAGGACGAGGCATCGGAGGGGCGCCGGGCTGCCATTGCTGCCGCCACGGAGAAGCTGGGTGCCGAGCTTCGCTCCTAAAGCCCGGCTCCTCTCCTAGGACCGAGCTCCGCTCCAAAAGCCCCGCTCCGTTCCTAAGGAATAGCGCCCATGCAGCCCGCGAGGAATGCCCTCGCGGGCTGCATATTTTGCATAAGCGTGTATATATTGCATTTTTCTGTGATCGGGCGCATAATTAAAGAATGAAGAAGATTGCAGTCGCAGGAGCCAGCGGTTACGCAGGCGGGGAAGCCCTCCGCCTGCTGCTCAACCACCCGGGATACGGCGTGGACTTCGAAATCGGGGCCCTTACCGGGGGATCCAACGCCGGCCAGAACTTCGGGGAACTCGCCCCGGCACTGACCCCCTTGGCGGACCGCACCCTCCAGGAGACCACCCCGGAGGTGCTCGCCGAGCACGACATGGCGATCCTCGCCCTCCCGCACGGCGTCTCCGCCACCCTCGTGGAGCAGGGGCTGCCGGAGGACATGAAGATCGTGGACTGCGGCGCGGATTACCGCCTGCGCAACGAGGACCTGTGGGAGCGCTACTACGGCACCCCGCACGCCGGTAGCTGGACCTATGGCATCCCCGAGATGCCAGGCCACCGCGAGGAGATCGCCGCAGCGAACCGCGTCGCCGCCCCCGGCTGCTTCCCGACGGGCGCGACCATCGCCGCCATGCCCGGCATCGCTGCCGGCATGATGGCCCCGCAGGTCTCCGTCGTCTCCGTCACCGGCGTCTCCGGCGCAGGGAAGAAGCCCAGCGTGGCCCTGCTCGGCGCCGAGACCATGCAGAACCTCCGCGCCTACGGTGTCATGACCCACCGTCACGCCCCGGAGATCAAGCAGAACCTCCTCGAGCTCGTCCCAGGTGGCGACCAGGGCGACGACGTCCACGTCACCTTCACCCCCGTCCTGGCCCCGCTTGTGCGCGGCATCCTCACCACCGTCACGGCACCGGCCCGCGGTAGCGAAGCTGATATCCGACGCGCCTACGAGGACTTCTGTGCCAACGAGCCCTTCCTGCACCTCCTGCCGGAAGGCCAGCAGCCAGAGACCCGCCACGTCACCGGCACGAACATGGTTCACCTGCAGGTCGCCGTGGATGACGGCATGATCGTCGCCACCTCCGCGATCGACAACCTCACCAAGGGCACCGCGGGCGCCGCCGTCCAGTGCCTCAACCTGATGAACGGTTGGGACGAGACCGCAGGCCTGCCGACCATCGCCGCTACCTAACCCAGCGGCGTCGTAACACAGCGCCGTTCCACACGCCGAACAACACACCCACCGCAACAACCCCTTTGAAGAAGTAGAAGAAGAGCACGCAGTGAGCACCCAGCCCGAACACCACAACCCAGCAGCCGGACAGCGTACCGGCGTCACCGCCCCGGCTGGCTTCCGCGCCGCCGGCGTCACCGCGGGCATTAAACCCTCCGGCAGCCCGGACATGGCCCTGCTGGTCAACGACGGCCCCGACTACCACGCCGCCGCTCTGTTCACCCGCAACCAGATCAAGGCCGCGCCAGTCCAGCTGACCAAGTCGCTGCACAACGGCACTTTCCGCGCAGCCGTCATCAACGCCGGCAACGCGAACGCCTGCACGGGGGAGCAGGGCATGACGGACGCCAAGCGCACCGGCGAACTCGTCGGCAACGCGCTCGGCATCGACGCCGCAGACGTGGCCGTGTGCTCCACCGGCCTGATCGGCGACCTGCTGCCGATGGACAAGATCGAGGCGGGAGTCGAGGCGCTGGCCTCTGAACTCTCCACCGACCTCGAGGCCGGCACCAAGGCAGCCGAGGCGATCATGACCACGGATACCATCATCAAGCAGGCGATCTACGAGGGCGAGGGCTGGAGCATCGGCGCGATGGCCAAGGGCGTCGGCATGATGGCCCCATCCCTGGCCACGATGCTGGTCTTCCTCACCACCGACGCCAAGCTGCCCAGCGCAGAGGCCGCCCAGGAGGCACTGGGGGCAGCCAGCGGGGTCACCTTCGACTGCATCGACGTGGACGGCTCCACCTCCACCAACGACACCCTCATCATGCTCGCCAACGGTGCCTCCGGTGTGGAGCCGGACGCCGCCGAGTTCGCCCGCGCGGTCCACGAGGTCTGCCTGGACCTCACCCGCCAGCTGCAGGGCGACGCCGAGGGCGTGACCAAGAAGGTTGCGATCACCGTCACCGGCGCCGCCACCGACGAGGAAGCCAAGGCCGCCGCCCGCGTCATCGGTCGCGACAACCTCTTCAAGTGCGCGATGTTCGGCTCCGACCCGAACTGGGGCCGCGTGCTCGCCGCCGTCGGCATGGCCCCGGTGACCATGGACCCGACGAAGATTCGCGTGTCCTTCAACGGCCACGACGTCTGCGTCGACGCCGCCGGAACCCCGAACGCCCGCGAGGTGGACCTTTCGGGTGAGGACATCGACGTCGAGGTCAACCTCGCCAGCGGCGATGGCAAGGCCACCGTCTGGACCACCGACCTGTCCTACTCCTACGTCGAGATCAACTCCGAGTACTCGAGCTAACCGCCAGCGGTAACCCAAGGATTCACCATGCCTAAGATTCACGACTCCTCCTGCACCAGTGGGCTGACCCCCTCGCAGCGCTCCCACGTGCTGGCCGAGGCCCTGCCATGGCTGCTGCACTACCGCGACAAGATCGTGGTGGTGAAGTACGGCGGCAACGCCATGATCGACGACGAGCTCAAGCGAGCCTTCGCCGCGGACATGGTCTTCCTCCGCGCGGTCGGTGCGCGTCCCGTCGTCGTGCATGGCGGCGGGCCACAGATCAACATGATGCTCGACAAAGTCGGCCTGGAAGGGGAGTTCCGCGGCGGCTTCCGCGTGACCTCGCCGGAGGTCATGGAGTACGTGCGCATGGTGCTCTTCGGAAAGGTCGGCCGCGAGCTGGTCGGCCTCATCAACGAGCACGGCCCCTACGCGGTGGGCGCCTCCGGCGAGGATGCCGGCCTGTTCACCGCCGAGAAGTTCCAGCCCGAGATCGAAGGGGAGCTGGTGGACATCGGCCGGGTCGGCAGCATCACCGACGTCGATCCCACCAGCCTGTTCGACCTCATCGACGCCGGCCGCATCCCGGTGGTCTCCACGATCGCCCCGGACGACGACGGCCTGGTCTACAACATCAACGCCGACACCGCCGCGGGTGCGCTCGCGGGAGCCCTGGACGCCGAGCGCCTCGTCATGCTCACCAACGTGCCGGGCCTCTACACCGACTGGCCGAACCAGGACTCGCTGGTCTCCAGCCTGACCCCGGAGGAGCTGGCGGAGCTCCTTCCCACCCTGGATAGCGGCATGATCCCGAAGATGACCGCTTGTCTGGACGCCATCCGCAACGGCGTGAAGGCCGCCCACGTCATCGACGGGCGCGTCCCACACTCGGTGATTCTCGAGCTGATGACCGAGGGCGGTATCGGCACCATGATTTCCGCCGAGTCCTACGAGCACTAAAACCCAGCAGCAAGAAACTTCCGACGCACAACCCGAAGGATCAAGGCGATGAGCAACACTCAAGAGCAAGCCACTCCCGCCACGGAAGCCACCTGGCAGGACCGCTGGCAGCACACGCTGATGGACACCTACGGCACCCCGGCGCTGAACCTCGTCAAGGGCCAGGGCAGCTACGTCTGGGATAGCGAGGGTAAGAAGTACCTCGACCTGCTCTCCGGCATCGCGGTCAACGCCCTGGGGCACGCCCACCCAGCGATTGTCGAGGCCGTGACCACCCAGCTGCAGACCCTGGGGCATACCTCGAATGTCTTCGCCCACCCGCAGGTCATCGAGCTCGCGGGGAAGGTGACCTCCCTGGTCGGTACCGAGGAAGCTGCGGACGCCCGCGTGTTCTTCTGCAACTCCGGCGCCGAGGCCAACGAGGCCGCGTTCAAGATCGCGCGCGCCACCGGACGGCCGAAGATCTTGGCCGCCGAGCGTGGCTTCCACGGCCGCACGTTGGGATCCCTGGCGCTGACCGGCCAGCCGGATAAGCGCAAGCCATTCGAGCCGATGCCTGCGGGCGTGGAGTACTACCCCTACGGCGACCTCGACGCCGTCGACGCCATGGCCGACGAGAACACCGCCGCCATCTTCCTGGAGGCCATCCAGGGCGAGACCGGCGTGATCCCGGCCCCGGAGGGCTTCCTCGCCGGGCTGCGCCGGATCTGTGACGAGCGTGGGATCCTCCTCGTCGTCGATGAGGTCCAGGCGGGCATGGGACGCACCGGTGCCTGGTTCGGTTTCCAGTCCGATGGTTCCGGCGTTGTTCCGGACGTCATCACCATGGCCAAGGGCCTGGGCGGCGGGCTGCCGATCGGCGCCTGCCTGGCTATGCCGCGCGCCCAGCTGCTGGCCAAGGGCATGCACGGCACCACCTTCGGCGGCAACCCGGTTGTCTGCGCCGCGGCCAATGCCGTCATCGACGAGATCGAGGAGCAGAACCTGCTGGAGAACGTGCAGCAGGTCGGGGCGCAGCTGGTCGCCGCCCTGCAGGACCACCCGCGGGTCACCGAGATCCGCGGCCGTGGCCTGATGCTGGGCGTCGTCCTCGACACCCCGTGCGAGCTCGACCCCGCTGACTACGGAATCCTGCTGAACAAGCCCTCGCCGGAGGTGCTGCGCATTGTGCCGCCGCTGAACCTGAGCCCCGCCGAGGCCGATGAGGCCGCGTCGAAAATCACCGCGATGCTCGACGACCTACCAACCCCAACCGAGACGTCGACCACAGAAAGCTAGAAATGACCCTCGCAGAAAAGAACACCAAGCCCCTGCGCCACATGCTGGCGGACGACGACCTCACCCCGGCCGAGCAGGCGCAGGTCCTGGACCTGGCGGAGAAGGTGAAGGCCGACCGCTACGGCAACCCCTTCCGCAACATCCTGGAGCGCCAGTCCGTGGCGGTGCTGTTCGACAAGACCTCCACCCGCACCCGCTTCTCTTTCAGCGCCGGCATCACCGAGCTGGGTGGCAGCCCGATCGTCGTGGACTCCGGCAGCTCCCAGATGGGCAAGGGGGAGACCTTCCAGGACACCGGCGCGGTGCTCTCCCGGTTCGCCAGCATGATCGTGTGGCGCACCGGTGCGCACAGCAACCTCGCGGAGATGGCCGAAACCGCGACGGTGCCGATCATCAACTCCCTCTCCGATGACTTCCACCCCTGCCAGATCCTCGCGGACCTGCAGACCATCCGGGAGAAGAAGGGCGAGCTGGCCGGGCTGAAGGCCATCTACTTCGGCGATGGCGCCAACAATATGGCCAATAGCTACATGCTCGGCTTCGCCACCGCGGGCATCGACATCACGATCTGCGCCCCGGAGGGCTTCCAGCCGGAGGCGGAGTTTGTGGAGCGGGCGAAGAAGCGGGCCGCGGAGACCGGTGCCACCGTCACCGTGACGGATGAGGTCACCGCTGCGGACGCCGACGTCGTCATCACGGACACGTGGGTGTCCATGGGGCAGGACCCGAGCGTCGACCGCAGCGCCCTGCGCGCCTACCAGGTCAACGGGGAGCTGATGGCGGAGGCGAAGGAGGACGCGATCTTCTTGCACTGCCTGCCCGCCTACCGCGGCAACGAGGTCACCGCCGAGGTCATCGACGGCGAGCAGTCGGTGGTCTTCGACGAGGCCGAAAACCGCCTGCACGCGCAAAAGGCGATGATGGTATGGCTGCTCCGTTAGACCGGTCGGCCGCGCCGTCGAAGTCTGCCCGGCAGGCAGCCATCGCTCGGGTGATCGGCCAGCGCCAGGTGGCGAACCAACGCGAGCTGCTCGACATCCTGCACACCATGGATATCGAGATCACGCAGGCCACACTCTCCCGGGACCTCGTGGACCTGGGAGCCCGCAAGGTACGCACCGACGGCAAGTCCCACTACACCCTGGCGGAAGCCATGGTGGGGGACGGGCCCGCACACCTGCGCCGGGTGCTCTCCGAGCTGCTGGTCGCCCACGACGATTCCGGCAATATCGCGGTGCTGCGCACCCCGCCGGGGGCGGCCCAGTACCTGGCCAGCGTCCTCGACCGCTCGGAACTGCCGCAGACGGTGGGTACCATCGCGGGTGATGACACGGTCTTCGTGCTCGCCCGCGAGGGGCACAGCGGGGCCCAGGTCGCGGAGTATTTCGCGGAGTTGGCCCGCGGCTAGAAACCGTGCCAGCGATCCGGTGGGAGAGCGGCCGTCCAGAATGGACGCCACTAGCCCGCGCCGGATGCTCAACAAAAAACCTGAACAACTAGAATCTTTAAAAGAAGAACAGAAAACGGGGAAAGGAAACCTCAATGAAGGATCGCGTCGTACTCGCATACTCCGGTGGCCTGGACACCACCGTCGCCATCAGCTGGATCGCTAAGGAGCGCAACGCTGAGGTCATCGCCGTGTCCATCGACCTGGGCCAGGGCGGCGAGGACATGGAGACCGTCCGCCAGCGCGCGCTCGGCGCCGGCGCCGTGGAGTCCATCGTGGTGGACGCCCGCGACGAGTTCGCCAACGAATACTGCCTGCCGACGATCAAGGCCAACGGTCTGTACATGAAGGAGTACCCGCTGGTCTCCGCGATCTCCCGCCCGCTGATCGTCAAGCACATGGCCGAGGCCGCCAAGGAGCACAAGGGCACCGCCGTTGCCCACGGCTGCACCGGTAAGGGCAACGACCAGGTTCGTTTCGAGGTCGGCTTCGCCAACACCGCACCGGAGCTGGAGATCATCGCCCCGGCCCGCGATTACGCCTGGACCCGCGACAAGGCCATCGCCTTCGCCGAGGAAAACAACATCCCGATCGAGCAGTCCAAGTCCTCCCCGTTCTCCATCGACCAGAACGTCTGGGGCCGCGCCGTTGAGACCGGCTACCTGGAGGACCTGTGGAACGCTCCGACCAAGGACGTCTACGCCTACACCGAGGACCCGGCCCTGGGCCAGGCCCCGGATGAGGTCATCATCTCCTTCGAGTCCGGCGTGCCGGTGGCCATCGACGGCCGCAAGGTGACCGTCCTGGAGGCCATCGAGGAGCTCAACCGCCGCGCTGGTGCGCAGGGTGTGGGCCGCCTGGACATGGTCGAGGACCGCCTGGTGGGCATCAAGTCCCGCGAGATCTACGAGGCTCCGGGCGCGATGACCCTCATTCGCGCTCACGAGGCCATGGAGGCCGTGACCATCGAGCGCGAGCTGGCTCGTTACAAGCGCGGCATCGACGCCGAGTGGTCCGACCTGGTCTACGACGGCCTGTGGTTCTCCCCGCTGAAGCGCTCCCTGGATGCCTTCATCGAGGAGTCCCAGGAGCACGTCACCGGCGACATCCGCCTGGTGCTGCACGCTGGCAACATCATCATCAACGGTCGCCGTTCCGACCACTCCCTCTACGACTTCAACCTGGCCACCTACGACGAGGGCGATAGCTTCGACCAGTCCCTGGCTAAGGGCTTCGTGGAGCTGCACGGCCTGTCCTCCAAGATCGCCGCTAAGCGCGACATGGGCATCCTGTAATAGCCCCTTCCTGGCGGGCGGTCCCGTTCGTGGGGCTGCCCGCCGTTAGTTTCTTTAAGACCGACTTTCTTTCACGACGTCACTCACGGAGAGGAATCCTTCAATGGCAGATCACGGTGCGTCCAACCCCGGTGCGCTGGACAAGCACGGTACGAACGAGGGTGCGCTCTGGGGCGGCCGCTTTTCCGGCGGTCCTTCGGAGGCCATGTTCGCGCTGTCCGTGTCCACCCACTTCGACTGGGTGCTCGCACCCTATGATGTGCTTGCCTCGAAGGCACACGCCAAGGTGCTGAACCGGGCCGGGATCCTCTCCGACGCCGACCTGGAGACCATGCTGAACGGGCTGGACCAGCTGGGTCGGGACGTTGCGGAGGGTTCCTTCGTCCCCGCACCCTCCGACGAGGACGTCCATGGCGCGATGGAGCGCGGCCTGATCGACCGGGTCGGCCCGGAGGTCGGCGGTCGCCTGCGCGCGGGACGTTCCCGCAACGACCAGGTGGCTGCGATGTTCCGCATGTGGATCCGCGACGCGATCCGCGACATCGCCGTCCAGGTCACCGAGCTGATCGACGCGCTGGCTGCCCAGGCGAAGGCTCACCCGGAGGCGATCATGCCGGGTAAGACGCACTCCCAGGCTGCCCAGCCGATCCTGCTGGCCCACTCACTGTTGGCTCACGCCCAGCCGCTGCTGCGCGATATTCAGCGCCTGCAGGACCTGGACAAGCGCCTGGCTGTCTCGCCCTATGGCTCGGGCGCGCTGGCTGGTTCCTCGCTGAAGCTGGACCCGGGGGCCATCGCGGAGGAGCTCGGCTTCGACTCCGCGGCGGATAACTCCCTGGACGGTACTTCCTCCCGCGACTTCGCCTCCGAGACGGCGTTCGTGCTGGCACAGATCGCGGTGGACATGTCCCGTCTGGCCGAGGAGATCATCTACTGGTGCACCCCGGAGTACGGCTACGTCACGCTCTCCGATTCCTGGTCCACCGGCTCTTCGATCATGCCGCAGAAGAAGAACCCGGACGTGCCTGAGCTCGTGCGCGGCAAGACGGGCCGTCTGATCGGTAACCTCTCTGGCCTGATGGCCACCCTGAAGGGCCTGCCGCTGGCGTACAACCGCGACCTGCAGGAGGACAAGGAGCCGATCGTCGACTCGGTCGCGCAGCTCAACCTGCTGCTGCCGGCGATGACGGGCCTGGTGTCCACCCTGACCTTCCACGAGGACCGCATGCGCGAGCTCGCCCCGGCGGGCTTCACGCTCGCGACGGACCTGGCGGAGTGGATGGTGCGCCAGGGTGTGCCGTTCCGCGAGGCCCACGAGGCCTCGGGCTCCTGCGTTCGCATTGCGGAGTCCCGCGGCGTTGACCTCATCGACCTCACCGACGAGGAGCTGGCCTCCGTGGATTCCCGGCTCACCCCGGAGGTCCGCGAGGTGCTCACCATCGACGGCGCGGTGGCGTCCCGGTCGACCCGCGGCGGCACCGCCGGTGTGCGGGTAGCCGAGCAGCGGGAGCGCGTCGAGAAGCTCTCCGGTGAGCTGCGTGGGTGGGCGGAAACGCCGGTCCGCGGCTAAGGAAAGAGCCTCGCGGGGTTTAGCCCCGCACCCCTCCGGGCAGGTTGTGCAGCGTGATTCCATACTCGCTGGCAACCTGCCCGTATTTTTCGACGAAGTGCTGGCTGCGCACCCCGGAGGCACAGTAGACCACCGCGTCGGTGCCCTGGCGGCGGGCGAAGGCCTCGGCCACTGCAGGGGAGGCAACGTCCAGGGTCCCCGCAGGGTCCGCGAGCGCGGACATCGCTAGGTGCTCGTCGGCGCCCTGCTCGCCGATGAAGCTCGGCTGGGCGAGGAGCGTTTCGTGGTACTCGCGGACGTCCACCGTGAAGGCCTTTCCGGTGCGGACGAGCTCGTGCAGCGCGACGTTACCTGGTGCCTTCGCCGGGCGGGAGCCTGGGTCCTGGTCTGGCGTGGTGTGCGAGTCCTCCGGGGAGTGGACCGCGCAGGCGGTAGTGGAGGCTGCGGCGTCGTCGCTGGGGGACAGGGCCACGACTGGCTGGCGGCTCGGGTCGGGGGCGATGCGGAAGCTTTGGGTGCGCGCGGTCAGCGCGTCGTAGCTCACAACCGTGCCCAGCAGGGGCTGGCCGACCCCGGTGACCCACTTGATAGCCTCCGTGGCCGCCAGCGCTCCCATTACTGCGGTGGTCGCGCCCAAGACGCCGGCGCTCGCGCAGTCGGGGATCGAATCTCCGCTTGGCTTCTCTGGGAACAGATCCCGCAGACCGATGCCGCGCTCACCGCTGGCGGTGGAGTTGAACACCGAGATCTGCCCGGCGAAGCGCAGCACCGTGGTCCAGACCAGGGGAGTGCCGGAGATTTCGGCGGCGTCGGCCACCAGAAATTTCGTGTCGAAGTTATCGGAGCCGTCGATGACCAGATCGACCTGCCGGAAGGCCTCGACGATATTGTTCGCGTCCAGGCGGTGCTGGTGGGTTTCGACCTCAATATCCGGCTGGATGCGCTTCAGCGCATCGGTGGCCGCATCCACCTTCGCCCGGCCGACGTCCTCGGCCGAGAACAGGATCTGGCGGTGCAGGTTGGTCACGTCCACCGTGTCGTCGTCGTAGAGCACGATCGTGCCCACTCCGGCCGAAGCCAGAGACTGCATCGCGGGGCAACCCAATCCGCCGGCCCCGACGACGAGCACGCGGGCGTCGTGCAGCCGCTGCTGCTCGGCGGGTCCGAAACCCGGAAGGTTCAGGTGGCGGGCGGTGCGCCGCTGCTCCCGGTAAGGAAGGCAGACGAAGTCCCCGGCGGGGAAGGCATGCTCGGTTCCCGCTGTGTGCGGGGAAGAAGTGTGTGCGCTTTCAACCACGCTTAGAGCACCTCCTCAGCCCAGTCCTCATCCCAGGACGCCAGGCCTTCAAAGCTGGAGCTGGCCAGCGCACCCTCCGCGTGGGTGCGCTGCGGGATGCGACCCGCCGCGGCTGCCAGGCGGCCGGCTTCGACCGCGTGCTTCATGGCGGTGGCCATAGCGACCGGATCCTGGCAGCGGTTGACGGCGCTGGCGAGCAGCACGCCACTGCAGCCGAGTTCCATGGCTAGCGCGGCGTCCGATGCCGTGCCCACCCCAGCGTCCAGCAGCACCGGGACGGAGGCGCGGGCGCAGATCAGCTCGATATTGTGCGGGTTGAGGATCCCCAGCCCCGTGCCGATCGGGGAGCCTAGTGGCATCACGGCCGCCGCTCCGGCGTCCTCCAAGCGCTTGGCGACCACGGGGTCGTCGCTGGTGTAAGCCAGCACCTCGAAGCCCTCGGCGACCAGCATTTCGCAGGTGTCCACCAGCTCAACCACGTCGGGCAGCAGTGTGCGGTCGTCGGCGATGAGTTCCAGCTTCACCCAGTTGGTGCCCAGCGCCTCGCGCGCGAGCTGGGCGGTGAGGATCGCGTCCTTGGCGGTCCGGCAGCCCGCGGTATTCGGTAGGACGTCGATGCCCAGGCGGTTCAGCAGCCCGAAGACGCTTTCGCCTCCCGCAGCACCGTTCGGAGCTCCAGCAGGGCCAGCGTTGCTGCCTGCCCGGAAGCGGCGCATCGCCACGGTGGTCAGCTGGGTACCACTGGCTACCAGGGCCTTTTCGAGCAGCGTCTGACTGGTCGCCCCGCCGGTACCCATGATCAGGTGCGAGTCGAACTTCTTGCCTGCGATTTCAAGCATCTATGCCTTCTTCTTGTGTCTATCAGTGCCGTCGTTCCGGAGAT
>DWUR01000004.1 GCA_019120635.1 Candidatus Corynebacterium intestinavium | reverse complement strand
GCCTCTGCCTGAGCGTTGGCGTCGGAGACCAGGGTCTCGGACTTCTGCTTCGCGTCGGAGACCAGGGTCTCGGACTTCTGCTTCGCGTCGGCCAGCATCTTCTCAGAGCGGGTCTTCGCGTCAGAGAGCTGCTCCTCGGAGCGCTTCTGGGCGTCCGCCAGCTGGTTCTTCGCGGTGGAGTCCGCGTTATCCAGGGTCTTCTTCGCCTCGGCGCGGGCCTCATCCAGCATGGCGTTGGACTCGGTCTTCGCGTCGTTGGTGAGGCGGTCGGCCATCTCCTGAGCCAGGGACAGCACGCGGGCGGCCTGCATGTGGGTGTCCTCGGTGGCAGCGCCCTTGGCAGCTGCACCACCGGCGACACCGGAAGCCTGCGGGGCAGCCTTGCCAGCCTGGGACTTCGCGGCTTCGGCATCCTGCTGAGCCTTCTTGGCCTTCTCCTCAGCCTCCTGGGCGCGGTGCTCAGCGGCCTCAGCGCGCTGCTCCGCCTCCTTCAGCTTGGACTGCAGGCCAGAAACCTCGGCAGCACCCTTGGACTGGGTGTTCTGCGCTTCGCGGCGAGCCTCCTCGCGGACCTCGGCCTCAACCTCGGAGCGGATCTGCTTGCGCAGTGCCTCCTCGTCGACCTTGGTGTCCGCTGCGGCAGCGGCCGGCTGGCTACCGTCGCCCACCTGGCTGCGAAGTTCAGCGTTCTCGTCCTGGAGCGCGGCGAGGGTGTCCTCAACGAGGTCGAGGAACTGATCGACCTCGTCCTCGTTGTAGCCACGCTTACCAATCGGGGGCTTACTGAACGCAACATTGTGAACGTCAGCTGGTGTGAGCGCCATCAATACTTCCCTTCGCTCTCGGTTATTTTCGGCAATGCCTGTCTGCAGGATGGTTTTATTCTTCAGAAAGACTGTAGTCCACCATACCAGCGCGAAAAGGCTTTGTTCCTATCAAGAGCTGGTTTTCTTCATCAGTTCTGAAAAACCTTCGCTCCGGCATGGTGCTCCCAGGATTCCCCCGTTAGAGGAGGGAGTGCAGAATGATCTGCAGAATCTGCAGACCAAAGAACAGCACCAGGACGGAAACGTCGAGGGCAACCCCGCCCATGTTCAGCGGCGGGATGAGCTTACGCAGCCCCTTGACCGGCGGATCAGTGATCGCGAAGATCGGCTCGGCCAGCATGATGAACCAGCGCTGCGGGCGCCAGTTCTGGGAGAAGGACTGCACCATCTCCACGATGATCCGCACGATGAGGAGCAGCGTGAAGAGGCGGACGAGCAGGATGAGTAATCCGATGAGGTTGACCACTCGGGATCAGCCCTCCGTCAGCTGATCCAGCTGGGACTGCTCGAGCTCGATGCCGTGCGGGATCAGCACGAAGTTACGCACCCCACCCAGCTTCTTCAGCTCGGCATCCAGGCCCAGGCTCAGGCCTGCGGCGAAGTCCAGCACGCGGGTTGCGGCGGACTTCTCCATCCCGCCCAGGTTGAAGACGACGACGTCGCCGGTCTTCAGCGCCTCGGAGATCTCGCGCGCCTGGTTGTACTCGTTCAGCGCCAGGCGGATAACCATCGGGTTCTTCTGCGCCGGGGCGGTCTCGCGCTCGGCGGCGCCGTAGCGGGAACGTGCCGGGGCCGCAGGCTCCCGGTCGGAGCCGTAGCCATGGGAGGAGCCAGCCTCGGAGCGTCGCTCACTGGAGCGGTAGGAACCGTAGTGATCGGAGTCGTAGCGACCGGCCGAACGATCATCGCGCTCGTGGCGCTCGGGGCGCTCTTCAAAGTTATCCCGGTAGTAGGGGTCCTCGTAGCTTTCTACGCCCCCGAGCCCAAAGAACTCCTTGAACTTATCGCCAAAGCCCTCAGCCATGCTTGGGTTTCCTTTCGCTTGCTGCAATCACTGTTTATTAGGGTATTCGTTGTTCGTTAACGTACTGGTCGCGGGCCCATGATGTCCGTACCGACACGCACCAACGTGGAGCCCTCGCCGATCGCGATCTCCAGGTCGTGGCTCATGCCCGCGGAGTACACCGGCGCGCCCAGAACGCGGTCGCTGATGCCGTCCAGCAGCGCTCGACCGCGGGCGAAGACCTCGGCCGGGTCGCTGCCCAAGGGCGGAACGGTCATGAGGCCGCGCAGCTCGAGGTGTTCTGATCCCGCAACCAGGTCCGCGAGCTGGTCGATCTTCTCTTCTGGGGCACCGCCGCGCTGGGGGTCGCCGTCCGCGCTGAACTGCACCAGTACCGGCAGCTTCTCCGCCCGGTCGCCGCGCTCCAGCGCCAGACCGGCGCCGCGCTCGAGGGCGTTAATGAGTCGCTCCGAGTCCGCGGTGTGGACGGCGGCTGCCCAGCGGGCCACGGAGTTGGCTTTGTTGGTCTGGATCTGACCCACCATGTGGATCTCGACGCTTCCCGCCAGGTCAGGGGCCTTGCGCTTGGCTTCCTGTTCGCGGTTTTCCCCGACCGCGTGGATACCGCCGGCGCGCAGGAGCTGGATGTCCTCCACCGGGTGAAACTTCGTGATCGGCAGGAGGTCTGCTCCCCCGGCAACGGCGATGCGTTGCCGCACGGCTCGGAGGTTCTCCGCCAGCTGCTCTGCCCGCTGAACGCGGGCCTTGTCTCCATCTGGGCTTGTCATGATGGCATCCAGATTACGCCAGCTTGGCGCCCGGTGGTTCCCTCGCGGCGGTAGCTGAACAGGTTCTCGGAGGCGATGGTGCAACGTGGGTCGATGTCCACCGCGCCCACGCCGAGGCTTTCGAGCTGGCGGGCGATGCCCGCCCGGATGTCGAGGCCGGTGGTTCCCTGCTTTGTGCGAGTTTTCGACCCAGGCAGGCGGGACTCCACGTCCGCCGCCATGTCGGCCGGAACCTCGTATTGTTCGCCGCTGGCCGCGGCCCCCATCACCGCATGAATCGCGGCGGGATTGGCGCCAAGCTCCACCATGCGCTCCACGGCCCGGCGAGCGATGCCATTGCGGGCACCGATCCGCCCGGCGTGGACCGCGGCGATGACGCGCGCGTCCTGATCTGCGAGCAGAAGGGGGACGCAGTCGGCAGTCAGGACGACCAGCGGGACGTCTCGCAGCGTCGTGACGAGGGCGTCGGTGGCCGGCACGGGCCCCGACCCCAGCATGTCCGCGGTGACCTCCGTGACCGTCGGGGTGTGCAGCTGCTCCATGAACATGAAGCGTTCCGCGTCGAGCCCCAGGATCTCGGCGAGACGTCCGCGGTTGGCGGTGACCGCCGCGGGGTCGTCCCCGACGTGATCTCCCAGGTTAAAGCTGCCGTAGGGAGCCTCGGAGACGCCACCGTCGCGGGTGGTGAACACCATCCGGACGGGGCGCTCGGTCGGGCGTGCCGTAGCCATCGCTGTTAGAGGAAGGACGGGAGGTCGAGGTCATCGCCCTCGTCCGGGCCGTCGGTGCGCTCGTGGCGCGGGCGAGCCGGCTCGTCAGAGGTGAACAGGCCACCGCCGCGTGCGGGGTTCTGGCCTGCGCGACCTTCGCGGGCGGCGAAGGAGCTCTGGCGCTCCTGGCGTGGCTCGGGTGCCGGGGTCGCTGGCTGGGCCGGCGCGGCCTCCTGCAGCGGCTCCGCCTCGACGCGCGGAGCCTCGGCGTCGCCGAAGATGCTGGCGCTGCGGCTCTCGGCAGCGTGAGCAGCCCCACCGCGCTGGGCGCTCGAGGATGCGGACGGGGAGTCGTCGAAGCCGGTGGCGATGACGGTGACGCGAACCTCGTCGCCGAGCTGGTCGTCGATGATGGTTCCGAAGATGATGTTGGCGTCGTCGTCGGCCATGGTCTGAACCAGGGATGCAGCCTCGGAGACCTCCATCAGGCCCAGGTCGGAGCCACCCGCGAAGGAGAGCAGCACACCCTTGGCGCCCTGCATGGTGTTCTCCAGCAGCGGGGAGTTAATCGCAGCCTCGGTGGCCTTAACGGCGCGCTGCTCACCGCGGGAGGTGCCGATGCCCATCAGGGCGGAGCCGGCGTCGGTCATGACGGAGCGGACGTCCGCGAAGTCCACGTTGATCACGCCCGGGGTGGTGATCAGCTTGGTGATGCCCTCGACACCGGAGAGCAGCACCTCATCTGCCTTGCGAAAGGCGTCCATCATGGACAGCTGCTCGTCGGAGAGCTTCAGCAGCGAGTCGTTCGGGATAACGATGAGGGTGTCACAGACATCGCGGAGCTCCTCGATACCCGCCAGGGCCTGCTTGGTGCGGCGCGGCCCCTCGAAGGTGAACGGGCGGGTAACGACGCCGACGGTCAGGGCGTTCTGCTTCTTCGCGATGTTTGCGACGACCGGGGCAGCACCGGTGCCGGTGCCACCGCCCTCACCAGCGGTGACGAAGACCATGTCCGCACCAGCGAGGATCTCCTCGATCTGATCCTTGTGCTCCTCGGCGGACTTGCGGCCGACATCCGGGTTGGCGCCGGCGCCAAGACCACGGGTTTCCTCGCGGCCGATATCCAGCTTCACGTCGGCATCGGTGAGCATGAGAGCCTGCGCGTCAGTGTTGATCGCGATGAACTCCACGCCCTGCAGCTTCTCGTCGATCATGCGGTTGACGGCGTTGACTCCGCCGCCGCCGACACCAACCACCTTGATTTCTGCGAGGTGGTTTCCAGGAGTTGTCATAAAGTTTTCCGCCTTCCTTGTGCGCGAGCCTTCGGGGAAAGGTCCGCGCTATTTCGTGGAGCCTTTTCGTTGCCTTCCATCTTGACCCGTGGGGCCAAAGATTTGGCGCACATTTATGAAGCGTGTCGTATCTTTAAAGTTCTACTTTAGGGTTCCGACCTGCGAATATCGGAACATGAGTCACACTAGTCACACGCGCTTCAGCAGCGCCGCGCCAACCCCAGCGCGGCGGAAAATCCCTCTTAATCCCGGGCTGTCGGCATGGCGGGATTGGACACGTTCCACGTGGGCTGCTCGCGCTGCAGAACCACGCGAACCGCCTCGGCCTTCTCCGTCAGCTGTTCGGCAGCCCCGAAGTACACGACCTTGCGCGGCTTGGCCTCCCCCTCCGGGGCGGGCAGTTCGAAGATCATCTCAACCGCCTCAGCGTTCGGCACCGCGACCTCCACCAGTCGCTTGCGGTTCTCCGGCTGCAGGGCATTCACCGCCGCGGCACCGGCAGCAAGCGCCCGGGTGTCGCCGTCCTTGACCTTGGTAAACGGCACCGCCCCCGCCGGGGCCGGCCCCTTGAGGAACACCTTGCCGTCCCGATCGATCAGGGATGTCTCCCCACCCTCGTCAAGCACGCCGACGGCCTCGTGTTCGGTGATTTGAATTGTCACTGTGCTCGGCCAGCTGCGCGAGACGGTTACCTTCTTCACCCACGGAGTCGGGGCGACGTTCCGGGCGACCTGCTCGGTATCCAGACGCAGCATGTTGCTCCGCTCGCCCACACCACTAGCCTCGCTGACCTGCTGAACATCAGCATTTTTGGCGCCCTGGACGTCGACCTTCTTGACCGTCAGCACCGGGAAGAAGAAGAGCACCGCCCACGCGACAACGACGGCCAGCACCGCCACAAACGCCCACCGGCGCCGCGCGTGCTTGCTTCGCCGGCGGCGTTCCCGGGCCTGCGCTCCCGCGCTCCGGGGGCGGCGCCGATCGCGAGTGGTCCTTTCTTCGGCCATGGCCCTTACTCCCCTTGCGCTTCCCGGCCGCAGCGCAGGATCTCATCGGCGAGCATGGTAACCGTGCCAGCACCAATGGTGAGCACCACATCCCCCGGCTTCGCGATGCCGATGACCTGCTCCGCGACGGCGGAGAAGTTCGGCTGGAAGTGCCAGTCGCAGGTCAGCTTCTCACCGATGATGCGGGAATCCACGCCCTCCACCGGCTGCTCACGCGCGCCGAAAATATCCAGCAGAACGACCTCATCTGCCAGGGAGAGGGCACGGGCGAATTCATCGGCGAAGTTCATGGTGCGGCTGTACAGGTGGGGCTGGAAGACCGCGATGATGCGTCCGGCGTCGGTCGCCTCGACCAGCTCCTTAGCGGCAGTGAGCACCGCGGTGACCTCGGTCGGGTGGTGCGCGTAATCGTCGTAGACCCGCACGCCACGGGCCTCACCGTGGTACTCAAAACGGCGGCGCACACCGTCGAAGTCGGCGACTCCGGCGATGACCTTCTCCAGGTCCGCGCCAAGCAGTGCCCCGCCGGTGATCGCGGCGACCCCATTGAGCGTCATGTGGGCACCCGGGATGGCCACGCGGATGTCCTCGCAGCGTTCCTCCTGGCCGGGCAGGTTGAAGCGCACCTTCGCGGCAGTGCCACGCGCATCGGGGACCATCTCCTCGATGATCGCGGCGGCCGGGATATCCGGGTGCTGATCAGCGGCCGCGCGGGTGCCGTAGCCGACCACGGTGGGTTCCGCGCCCGCCGCGCGGACCCGGGCTGCCAGCGCGGCAGCGCCTGGGTCGTCGAGGCAGCACACCAGGTAGCCACCCGGGGTGACCTTCGTGGCGAACTCGTCGAAGATCGCCACATAGGCCTCTTCGGTGCCGTAGTAGTCGAGGTGATCCGGCTCGATATTCGTGATCACCGCGACTTCCGGGCTATAGGAGAGGAAGGAGCCATCGGACTCATCGGCCTCGGCGATGAAGATCTCCCCGGTGCCGTGGTGGGCGTTCGTGCCCGCACGATTCAACTGCCCGCCGATAGCGAACGATGGATCGAGGCTGGCGGCCTGCACGCCCACCACTGCCATCGAGGTCGTGGAGGTCTTCCCGTGGGTGCCCGCCAGCAGGAACGCGCGGCGATCAGCCATGAGGGCAGCGAGCACGTCGGAGCGGCGGACGATGGGGATCCCGGCCTCGCGGGCGGCGGTGAGCTCGGGATTATCCTGCGGAATCGCGGCGAAGGAGGTCACGACAACCGTCGGCAGCTCCGCGCCACCGGTGACGTTGGTGGCGTCGTGTCCGATGGCGACCTCCGCCCCGGCTGCACGCAGCGCCAGAACGCTGCGGGAATCCTTCATGTCGGAGCCGGTCACGCTGTAGCCCCGGGCTAGCAGGATTCGGGCGATGCCGGACATCCCGGCCCCGCCGATACCCACCATGTGGGTGCGGCTCAGATCAATCTGTTCAGGCTGCGTGGTCATGGGATCCTCAATCTTCGTGGGAAGGGCTGTTGCCTTGAAAGGGGTGTCGTAGTGGTCGCGCCGGGCGAGGCCACCTGCCGGTGCCGGGCCTCGGCGTCCGGTTGACGCGGGTACGGGCGCCTATCCAGCGGCGGTAAGCAGGGCGCGGGCGATCTCGTCCGCGGCGTCGCGGTGACCGGCGGACTCGGCGGCCGCGCTGGCCTGGGCGAGGCGCTGCTCGTCGCCGAGCAGTGCGGTGACCTCCGAGGCGACGCGCACGCCGTCGAGCTCTGCGTCGGGGACAATCACCCCGCCACCGGCGTCGACGACGGGGCGGGCGTTGAGCTCCTGCTCCCCGTTACCGTGCGGCAGCGGGACGTAGATGCCAGGCAGGCCGACGGCGGAGACCTCGGCGACGGTCATCGCGCCCGCGCGGCACAGGACCGCGTCGGCTGCGGCGAGCGCGAGATCCATGCGGTCGATGTACGGCACCGCCCGGTAGCGGGGTACGGTGTCGAATTCGGGTGCGGTGATCTCGTTCTTCTTGCCGAAGGCATGGAGGACGCCCACGCCCGCCTCGTGGAGGGCATCGGCGGCGTCGACGACCCCGCGGTTGATGCTGGCCGCCCCCTGGGAACCACCGGTGACCAGCAAAACCGGCCCATCGGGGTCAAGGCCAAAGAACTCGCGAGCCTCGGCACGCAGCGCTGCGCGGTCGAGGTTCAACACGGACTCCTTGACCGGGATGCCCACAATCTTCTCGCCCTTGAGCCCCGAGCCCGGCACCGCGGCCAGCGCGGTCCCGCCCAGGCGCACGCCCAGCTTGTTGGACATGCCGGCGCGAGCATTGGCCTCGTGCACGAAGAACGGGATTCCCAGCGAACGGGCGGCGAGATAAGCCGGAGCGGAGACGTAGCCGCCGAAGCCGATGAGGACGTCCGCCTGGACGTCACGGAGGTGGGCCTTGGTCTCGTCGATGGCCTGCTTCAGACGCAGCGGCAGGGTGAACAGGTCCTTATTCACCTTCCGCGGGACCGGAACGGGCGGGATCATGCGCAGGTCGAAGCCGCGGTCAGGCACGATGGAGGCTTCCAGTCCCTTGGGGCTTCCCAGTGCGGTGATCCGGGCGTTCGGAGCCAGGCGCTTCACAGCCTCGGCGACTGCGAGCGCTGGCTCGATGTGGCCAGCGGTGCCGCCTCCTGCGACGACCACCGATGGTGCGGCATCGGTGCGCCCGCCTGCCGGATGATTCTCCCGGTGTGTGCTGTCGGCCATGGGTTTCTACTTCCTCCTCGGCGAGTAGCGGTTCGCGCTACTGCGGCTTCGACGTTGCGGCAGTGGTTCCTGCCGGTGCCAGCTATTAGTGCCATCGTAATCCGGCACGCGATCGCGGTGCGGCAGCCGCTGCTGCGCGCGGCGGTTCCGGTCACGTTCGCGGCGGACGTCCTGCCCCGCAGTGCCGGCGGTGGACTCCCGGCGAGTCACCGGGCGGCCGTAGCGCTGGGTGGTGTTGCGACGCTCGATGCGACGCTCCTCCCCCGCCCGATACGGCAGCGGCTCCGGCAGCAGGAACATCCGGTCGAAGAGGCTACGACCCTCGTGCTGCATCGAGGAGATCGCCTTGGGTTCGTGGCGCGCGCAATTGGCGAGGAGTCCGAGCGAGCCCAGGGTGATGACCATGGAGGTACCACCGGCGGAGATCAGCGGCAGCTGAATACCCGTCATCGGCATCAGGCCCACGACGTAGGAGATGTTGTACAGCGCCTGCACGACGATGCCCAGGGTCAGGGTTGCAGCGAGCATGGATAGGAACGGGTCTGCCTGCGCCAGGGCGGTGCGGATGCCGAACCAACAGAGGAAGGCGAAGAGCATGACCACGATGATGGCCCCCACCCAGCCGAGCTCCTCTCCGATGATTGCGAAGATGAAGTCATTCTTCGCCTCCGGCAGGTAGTACCACTTCGCGCGAGATTGCCCCAGCCCCGTGCCGGTCAGGGAGCCGTCCGAGAGGCTCAGCAGCCCCTGATAGGACTGGTAGGACGGCCCGCTGGTGCTGCCTTCCCGGAAGTTCAGGAACAGGGTGTCTTTCCACGTCGTGATGCGGTCGCTTCGGTAGGCCTGGGCGATGGTCGCGCCGGTGGCGAGCAGCGCCATGAGACCGCCGACGAGGGCGATGAGGCGAGCCGAAACACCGGAGAAGAAGAACAGCGCCATCAACACGATGCCCACGGTGAGCATCATGCCGAGGTCCTTCTGCAGCAGAACCAGAAGCACCATGGCCGTGCCCACGGCCAGGAATCGACCAAGAACGGGGCGGAATTCGTCGGTCTGACGCGTCTTGGAGCTGATCTCCGCCGCACCCCACACAGCCAGCGCCACCTTGGACAGCTCGGAGGGCTGAATGCCGAAGGAGCCGAAGCGGATCCACGAGTGGGACCCGATTTCCGCGCCGACACCAACTCCCGGGATGAACAGGGCCACCTGCAGGAACAGTGCGAGGCCGAGCAGCCACGGGGAGATGGCCTTGATGGTGTCCGCCCGCAGCCGCAGGGCAAGCCAGGCGACCACGAGGCCGAGGACGACGTACAGGGCCTGGTTGAGGAATACGGACCACACGGAGGTATCCGGGGTGCGCGCGGTGACCATCGAGGAGGACAGCACCATCGTCAAACCAATGGCGGTGAGCATCAGAGTGATGCTCAGGATCACCTTGTAGTTCAGCTGCGGGGCGTCCAGCACCGCGCTGATCTTGGCTCCCACGCCCTTGGCGGTGGAGTTCTGCCCGCCACCGCTCTGCTTCGGCTGCGTTGGATCCTTGCGGCGGCGGGGGTACTCGGTGCGGGCGGGTTGGCGCCGGGCGCGATCACGGCCTGAGCCGTGGTGTGAAGTCATAGTCATTTGCTCTCGCCCTCCCGTTCGCTGGCGCTTGCCTGGGCGCCTGTGCCCCTAGCGTAGGCGGCGAAGAGTTCGCCGCGCTGTGCCATGCCTGTGTACATATCCAGAGACGCCGCCGCGGGCGCGAGGACGACGCTGTCCCCCGGTTCCGCGAGGTTACGGGCGGCGGTCACCGCCTCGGCCATGGCTCCCTCCGGGTCGGTGTTCGCGATATCCGTGACGGGGAGGTCCGGGAACTGCGCTGCCAGTTCACGAATGATGTCTGCCCGGTCACAGCCGAGCACGACCGCGCCCCGCAACCCAGGCCCGACGGTGGCGATGAGGTCGTGGACCTCCGCGCCCTTGAGCTGGCCACCGGCGACCCACACGATGTTCTCTAGCCCGCCGAGTGCCGCAATGGCGGCATGGGGGTTCGTGGCCTTGGAGTTATCAATCCAGATCACCCCTTCTTCCAGGTGCACGGCCTGACCGCGGTGCGCCTGCACTTCGAAGCCGTGCAGTGCCTGCGAAATGGCTACTGGCGGCACGTCGAATGCTCGCACGAGGGCGCAGGCC
The DNA here is from genome assembly GCA_019120635.1 of Candidatus Corynebacterium intestinavium. Taxonomy (GTDB): domain Bacteria; phylum Actinomycetota; class Actinomycetes; order Mycobacteriales; family Mycobacteriaceae; genus Corynebacterium; species Corynebacterium intestinavium. Next base: position 7,865 of record DWUR01000004.1, on the reverse strand, counting down.
GCCACAGCATCGGCGATGCCCGCCGGCCCCGGTGGTGAAATCGCCTCCGCCGAGGCGATGGGGGTGACCTCCAGCTCATCGCCTTCGGTGGTGGCGACCTCGGTGATGACCGCCCCCGCCTCGGACTCCACCACCCCGACGACGAGCGGGAAATGTGCCTGGGCGAGCACCTCCGCAGGGTTCTGCAAACTGCAGGCCACCACGTTAGGGACGCCGTTGTCCTCAGCGAGCTCGCGGACGAGCTGCTCGTCCACAGCGACCACCGGGCGCGGTCCCCGGAGGGCACGTAGCTTATCCCCGGCGTAGCCGGCCATGGAGCCATGCCAATCCAGGTGATCCTCCGCGAGGTTGAGCACCACGCCGGTGTCCGGGGTGAAGCTGGGCGCCCAGTGCAGCTGGAAGCTGGAGACTTCGGCGACGAGGTAGTCCGCCCGCTCGTCGGCCACCAACGCGGCCCCCGGCGGGGTGCCGATGTTGCCGACGGACACGGCGGCCAGGCCCGCTGCCTGCAGCATCGCGGTGGTCATCGCGGTGGCGGTGGTCTTGCCGTTGGTGCCGGTGATCGCAATCCAGGTGCGTGGAGTTCCGAAGGCCCCGGCCTGGTCCGCGAGCCAGGCGGCCTCGATGTCACCGATCACCGGCACACCCGCGGCCTGGGTAGCGAGCAGCAACTCGGAGTCCGGGCGCCACCCCGGCGAGGTGATCAGCAGCGCGGGCGCGGTGTCAGCCGAAGACACCGCGGCAATAGCCTCGGCGGTGTTGAGATCCGCAGCCTGGGCGCGGTCGTCGACAACCTTGAAGCGTCCACCGATTCCCTCGAGCATGGCGACGATGCCCTTGCCCGCCACGCCGGCGCCGGCGACGAAGACCGTCCGCCAGCGCATGATGTCGACAGCGGACTGGGGGTTGAGGATCGAATCGGTGGACATGGTGGCCCCTCTTTCGCGGGTTTAGAAGCTCGTGGCGGTCAGCCACTCGCCATAGAACAGGCCGAAGCCGGTCATCGCGGCCAGGGCTGCGAGCAGCCAGAAGCGGACGACGACGGTGGTCTCTGCCCAACCGCCGTTCTCAAAGTGGTGGTGGATCGGCGCCATGCGGAACACACGCTTGCCGGTCGTCTTGAAGTAGGTCACCTGGATGACCACGGAGACGGTCTCCAGGACGAAGATCGCGCCCACGATGATCATCAGCAGCTCGGTGTGGGAGGTGATGGACAGGCCGGCGACAAGGCCACCCAGGGCCAGCGAGCCGGTGTCCCCCATGAAGATCTTCGCCGGGGAGGCGTTCCACCACAGGAAGCCAAGGCAGGCGCCCAAGCCGGCGGAGGCCAACATCGCCAAGTCCAGCGGATCGCGGACAAAGTAGCACCCGGCCGCCGCCCCATTAGCGCAGGAGTTGCGGAACTGCCAAAAGGTGATGAGCACATACGTCCCCATCACGATTGCCGTCACGCCGGACGCCAGACCGTCCAGGCCGTCCGTGAGGTTCACGGCATTCGACCAGGCGGAAATGACGATGTTGATGAAGATCAGGAACAGGATCATGCCGATGACGGCGCCGCCAACGGCGATGTTGAACGTCGGCATCTCCCGGACGAAGGAGAGGTATGTGGACCCCGGGGTGATGTCGTTGGCGTCCGGGAACTGCAGAATCAGCACGCCGAAGGCGATGGCGATCACCAGCTGGCAGATGAGCTTCGCCCGGGCGTTGAGCCCCAGGTTCCGCCCCTTAACCAGCTTGATGTAGTCATCGGCGAAGCCCACCCCGCCCAGGGCGAGGGTCAGACCCAGCACCAGCCAGCCGGACACGCCGGGGCCAGAGCCGGTGAAGATCAGCCCGACCAGCACCGCGACAATATAGCCAAGGGTGATGCCCACGAGGATGGCGATGCCACCCATCGTGGGAGTGCCGCGCTTCTTCAGGTGGGACTTCGGCCCCTCCTCACGGATCTCCTGGCCCAGGCCCTCGTCCGAGAACTTCCGGATGAGAACCGGGGTGAAAAGTACAGCCGCGAGGAACGCCACGGCGCCCGCGATGAAGATCTGCATCATGGGTTTTCCTTATGCTCCTTCGTCCGCCAAAAGCCCTTCGGCGACCGCCCAGAGACCATCAGAGTATGACGCCTTCACGAGCACAACATCCTTGGGTTTGACATGTTGATCCACAAAATTCACTGCCGCGTCGACATCCTCGACGCTGCGGGTATCCACACCGTGTTCCCGCGCCGCATCGGCGATGGCACGCTGGTTGACCCCGGTGCCAACGATCACGGCGTGGTCGATGCCCCGGGTGCCGAGGAACTTGCCTAGCTCGGTGTGCTCCTCGGCGGATTCCTCACCCAGCTCGCCCATCTGCCCCAGCACAGCCCAGCTGCTGGCCTCCGGACGACCACCGGCCGTGTAGGCCAGGGCGTCGATGCCAGCGCGCATGGACTCCGGGTTGGCGTTGTAGGAATCGTTGATAATAGTCGCACCATCGCGCCGGGTTCGCACATCCATGCGGTTGGCGCTGGCGGCGACGTGGTTGCCCAGCACTCGGGCCACGGAAACCGGCAGCATGCCGGACTCGATCGCAACCGCAGCTGCGGCGAGTGCGTTGGAAACCTGGTGGGCACCGAACACGCCCAGGCGGATGTCCACCGGCTCACCGTACGGGTGGTGCAGGCGGAAGGACGCCCGGGCGACCTCGTCCAGGCGGATATCGCTGGCCCAGTAGTCGGCCCGCTCCCCCGTCTTGGAACGCTCGTCAAGCGCGAAGGTTACGACCCGCGCGCGGGTCCGGTGCCGCATGGCGATCACCGCGTCGTCGTCCGCGTTGAGGATCGCGATGCCGCCATCCTCCGCTGCAGGGAGAGCTTCGACGAGCTCTCCCTTGGCCTGTGCAATCGCCTCCCGGGAGCCGAACTCGCCGAGGTGTGCGCTGCCCACGTTCAGCTCGACGCCGATCTTCGGCGGGGTGACCGTGGTCAGGTGGGCAATGTGGCCCACACCGCGGGCGGACATCTCGGAGACCAGGAATTTCGTGTCTCGGCCCGCGCGCAGCGCGGTGTAGGGCAGGCCAATCTCGTTGTTGAAGCTGCCCGGCGGGGCGACGGTCTCTCCCAGGTCGCCCAGCAGCGCGCCAATCAGGTCCTTCGTGGAGGTCTTCCCGGCCGATCCGGTCACACCAACGACGACCATGCCCTCTTCGTCGGCAAGGACGTCGGTGTTGTGGCGCGCGAGCTTGTCGACGGCGGCGAGCACCGCCGCCCCGTAGCCCTCCTCATCTGCGCCGAAGACCGCGGAATTATCGGTGCCCTCGGCGCGCTGGCTGGCCGGCGCCAGCAGCGCCGGGCAGCCAACGGGCCGGCCCACGATGGCCAACGCCGCGCCCTGCTCGCCCGCGGCGGCCACGTAGTCGTGCCCGTCCACGGTGGCCCCGGGCAGCGCCATGAAGATGCTCCCCGGCGCAATCTTGCGCGAGTCGAACTCCACGGGCCCCGCCACGATAGTCTCCGCGGCGGCGCCGTCAATCAATTCGCCACCCGTGATGGCGGCAATTTCACCTGCTGAAAGCTCAATCATTGCTTTTTCGCCTCTCGTTAGTCGCGGATCTTCGTGTTTGCCTGCTGGTCAACGCCCGCCCGCTGCTCAAGCGCAGCGGCGAGCTCCTCGAGGTCGGAGAACGGGTGGATTTCCCCGCGGATCTCCTGGCCGGTCTCGTGTCCCTTGCCGGCAACCACGATCGCATCGCCGGGGCGAGCCCATGCGACCGCCGCGCGGATGGCGTCCGCGCGGCCCGGGACGTCGTCATAAAAAACCTTCTCGCCGTTCGCCTCGCGGGCCTCGGCTGCCTTGCGCACCCCGTCCAGGATCATCGACCGAATCGGGGCGGGTTCCTCATCGCGCGGGTTGTCGTCGGTGACGAAGACGGCGTCGGCGACCTTCGCGGCCTCCTCGCCCATCATGGGGCGCTTATCGTGGTCGCGGTTACCGCCGGCGCCCAGCACGATGCCGATGCGGCCCGTCGGGGATGGCAGGTAGTCGCTCAAGGTTCGGACGACGGCGGCGACGGCGCCCGGCTTGTGGGCGTAGTCCACCACCGCGAGGAAGGGCTGCCCGGCGTCCACTGCCTGCATGCGGCCCGGCACCTGCACATCCGCGATTGCCGCTGCTGCGGTCTGCGGGTCCTCCCCCAGATGCGTCACGCAGCTGATCGCCAGCAGGCTGTTGGCGACGTTGAAAGAGCCGACCAATCCGATGTCATAGCTGAATTCCTCGCCCTCGGCGGCCACGGTAATCTCCTGGCGACCGGCCGGGGTGACATGCACGTCGGTGACCTGCCAATCCGCGCCGGACTGCTTCGTGGTGCCCACGGTGAGGGCCTGGTGGCCGGAGTCCGCAATCATTCCGGCGAGGCGCTGGCCCCAGTCATCGTCGACGCAAACCACTGCGGCGGGCAGCTCGGCGCCTTCGGCTTGAGCCTGGAGGAACAGCTGGGCCTTCGTCTCGAAGTAGTCCTCCATCGTCGGGTGGAAATCCAGATGGTCCTGACTCAAGTTGGTGAAGCCGGCGACGTCGAAATCGATGCCGGTCACCCGCCCCAACGCGAGCGCATGCGAGCTGACCTCCATGACCACATGGGTGACCCCGCGGTCGCGCATCTGCGCCAGCAGGGCCTGCATGGTCGGCGCCTCGGGGGTGGTGAGCTTCGTGGGGATCTGCTCGCCATTGATCCGGGTGCCGGTGGTGCCGATGATGCCGACGCTGTGCTTGGCCATCAGGGCGCGTTCGATGAGGTACGTCGTGGTGGTCTTGCCCGAGGTACCGGTGATGCCGATGATGCGCAGGTCGCGGCTCGGGTGGCCGTAGACCGCCGCTGCGACGGGGCCCATCCAGCGCCGGACGTCGTCGACGACCAGCAGCGGGAGGTCCGCATCGGCGAGGGTCTGCGCGCCCTCGGCGTCTGTGAGGACGGCAGCGGCCCCACTGTCTGCTGCGAAGATCGCGCCGTGGACGCGGCTACCCGGAACGGCGCAGAACAGGCCGCCGGGCTTGACGTCCGCGGAACCGATGGCGGCGGAGTCGACGGTGACGTCCTGATGGGTATCGGCGACCGTACCGCCGGTCAGTGTCGCGAGTTCGCGGAGGGTTACCCCGCTGATTTTGCGGTCGGAATTGTCAGTGGCCTGGTGGGTTGCCATGTTATCGAGCCTCCAGCATGAGCCGTGGTGCCTTCGGGGAAGGCGGAACGTTGTAGTGATCCATCAACCAGGATGCAATGTTGTGGAAGGTCGGCGCTGCCGAGCCCCCGCCGCCACCGCCTTCCTCGGTGCCGCGTTGCGGGTTGTCCAGCATGATCGCGACGACGAAGCGGGGGTTGTCCGCCGGGGCGATACCGGCGAAGGTGATCCAGTAGTTGGAATTCGAGTACGCGCCGGTGTCCGGATCAATCTGCTGGGCGGTGCCGGTCTTACCGGCGATCTGATAACCCTCGACCGCAGCCGCCGCACCGGTGCCGTTCTGCACACCATTCGGGTCTCCCTGGGTGACAGACTGGAACATGGCGCGGACGGTCTTTGCCGTCTCCGCGGACACGGCGCGCGTCTCGGATTGCACCGGCTGCGGGACGTCCTCCCCATCCGAGTTGGTGATGGACTTGATCAGGCGCGGCTGGACGCGGACGCCGTCGTTGGCGATCGTCTGGTAGATGCTGGCCATCTGCAGCAGGTTCATGGACATGCCCTGCCCGATGGGCAGGTTGGCGAAGGTACCGCCCGACCACTGGGAGAACTCGGGCATGTACCCCGCGGCCTCGTGTGGCATGCCCACGTCTGCGGCCTGGCCCACGCCGAATTTCCGGAAGTACTCGTACATCTTCTCCTGACCGACGCGCTCGGCGAGCATCAGGGTGCCGACGTTGGAGGACTTCCCGAACACGCCAGTGGTGGTGTACGGAGCCACGCCGTGCTCCCAAGCGTCGCGGACGGTAACACCGGCCATCTCGATGGAGCCGGGCACCTTCAGCACCTCGTCCGGGGTGGTCTTCTTCTCCTCGATGGCGGCCGCGGCCGTCATGATCTTGGCGATGGAGCCCGGCTCGAAGGTTTCCGCGGTGTTGCGGTCGCCGAAGGTCTTGCTGCCCCGCAGCTGCTTCTGCAGGTCACCATTGGGATCGATCGTGTCGGAGCTGGCCATCGCGATGACCTCTGCGGACTTGGCGTCCAGCACGACGGCGGAAGCGGACTCGGCCTTGGAGTTATCCTTCGCCTGCTGCACCTGCTGCTGGATGAAGGCCTGCGCGTCGAGGTCGAGGGTGAGCTCGAAGTTATCGCCGTTGACAGGCGGGTGCTCGTCGCGGGCGGAGCCTGGGATAGTAAGGCCGCCAGCGATGTCCAGGGTCTTGGAGCCGTTAACGCCCTGCAGTCGGCTGTCCTGGGAGAGCTCCAGGCCGAATTGGCCCTGGTTATCGGAGCTGATCTTGCCGATGATGTTCTGGGCCACCGCACCGTTGGGGTACTGGCGGATGTCCTGGCGTTCCGCGGTGATCTCCGGGAACTTTTCGGTGACCTTCTGCGCGACGTCTGGGGCGACGTTGCGGACGAGGACGGTGTAGGTGACCTTCTCGTCGGTGAGCTTCTTGCGGAGGTCTTCCTTCTTTACCCGGCCTTCGGATGCCGGGATCATGTCGGGCAGTTCTTCGATGATCTGCTCGATGCGCTCGTCGGCTGGCGGGACCTCATCCGGTTTCGCCTTGTGGCGTTCATCCATGTAGCCGCGCAGCTTATTCGGCAGCACCGACAGCGACTTGGCTTCCATCGTGTAGGCGAGGTTGCGCCCCTCGCGGTCGACGATGGCGCCACGGTGGGCTGGTTCGGCGATGACGGCTGTGCGTTGGGCGGCGGCGTGTTCCGCGAGCGTTGGGCCCGCAATGAGCTGGACCCAGGTCAGGCGCAGGATGACCGCGAGGACGACGATAACGACGGCAAACAGGGACAGCCGCAGGCGCTTGTTATAGCGCTGCGGGCTGTTGTCGAGGAGCAGCAGCGCTCGCGTATTCCGCGAGCCGTCTGCCGGCCGACGGTTCCACTGCTGAGCCAACGGTGTGTGTCCTCCTCGATCTTTGTCTTCGCAGTTGCAAGATCGGCATGGTTCTTGGGTTGGAGACGCAGATCTTCACTGGCCGGGACGCGGCGGTGTCCCGGAAGTTTTAGCGCTTAGAATCTTAGGCGCTGTACGGCCAGTTACGGTCGCGGCGCGGCGGGCGGAGCCGGATTCGCTTCAGCGGGTGCCGCCGGTGCGGGCTGTGCTGCTGGCGGCGCCGGAGATGCCGGCTGCTCGCCGTTGGTCGGGGCCGGTGCCGGAGCTGGGGCGCCCTGGCCCTGGTTGGCATAAGGCAGGTCCCCGGAGTTCATGTTGCCGGCTGCTTCCGCACCCACCGGGCTAGACGGTGCCAGCCCCGGGACGTTGCGGGTCTCCTCCGGGGAGGAAGTTGCCTCGCGAGTTCGCTTATTCCCGGTGACGTCGACGATCCCGCGGTCCTTGGAGTTATCGGCCTCGCGACGCTCGTCAACCTTGTCGCCCTTGGTCTCCAGAATGCCTGCCTGCCCCGGGACGACCATGCCCAGCTCGGCGGCCTTCGCGGACAGGTTCTGCGCGGACTTCGCCTTTTCGACGTCTCGCTCCAGCGTGGTGATCTCGTTGGCCAGCGTCTTGGACTTGGCCTCTGCGTCCGTGATCTGGAAGGTCTTCTCCGTCGTCATGCCGGCGAGCAGCATGACGGCGGCGGTGCCGATGATGCACGCGGCGACGGCGAAGGCCACGAAGCGGAAGACCCGGGAGTTTTCCTGCTTGATGGGCTGCAGGCGGCGGCCGCGTTCCGAGACA
>DWUR01000020.1 GCA_019120635.1 Candidatus Corynebacterium intestinavium | reverse complement strand
TGGTGCTCTTCTTGGCGGCTTTCTTAGCAGCCTTCTTCGTGGTCTTCCGGCTAGCCTTCTTCGTCGCGGCCTCGTTGGCCTCCAGCTCCTCGACGACCTTGCGGTGGATCAGGCCATCCGGCTCGACGCCGAGCATGCTCATCAGGGTCACGCCGTCCAGGAAGTCCTCGGCATAGGTGGCAACGATCCGCTGGGCGGCGAGAGCGGTTTCAACCGGTACGGCGTGCAGAGACTCGGCGCTAGCTGGACGATTGTCTGTGACCTTTGGGGGCACTGGCATCCTCTTTCACGAAAACTCTTGAACTGGCGGTGGGCTTTGACGGTGAATCAAAACTCGTTGCCTGGTAACGGGCCTATTCTACGCTAATCAGTCCCGGCCGTGTTCGGAGCCCGCAGCTGGACCGCCGTCGCCGGTGAGGTCCTGTTGGGCCGGGGAGTCGGCCTGCTCCTGCGCGTGTTGCTGCGCCTGCTTCTCGCTCTCCCGAATCTTCGCGAGCTTGCGGCGTTGCCTCGTCTGCAGCAGGGAGTCGATGCTCCACAGGGAGCGGGTGCCCTCCCGCTTGCGGCTCATCCGCGGCACCGTGCGGTCCATCGGGTGGTGGTCCAGGGGGTGTGCGGCATGGTTGCCGTGCCGGCGCCGGGGCCGGCGCTCGCGCACCGCGATGCGGGGGCGGCGCAGGCCGTACTCCCGGTGCAGGATGCGGGGGCGGCGCAGGCGGCGGGCCACCCACTCGCCGAAGACCACGCCGGCGGCCAGCGTCGTCGCCGTCGCCGCAGCCAACGCCAGGTTCGACATACCGATGACCAGCTTGTCCTGCAGGATCGAGGACATCCCCCGGTACAGCGCCAGGCCGGGCAGGAAGGGGGTGATGCCCGCAGCCGCGGTGATCTGCGGCGGAACCATGTACCGGCGGGAGAGCAGACCACCGGTCATGCCCACCAGAATCGCGGCGGCCGCGGCCGGCATCATCGTGGAGCTCTCGGCCAGCGCCTGGACGATATTGTGCGCGATGGAGGCGACCAGTGCCGTGGCCGCGGCGACCACCGTCGCGCGCCGCTCGGTAAAACAGGCAAGGCAGAAGAAGACCGTCGCCGCCGCGCCCGAGAGCACGCGCACCGTCGTCCCGCCGAGAACGCCCGAGGTGGTGGACACGTCCAGGGGAGTCATGTCGATGCCCACCATGTGGACGAACTGCAGGGCCGCACCGATGCCCGCGACGATCGCTCCCGTATTCAACACGGTCTCGAAGAATCGGGCAGAGGCCGTGACCGGCGCCCCCGTCACCGCGTCCTGGAGCGCCTGGACCAGCGTCAATCCCGCGAGCTGCGCGACGATACAGGACGCCACCACCAGCGAGGGAGGGAAGTACCAGCCACGCTCCGTCGCGAACTGCGTGACCACCGCGGCGGGCAAGACCGCGATGAAGCCGCCCAAAAAGTTCTGGTAGAACTCCGGCAGCGACTTCGACGCCAACCACGCCGTCGAAAACATGATGAACAGGGTCGTGATCGTCGCGACGAAGGCGACGGCATAGCCACCGCCCAGCAGTAGGGCAATGGAGAAAGCGAACCCACCCCAGGAGAGCAAAGCCCAACGGGTGCGGAACGGCAGCGGGCTGCGCTCGATCTCGGCGAGAATCTGCTCCGCGGTATCCAGCGGGGTGGCGCCCGCGATGATGGAACGCACCAGCCGGTCGATCTCAGTTAGGCGGGAGAAATTCGTGCTCAGGGTTTTCACGACTCGGAAGGCGGACACGGGGCTGCGGGACTCGTCGTTGTGGGCGTACACGGTGATGGTGTTCAGCGTGATGTCCACGTGCGTGTAGTGCAGGCCATACGCGGCGGCGATCGCCTTGATCTCCGCTTTCGCGTCCGAGTTGCCGGTGCCGGCGGCCAGCAGTTGGTCCCCGATGCGTGCGGCAAGGTTCAGTACGCGGTGGATTTCCTCCGGGTCCGTGAGGTTCACCGGGGCCAGCGGCGTCGGCGGCGGCGCTAACCGAATCCCGTCGATGGTCGCGCGATTGCCGGTAAAGAGCATGTCGCTGGCGCGTCGGGCGAACCGAGCTAGATAATTTGCCACAACCACACCGTACACAAGGGCCCCACCGGTACTGGAGGCGATGGTGGGTCTAAGAATTCGTGGGCTCCTGTGGTGGGCTGCTACTCTTTAAGCGCTCATGCCTCGTACGGGGGTGTTGGGTGTGCCGAAGTGGCGCAATTGGCAGCGCAACGCACTTGTAATGCGTAGGTTGCGAGTTCGAGTCTCGTCTTCGGCTCAGTGAAAGGATCCGGGAAACCGTGGCCTTTTCTTTATGCCCTGACTCTTGCGCTGGGGTGCGCCCGGGAGGCCGTGCGGGTGGAGAGTACGAATCGTGGCGATAGTCGGCGTATTCGGTGACGGAGCAAGAGGGGATTACCGGGGATAGTGAATTTTCAGGCGAAATAAAAATTAACTCCAGATTTGTCCCCTATTAATCCGAAATATAACTGCGGTTGGATAAGCGTTTCTCTAATTAGGCCCAAATGGGGGATATTTATAGCTCCGCTGGCACGAGGCTGTTTTGGCGCTATTCTTCTGCTGTGTGCTCGCGTCGCGAAATGGCGTTAGATATTTTCCGGCGCGGCCCTCTTTTCAGAAGTAAAAATTCACCCCACGCGTAATGTGAAAGCTTTTTCATGCCTCAATTGACCGCAATTCGCCCGTCGCGCTCGAATAAGATCGCCGCCCGCGCGGCTGCAGCAGCCCTCGCCGCCACCCTCGCCGGCGGTATCGCCGCGAGCCCGGCAGCCACAACCGCGGCGCTCGCCGCTCCGGCCGGTTCCTCCCAGGCCGGCACCGCACCTCGCGGCAACCTGCTGCCGGAAAGCTCCGCCACCGGATCTGTCCAGCTCCCCGGCTCCTACGACCCCGTTCCCCACAACGGCGCCCCGCAGCCGCAGGCCTTCCCGGCCTCCGAGTACGGCTGGTACCTGTCGGACCTCAGCTCCCACCCCTACGGCAACTACGTCACCCTCATCGACGGATTCAATGACCTGCGGGCCAAGCACCCGGGCGTCATGAAGTCCAACCTTGACCAGGTCGCTGAGATCAACAACAACGCCCCCGCCGCCCGGATCGCCCAGGCTCAGGAGGACGCCGCGACCTCCAAGGAGGGTGTGCTCCGCATCTTCGCCGATGCCTTCGGCGAGGAGCTCGGCGAGCACTTCCGCCAGGCGCTGAAGGAGCACCGTCTTCCCAAGACTCAGATGCTCTTCGGCGGCGCCACCGCGCGCGCCGGGGGAGTGGCCTCCTCGACCTTCATCGAGAAGCAGTACTACAACTTCGACCGCCCATTCGTCGTCGCCCCGGAGCGGATCACCAAGCACAACCTGCCGGGCGAGGATTTTTACAAAACCTCGAAGTCCTTCCCCTCTGGGCACACGAATCAGTCCACCTGGACCACCACGCTGCTGTCCTACATGCTCCCCGAGTTCGCCCCACAGCTGCTCGCCCGAGGTGCCGAGGGCGGCTATTCGCGCGTGGTTCTGGGCGTGCACTACCCGCTGGACGTCATTGGTGGCCGCATGGTCGGTACCGCCGCGGCCGCGGACCGCCTGAACGACCCCCGCATGCGCGCCAACTTGGATGCCGCCGCCCAGGAGATCCGCGCCGAGCTCGAGTGGCGCTGCGGGGACGCCCTCGCTAACTGCGCACAGAAGCAGGCCGAGGCAGGCAAGGGGTACAACCCGGAATCCGTGGATCGCTACACCGAGTTGATGAACTACGGCTTTACCCCGGTCTACTCCGAGTCCGCCCCGATGGTGGTCCCGCAGGCTGCGCCTGCCTTGCTGCTGGGTAAGTACCCGAACCTCTCCTATGCGCAGCGCGCCGAGATCCTTCGCCAGACCGCCGGCGCAGCCGGATACCCGCTGGATAAGCAGGGCCCGGAGGGCTCCTGGCAGCGACTCAACCTGGCTAAGGCTCTCACCGCGGAGGTCACCATCGCCGCCGACGGTTCCGTGGAGGTGGCCGGCTAATGGCAACACTTACTCGCCGCCGCGTCTTGCAGGGCATGGCCGCCACCGGTGGGGTGGCCGCCGCGGGGAGCCTGCTGCCTGCCGTTGATGCAGCCCCCGCCCGCACCGTGCTGGGCGCAGAGAACTGGGACCCCGAGGTCTTCGCCCACTCCGTGGCCTCCGGGGATCCGACTGCCAGCGCCGTCATCATCTGGACCCGTGTGACCCCAACGAAGGATGCGCACCCCGGCTCGGGGAAGGGGCCGGACGTCGCCGTGACGTGGGAGGTCGCCACCGACCCCGAATTTAAGGACGTCGCCGCGTCCGGGACGGTCACCGCCAGCGCCGAGTTCGACCACACCGTTAAGGTCGACGCCACTGGCCTGGGCTCGGCCACCACATACTTTTATCGTTTCACGGCCGACCTGGGGCAGCGGGAGGCCACCTCCCGGGTGGGGCGTACCCGGACCGCCCCGGGGGCGGGCGACGATGTCAGCGCCATCCGTTTCGGCGTGTGCAGCTGCTCGAACTACGAGGCCGGCTTCTTCCGCAGCTACCGGGACATGGCTGAGCGCGATGACTTGGAATTCGTCCTGCACCTGGGTGACTACACCTATGAATACGAGACGGGCGGCTACACCGGGGTATATGGCCAGCAGGCCCGCACCGTGGAGCCGGCACACGTCACCAAGACGCTCGCGGACTTCCGCATCCGCCAGGGCTGCTACCGCCAGGATGCCGACCTTGCCGACCTGCACGCCGCCAAGCCGATGGTTTGTGTGTGGGACGATCACGAGTTCGCGGACAATAACTGGCGCGAGGGCGCGACCGGGGAGAGCTTCAAGAAGGGGGACGACTACCCGGCGCTAAAGGCAGCCGCCTCCCGCGCGTACTTCGAGTGGATGCCCGTGCGGGTGCGCCCCGAAGCGCGCGCCCAGCACCTGTACCGCACCCTGCAGTACGGTCCATTGATGGAGATCATCATCCCGGACCTGCGCTCCTACCGCGATGCGCAGCTGATTCAGTCCGGTGACCACCTGCTGGACTCCGACCCGGACTTCATCCGCGCCGCCGGTCGTGAGGGGCGCACCATGATGGGGCGCAGCCAGTTCGAGTGGTTCAGCAACGCCATCAAGTCCTCCACCGCGAAGTGGCAGGTCGTCGCCAACGAGGTGATGTTCGCGCCGATGACCCTCCCAGCGACCCTGGATCCGAAGCTGCACGACTGGCTGGTGGAGAAGATCGGCCTGCCGGAGCAAGGCATCCCGCTGAACCCCGACCAGTGGGACGGCTACATGGTGGAGCGGCAGAAGATCATTGACACGATCGCCGGGCTGCCGGATAAGAACGTGGTCTTCCTGACCGGGGATATCCACAGTTCCTGGGCGAATGATATTCCGCGGGATATCTTCGGCTACCGCACCGGGCAGAACACGAAGGCGGTGGCGACCGAGTTCGTGACCCCGTCGGTGACCGCGAAGAGTGCCTTCGATTCTCTGGCGGTCAGCCGCGCCTTCGACGCCGCCACTCGGCAGCTGCTGTACACCGGGGAGAACCTGCTCTCCGGGGTGAACCGGTGGTTCAAGTGGATCAACTTCACCGATCACGGCTACATGGCCGTGGAGGTGGGGCAGGAGGCCACGCAGTGCGACTGGCACTTCGTGGACCACGTGCTGGCCAAGGACACCCCGTTCCGCCTGGGCAATAGCTTCCGGGCGGAGATTGGGGCCCCTGGTGCCCGCAGCGTTGCCGCGGGGCTGAATCGCGCCCAGCGGGTTTACTAGCCGGCTGGGCGCGGGGGCTCTGCTAGAAGCGGTAAACCATGACGTAGCACTCCTCGTGGGGTGCCACGCCATGGTCGACGAAGCCGAACTTGGAGTACATGCGGCGGGCGCGGTCATTGCCGAAGTCCACCGCCAGGCTAACGGAGTGGTAGCCCTTCGCACGGGCGTGATCCAGGGTCGCGGCCAGTAGCCTGCGGCCCAGCCCAAGGCCGGTCATCGTCGGGCGGAGCGCGATGGCCAGCTCCGGGATGTCATCGGAGATATAGCCCGCGCCGGGCTCGGATTCGGTGAAGTTACGCAGCCACGCAGCGCCCGCGGGTGCGCCCTCGTACTCGGCGATGATTCCGCCCTGCTCCGCGGTCCACATGTCCACGTAACGGACCAGATCGTCCTGGAAGTGTTCGGAGACGTCCTTTCCAGGATCACCCCAGGTATCAGTTTCGCGGAACATTTCCGTGATGAATCCGCGGTCGCCCTCGCTCGCGACGCGAAAAGTGAGCGCGTCGGTGGACGGGCGCTCGGCTGCTGACTCTGCCTGAATATCCTCGCTCATGCCACAAATATAGAACACCGGCGCTGAACCACGGGATCGGGGATCCGCGCTCGGCGCCAATGCGCTCCAATATTTAAGGAGCTCTCAGCAGCTCGGGGATTAGTAGATGTAGACCTTGTCACCCGGCTGCAGGTAGTTGAAGAAAGTCCGAGCAGCCTCGCCGTTCATGCGAACGCAGCCAGCGGACTGCACGTTGGTCGTGCCCTGGTGGAAGGCGTGACCGTTGTTCGTGAAGTACACGGCGTACGGCATCGGTGCGTTACCGAACTCGTAGCTGATCTCGTCCTTGACCTTGCGGGTCACCGTGAACATGCCACGCGGGGTCTCCTGGCCTGGGCGGCCGGTGGAAACGATGACCGGGCCGTAGGAGCGCTTGCCGCCCTTCTGCAGCCAGGCGCGCTGGGCCTTGATATCGACGCACGCGTGTGCGGAGGCCGGGCACGGGTTGGACGCCGGGCGGGCCTGCTTCTTTGGCGCTGGCTTCGGGGCCGGCTTCGGTGCACGGACTGCCTCGCGCTGCTGCAGCGCACCCGGTGCGACGGCGTTGACGAAGTTATCGATGCCCTGGATCACCGGGGTGCGGAACTGTGGTGGCAGGTTCTTGGCCTGGGCCACCAGCGCGTCGCGGGCGTTCAGCAGAGCGGTCATGCCGTTGGCCTGGGCCTGGCGCAGCTGGGCGTCGAAGTCGGCCTGCAGCTGCGTGATCTGCGGCGGCAGGGAGGGGGCTGCCACGGAGGGGCCGAGCTGCGGGGCAGCGCTGGCCTCGGAGGCGGTGGCGACGGATGCTCCAACGCCGAGGGTGGAGGCGCCGAGCGCGAGGGCAGCAGCGCCCGCGAACTGCTTCTTGGAGGTGCTGGACACCTTGCGGTGCTTGCCGATGTAACGAGTCATGCGCTTCAGAATAAACCCATTTGTGCGTGAGAGAAAGCTGAACGCGCCGGGTGAGTCTCCTGTTAATGCTGCGTTTAGCTGGCTGCGTTCAGCGGGCAACGCTGCCCGTGGGGTGGCGGCGGGCGAGCGAGTCCCCGGATCTGCCGCTACCGCGTCCCAACGTTTCCGGGTGCCCGCACCGTTCGCGCCGGGAATATTCTCCAGTGGTCAAGCGCTAAAATATGTACAGCAAGCATTCAGCAAGCTCCCAGTCTCGGTGGAAGCAGATCGGTGAAGATAGAGCCATGACTACCCCAAACACGCAGCCCGTCAAGGTTCTCGTCGTCGACGATGAGGACAACATCTCCGACCTGATCAAGGTCAGCCTGAAGTTCCAGGGATTCGACGTGGAGACTGCTGACAACGGGCAGACCGCGCTGGAGATCGCGGATACCTACCGCCCCGACGCCTTCATCCTGGACGTCATGATGCCCGGCATGGACGGCTTCACCCTGCTCAACAAGCTCCGCGAGGCCGGCCACGATGCCCCGGCCCTG
>DWUR01000003.1 GCA_019120635.1 Candidatus Corynebacterium intestinavium | reverse complement strand
GACTGGGTCCAGCCCGTGGCCATCCGCGAGCTCGTCCACCCGGATAACCGCTTCAAACTGGGCTTTGCCGGCTGGTCCGGCCCCGCCTTCGACGTTTCCGGGATGGTGCTGTGGGGCTTCACCGCCGGGGTCCTCGACGCCCTGCTGCGCCTCGCGGGCTGGCACGAGGATTGGGACGAGGAGACCCAATTCGATCTGTTTCGTACCCTGGAACAATCCCGTAACGGCGAATCTCGCGCCCTGCGCGCCCACTTCGCTGCCGAGCGTAAGAAGGAAACAGGAGAGTAGAAACCCCACCCATGATCGTTGATATCGCGTTCGTGATCTGCGCCCTCGCCGCCTTCTTCTCCGGGCTGCGGCAAGGCGGGGTGGCCGCGCTGCTGAGCCTGGCGGGCGTGCTGATCGGTGGCTATCTGGGGCTGCAAGCCGTGGGGCCGGTTGTCCGGCTTATCCAGGACGAGGGCACGGAAGGCTCCCGACTGGTCATCGCGCTGCTTACTCTCGCGGGCTGCGTGGTGATCGGCTACCTCCTGGGGTCAGGCATCGGGCAGCGAATCCGCGACAACATCCGCACGCGCCGGCTCTACCAGGCTGATTCCGCCGTGGGGTCCCTGGTGGCCGTCGTCACCGCCATGGTGGTGATGTGGATGATCGCGGTGCCCGTGGTCAGCAGCCAGGACTCCCGCATCGCCCGGGAGGCGCAGGACTCCCGCATCATCGCCACCATCGGCGAGATCGCTCCCAACTGGATGCGTACCCTGCCCGCTCGCATCAACGCCCTGATCAACCGCAGCGAGATCCCCGCGGTCACCGACCCCTTCGCCTCCGTCACGAAGCGTGAGGTCCAGCCGCCGGACCCCGCGCTGCAGGACCTTCCGGACGTCGCTGCCATCGGGCCGTCCATCGTCAAGGTCGAGGGCATCGCGGAGCAGTGCAGCCGGATGCAGCAAGGCACCGGATTCGTCGTCGAACCGGGAGTGGTGATGACGAACGCGCACGTCGTCGCGGGGACGAACAAGGTCACCCTGTCCACGGTCAACGGTCCGGTGGACACGGATGTGGTCTTCTACGATTCGGAGCACGATATCGCGCTGCTGCGAGCCACCGGGGAGCTGCAGCTGCAGCCGTTGCGCTGGGCGGATAGGCCCGCCGTGTCCGGGGACGACGCCATCGCGCTGGGCTACCCGCTGGGGGGTCCCTTCAAGGCGGCCCCGGTTCGCGTGCGTGAGCAGATGCGGATCGCGGGACCGAATATCTACGCCGACAAGCGGGTCGAGCGCGAGGCGTACTCGCTGCGCGGCAAGATCGTGCAGGGTAACTCCGGCGGGCCTCTGGTCGCCCCGAATGGGGAGGTGCTGGGGCTGATCTTCGGCGCGGACTCGAATGAGGCGGACACCGGCTATGCGCTGACGAAGAAGGAAGTGCTGGAGCGCGTGGGGGATACCGCCCGGTGGAGCTCGCCGGTGGATACGCGCAGCTGCGTGGCTGACTAGGGAGTAGTTGCTTAAGCGTTGCTGAGCCGCGCGGTTAGTCGGTGGTGAGCAGCTCGGCGCGGAGCAGCTCTGCGACGGTGACGGGATCCTCGATGTGCGGGTAGTGACCGACCCCGTAGAGCAGTTCCGCCCGGGAGCCTGCCGCGCCGCGCTCCAGTGAGCGGGCTGCGAGCTCGGGGGAGTAGTTTGGGTCCATCGACCCGTCGATCGCCAACACCGGGGCCTCGATGCGGTGCGGGATTGTGCGGTCGAAGATCCGACCCTCCGGGCGGAACCGGGACCGGAAAGCCCAGCGGCGATACTCGCTGGCAAGGTGCGCGACCTTGTCCACCTGCATCGCTTCGCGGCGCTTGATGGCGAATTCCCGGTAGATGGGGGTGTCGCGGAAGCCCGGTGCCACGCCGGTGCGGAAGATCTTCTCGGCCGTGGCGGCGCCGTCCTTGGTCAGGGAGCGTTCCGGGAGGCGGGGGAGTTGGGCGAACAGCGTGCCCCGCGTGTGCCGCCAGCGCTGGAGCGGGCGGGAGAAGAGGAATTTCGCCTGCTCGGTCGGGTGGGCGGAGGAGAGCGCAATCAGCCGGTCGATGCGCTCCGGCTCGTGGGCAGCCATCGTCCAGGCGACGAGCCCGCCGTAGCCGTGGCCCACAACGTGCGCGCTGCTGTACCCCAGGCGGCGGATGACGCCGGCCATGTCGGATGCGGCGGTGGTCAGGTCGTAGCCGCGGGGCGTTTTATCCGAGCGACCGTAACCCCGAAGATCCACCGCAGCCAGCCGCAGCGGGGTGCCCTCCAGCTGGGCGAACAGTGGCTCGAAGTCGAAGTAGCCGCCGCCGAAGCCGTGGATGAACAGCACCAGCGGGTTCCGCTCGGTTGACCCCTCGGGCTTGACCGGCCCCTGGAGCAGCACATGCAAACGCACACCCCGCGAATGCACGAACGTGTGCTGCGGGGTGTGCGGGGAGGGAGTGCTCACGGGAAGTTACGCGTGTGGGGTCTAGGTAAACAGGCCCGGCTCCTTGGTGGCCACGGAGTTGCCCTCGGCGTAGCGCTCCTTGTCCGGTGCCAGTTGCTTGAGCTCGCCCAGGGAGTCGATGGTCTTCTCCGGCTTCTTCGCGCCCTTGAGCTGCTTCACGCCGACCAGCGCCAGGATGCCGGTGAGCACAGCCATGATCAGGAAGACCACGAGGAACGCCAGGGAGCGCGGCATGAAGTGATCCAGCAGCCACGCCAGGGCGAGGAAGAGGAAGAAGGAGGAGTAGGCGATGATCACGCCGGCGGCGGCGAACAGGCCCACGCCCAGGCCGACCTTCTTGCCGGACTGTGCGATCTCGGTCTTCGCGAGCTCCACCTCGGAGCGGATGAGGGAGGAAACCTGCGCGGTGGCGTCCTTCACCAGCTCGCCGATGCTGCCCTGACCCTTCGGGCGGGTGTCCACATCGGACAGCGGGATAGCGTTGACATGAGGGTTAAAGCTATCGCTATCGGTGAATAGGCCTTCGCTCTTATTGCTCATGATCGATACTCCTGACAATTAATGGTCAATATTCTGCGCAGAAATTACTGCACACCATTTTGCCAGACCATTGGTGAGCGTGGGGCGGTGGGGTGAATTATTGTGGTGGCCATGTCTGCTGAAGGTCGTTTCACTACCGATCCCCTCGCCCCGCTCGCCGAGCTGCCCGGGGTCCCCGAGGCCGTCGAACGGGCCTCCGACTTCATCGCCCGCGCGCACCGCCACCCCGCCAACCTGCGCGGCTGGGACGTCACCGGCTCCGAGTCCGTCCTGCGCGGAGCGCGTGCCTCCGCCCAGCTGGACGGTGGCACCCCGCGGCTGCCGGAGGACGGCCAGGTGGAGGACCCGATCCTGGCTGGTTCCCTGCGCGCCACCGAGCTGCTCGCCCCGGACGGCATCGCGGAGACCCGCACCACCTGGCAGCGCGCTCCGCTGCAGGTGATCGCGAAGATCAACGCGGTGGCCTCTCCGCAGATGTCGGATGAGAACTTCCGCGCGAAGGCCGCCCACAACGCCGAGTTCCTCGTGCCGGGTCGCCCCAAGCGGGCCACCGATGGCCGCCTGCAGCTGCTCGGTTCCCTCATCGCCGGGGGAACGAAGGTCAACTCCGTGGTGCTCTCCGCCATCATCCACGGCGAGCTGCTCACCCTGGAGCCCTTCGCCGACGCCAACGGGGTCACCGCCCGCGCCTGCTCCCGGCTGGCGACCATCACCGGCGGCCTGGATCCGCGCGGGCTGGGTGTGCCGGAGGTCTGGTGGAACCGCCACCGGGATGAGTACCGCGCGAAGGCAGAGGCCTTTGCGAAGGGTGGCTCGGAGGCCATGGCCGAGTGGATCATCTTCCACGCCGAGGGGCTGGCCGAGGGTTCGCTGGAGGCGAAGTCCATCGCCGACGCGAAGCAGTAGAAGCGGAGCAGCAGCCGCCCCCGGTGTCAGCTAGGCGCTGGTTCTAATAGGTGCGGCGCGGCATGAGGCGCGCCAGGAGCTGCGGGGTGCTGGCGGAACCGACGTCCTGAGCTCGTTGGCGCAACCACAGGATCAGGCCGGTGGTGGCCGCGCCGATGAGCGCGAGCGTCCCCGCGCCTGCGATGACCTTGCCTGGCTTGAAGAGCGGTTCCGGTCGGCTGAAGTACTCGATCGGCCAGTCCCGCTCGCGGGCGATTTTGCGCAGCTGGCGATCCGGGTTGATCGCGTAGGGGTGGCCGACCGCCTCAAGTAGGGGCAGATCGGTATGGGAATCCGTGTAGGCGTAGCTGCGGGAGAGGTCGTAGCCACCGCGCTCGACCAGCTCCATCAGCTTGTCCACCTTCGCCTGGCCCTTGTTGAAGTGCAGGACCTTGCCGGTATACGTGCCGTCGATCTC
>DWUR01000019.1 GCA_019120635.1 Candidatus Corynebacterium intestinavium | reverse complement strand
CGCTCGGCGGCCCGCTGCGCGCCGGCAGCGGCTTCTTCCATACGCCGTTGTGCGGCTGCCTGTTCGGGTGGCAGGCCGCGGGGCTGTCTGGCACGGTGGGGTCCTTCCTCACACTTGCTCGCCGAAACGTTAAGTGATTTCGGCATAAATGCATTCAGTGTAGTGAAAGGGCGTACAGACTACCCTAAAACGCCGGTTATGAGGCTGTTCCGGATCCTTAAACCGTGCCACAGCTGGGTGGGGGCGCGGGCTATTGCAGCTAGCTATGTGCCCCGGCCAGGCGAGGCGCACTGCTGTCCACATTCGGTGGGAGGGTGGATTCCTCTTGGACGCCGTTGCCGGTCGCCCGGGTCGTGACGGAGCCAGTCGCACCCTGCGCGGTGCGGTAGGTGACCTGGACGGCGTCGTCCCCGAGGCGCTGAATCCCGGTGACGGCGGCGATCAGCCGCGGTTGCGGGGAGTTCACCGGGTTGCCGTTGTGGTAGAGCAGCACGGCTTCCTTTGGCCCGTCGTGCTCGCCGGCGATGTGGATCCAGGACAGCGTCTTGCAGGGGTTATAGCGGTTGGCCTTCAGCGTGTAGTGGAAGCTGCCGCCGCCTGCCATCGGGATGGTGGTGTTGTTCAGCGGCGGGGCGCTGCGGTTGCGGCAGTTGTAGTCCGGCGTGCTCGCCGCCGACGTGCCCGGGGTGGTGGCCGCTCCGTTGCTGCGGTCGGGTTGTGGCGCAACGTTGTGGGGCGACGTCGCCGGCTCCGGCGTGCCCTCGTCCGTTTGGTCGGTATCGCTGGCCAGGGTGGGCTTGGGGGTGGCGTGGCTCGTCGAGGTGGTGGGGGACGCGCTGCTGCTCGTCGTGGGCGGAGCGCTCGAGGTGGTCTCGGGACTCTTGCCGGTGGGTTCTTCTGATCCTGAGCCGCACGCGGTCGCGGTGGCGAGCAGGGGGAGGGTGCACGCCAGGAAAAGTAGCTGGCGGGACCGAGATCGGGCATGCGCTGGGTGGGTCACGGTCGCCTCCTTCTTTGGGCCTGCCGGTTGGGGTGCTGGTTACAGTGCCAGTGACACGGTGCCGATCACACTGGGGACCGCGGACCCGCGGTGAGCTGTTGTGAAAGCCAGTCTAACGGTCAGGGGTGCGACGCGTTTGTTGAGGGGCTCGGGTGCATGGTGTTGTCTGCGGCGTGCGCTAACTTTAGGGGCATGACGAAGCCACAAGATCACCACCCTGATGACGCCGGCGCCGAGAGCGGGGGCGCCTCGGGTCCGCAGCCGCCGGAGTACCGTCGCGCCGGCGACACCCCAATCGGCAATGGTGCCGGAAAACGGGGCGCCAATCCGTGGGCCCAACCGGGAGCTGGCCCGTCGGCACAGGAGAGCTCCGGCCAGTGGGGGCAGGCTGGCGCGGGTTATGGCGCAGGCGCAGCCCAGCAGTGGGGGCAACAGAATCCTTATGGCGTCCCGGCACAGAGTGGCCAGTGGCAGGGCCAGGATTACGGTGGCCAGGGCTATAACAATCAGGGTTATGGTGGGCCGAACTACGGCAATCAGGGCTACCCGGAGCAGGGTTATGCGGGCCCGGGTGGCCAGTGGCAAGGTCAGGGCTATGCTCCGCAGGGTTACCCGGAGCAGCCGGAGGAGAAGTCCAGCGGGCGGAACATTCTGATCATCGTGCTGGTGGTTCTGGCGCTGCTGGCCGCCGCGGGCTTCGCCGCATTCTGGTTCACCGGCAAGCCTGGCGGGGGAAAGAGTTCCGAGCAGACCACCGTGAGCTCGGCCGAGGGCACGGATGCCCCTGGCTCCGAGGAGGAAAACGCCGACGCCGGGAGGGACGATCGCGACGAGGACGCCAACCGCGAGGACGATGACGAGGACACCGACGACGAGGCCGGTTCCCGTCCGAAGAACCCGAACCTGCCAGGGTATGCGACTCCGGTGAACTCCTCGGCGCGGGGCTCGAACCCGGGCGGCGACCTGAACAGCGTCTGGAAGTCCGGCCCGACCAGCGATAGCTTCGCCCTCGCGGTGCGCGATGCCTACGTGGACGCCTACTTGAACGGCGACGAGGATGATTTCAATCACGTGGTGGAGGCCTACAGCGATGTCACGGGCACCAGCTACACCATGATCTGCCGCGATAACGGCCAGTACGTGCACTGCACCGGCGGGAACGACGCCAATGTCTACATCGCTTAACTGGCGCGCCGTGGTCGCGGGAACTGTCCTGGCCACCGGCCTGGGGTTGGCGTCCTGCACCATTCCCACCGACCACCGGGACGAGGAGGAGCCGACCGTGGCGCAGACCGGCCCCCGCGAGTCCGTGGGGCCCAAGCCCACGCGCGGGACAGACTCGGATCGGGATGGGGAGCGGAGCGGACCGCGACCGACAGGGGAGGAGACCGCGGAGGGCGCACCCATCGACCAGGCGAAGCTTGAGGCGATCGTTCAGGAGGTCTCGGCCCAGTTTGGTGCTCAGGTTGGCGTGGCGCTTGGCAGCGGTGCCAGGGCCGTGCGGGCCGGCGCGCTGCAGGGTGGTGCCGAGCCAGCATGGTCGACGATCAAGGTACCGCTGGCTATCGCCGCGCTGCGCTCTGCGGGAGGGGATAGTTCCGCCGCTGCCCGGGCCATTCAGTCCTCGGATAACGCGGCGGCGGAGCAGCTGTGGGCTTCGCTCGGCGGTGGGGCTGCCGCAGCCGATCAGGTCGCGTCGGTGATCCGCGAGTACAGCGGGCAGGACGTATCCGTGCAGCCAACCGTCACCCGCCCGGGCTTCAGTGCCTATGGGCAGACCCGATGGACGTTGGCGCAACAGGCCGACTTCGCCGCGGGCCTGGCGGAGGCAGCGGGGCATGACCCTGCGGCAGGCGCGGTCTACCGCCTGATGGGCCAGATCATGCCGGGGCACGCCTATGGCATCGGCCAGCTGGCGGGGTCCGCGTTCAAGGGCGGTTGGGGGCCGGACGAGTCCGGCGGCTACCTGGTCCGCCAATTCGGCGTGGCGCCGGTACACGCCCTGTCCGGCGGGGGAGCCGGGGACGGTGGCTCCAGCGCAGCGGACGCGGTGGTGCCGATCGCGATCGCCGTGCGCGCCGCGGACGGCTCCTACGAGACTGGCCAGCAGGTTCTCAACACCATCGTCCAGAAGCTTAAGGCCGGGGTTTAAGCGCCAGGGCCTCATCGCCGAGGCTCATGCGCCCCGGGAGGCGGAGCCTAGCAAGGCCCAGCCGCTGGTGCCCAAGCAGGCCTAGTCGGCCATCGCCTCCCACAGCTGGGCGTTGAACTCCGGCCAGCGGTCCTTGGACCACTCGCCGAAAGGCTCGTCGGTGAGCACCACCGCGGCCAGCCCCTGCTCCGGGGCGAACCACAGGAAGGTGCCGGACTGCCCGAAGTGCCCGGCCACCGTGGCGGGCATGTTCTCGCCCATCCAGTGGGGGGTTTTCTCCCCGTGAATCTCAAAACCCAGGCCCCACGGGCACGGGGTCTGGCGGCCGTAGCCAGGCACAACACCCACCAGGTCGGGGAACTGCACCGTCAGGGCCTCAGCCACGGTCTGCTCCGCGAGCAGCTTCGGGCGCAGGAACTCCTCGGCCAGGGTGGCGATCGCCGACGCAGAAGCGCTGAAGCCGTGGCCAGCGGACCCCTCGACGGTGATCTCGATGCCCAGCGGCTCGCAGATCCCGAGGTGCACGTATTCCGCGAAGGACATCTCGGTGGCCTGCTCGATGAAGCTGGCCAGTACCTCGTAGCCCGCCGAGGAGTAGATCCGCCGGGTCTGCGCCGGGCGCATCTGCCGGTGCTTCCGGAACTCGATGCCGGAGGCATGAGACAGCAGCTCGCGGACGGTCGCCGGTTCCTCGAAGGAGGGCACGAGGTCTGCGGGGACCTTGTCATCCAACTCGAAGGCACCCTCCTCGACGGCCATCAGGGCGGCGTAGGCGGTGACGAGCTTCGAGACGCTGGCCAGCTGGAAGACATGCTCCATGTCGCCGTGGGTGACGACGTCAGCGTCGCCTCCCGCGCCGTCCCCACCGCCGAACGTGATGGCCGCGGCCGCCACGTTCTTCACCGGCCAGTCCGCGACTTGATTCAGGACGTCCGTGGTTGCGGAATCAGTCATGCTTCCTCGCAGTGTTCCTTTCTCGGCGCTTTCCTAGCCGCCGACTAGTTGCCCGCCTGCCGGGCCTCGATGAGCTCCGTGAATTCCGCCACGGTCATGCTGGCCTGCAGGTCAACCTCGTCGATGCGCACCCCGAATTTATCCTCGGCCTGGGTGATGATGTCGATCCGCGACAGCGAATCGATTGCCAGGTCCTCCTCGATCCGGGCGTTCGGGGTGATCTCCTCCAGGGGTAGGCCAGAGGCGGCCTCGATGATGCGGGCCAGCCCGGCAGCTACCCCGGCCTCCTCCTCGGCGGGAGCCTTCGCGGCCTTAACCTTCGCAGTGGACCCCGCGGCTTTCGCAGCGGGTTCCTCACCTGCCGCACCGACCGAGCCGCCGAGGGCCGCGGCGAGTTTGGCCTTGGCGTCCTCGGAGAGGCCGGATTGCGGGGTGGCAGAAGAATTCTCGGGCATTGCTTACCTTCCTGAACGTCCTGAACTTCCTGAACCTTAAGCCTTCGTCGGGTCGCCGACGTTCAGGTCCTCGGCGGCCTTGATGGCAATCTGCCGATCAATCTTTCCCTCACGAGCCAGGCTGAGCAAAGTAGCAACCACGATGGACTCGGCGTCGATGTTGAAGTACCGGCGGGCGGCGGCGCGGGTATCGGAGAAACCGAAGCCGTCAGCACCGAGGTTGATGAAATCACCCGGCACCCAGCGGCGCACCTGCTCGTGCAGCGCGGTGGCGAAGTCGCTGACCGCGATGAACGGGCCCTCGTAGCCCTCCAGCACCTGCTGGATGTACGGCGTACGCGGCTTCTCGCCCGGGTTGCGCAGCTCCTCCAGTCCGGCCTCCTGGCCGTCGCGGGCCAGCTCGTTCCAGCTGGTCACGGAGAAGATATTGGTGTTGACCCCGTACTCGGCGAGCATCTGCTTGGCGCGGATGGCCTGTCCCATACCCACACCGGAGGCGAGGATGTTCGCGGTGTGCTCCAGCTCCTCGGCCTCGCCCGCATCGCCGGTGATGCCCTCGTCGGTGCCGACCAGCTTCTCCGCTGGGCTCCACAGGTAGATGCCCTTGAGCAGGCCCTCGACGTCGAGGTCCTCCGGCTGGGCAGGCTGGTGCATCGGCTCGTTGTAGACGGTGAGGTAGTAGATGACGTCCTCGCCCTGGCCGTCGCCGTCCGGACCGGAGCCTTCGCCGTACATGCGCTGCACACCGTCGCGCAGGATGTGGGCGATCTCGTAGGCGAACGCCGGGTCGTAGGTCACGACGGCCGGGTTGGTGGTCGCCAGGACAGGGGAGTGGCCGTCCATGTGCTGCAGCCCCTCGCCGGTCAGGGTGGTGCGCCCGGCGGTCGCGCCGATCAGGAAACCACGGCTCATCTGGTCGGCGGCCGCCCAGATGGAATCGCCGGTGCGCTGAAAGCCGAACATCGAGTAGAAGATGTACAGCGGGATCATGGCCTTGCCGTGGGTGGCGTAGCTGCTGCCGGCGGCGATGAAGCTGCCCACGGAGCCGGCCTCGGTGATGCCCTCGTGGAGGATCTGGCCGTCCTTGGCCTCCCGGTAGCTCAGCATGAGGTCGTGGTCCACCGGGGTGTAGTTCTGCCCGTGAGTGTTGTAGATCTTCAGCGTCGGGAACCAGGAATCCAGGCCGAAGGTACGCGCCTCGTCCGGGATGATCGGCACCAGGCGCTCGGCCATGGTCTCGTCGCGCATGAAGTCGCGCACGATGCGCACCAGCGCCATGGTGGTGGCGACCTTCTGCTTGCCGGAGCCCTTCAGCGCGCTGCGCATGGTCTCCACCTCGGGCACGGCGAGCGGCTCGAAGCGCTGGCGGCGCTCCGGCAGGAAGCCGCCGAGCTCCTTGCGGCGGTTCAGCATGTACTCGATCTCCGGGGCGTCCGGGCCGGGGTGGTAGTACGGCGGCAGCTCGGGGTCCTTCTCCAGCGTCTCGTCGCTGATGGGGATGTCCTGCTTGGTGCGGAACTGCTTCAGGTCCTCGAGGCTGAGGCTCTTCATCTGGTGGGTGGCGTTGCGACCCTCGAAGTTATGGCCCAGGCCGTAGCCCTTAATCGTGTGCGCGAGGATGACGGTCGGCTGGTCCTTCGTCTCCATCGCGCGGGCGTAGGCGGCGTAGATCTTGCGGTAGTCGTGGCCGCCGCGGGGCAGCGCCCAGATCTCCTCGTCGCTCATGTCCTCGACGAGCTTCTTGGTGCGGGGGTCGCGGTTGAAGAAGTGCTCGCGGACGTAGGCGCCGTCGTTGGCCTTGAAGGTCTGGTAGTCGCCGTCCGTCGTCTTGTTCATGACGTCGACGAGGGCGCCGTCCTTGTCCTTTTCGAGCAGCTCGTCCCACTCGCGGCCCCAGATGATCTTGATGACGTTCCAGCCGGCACCGCGGAAGAAGCTCTCCAGCTCCTGGATGATCTTCGTGTTGCCGCGGACTGGCCCGTCGAGGCGCTGCAGGTTGCAGTTCACGACGAAGGTGAGGTTGTCCAGGTTGTGCAGCGCGGCCATCTGGATCGCGCCGCGGGATTCCGGCTCATCCATTTCGCCGTCGCCGAGGAAGGCCCAGACGTGTTGTTCGGAGGTGTCCTTCAGCCCGCGGTCGTGCAGGTAGCGGTTGAAGCGTGCCTGGTAGATCGCGTTGATCGGCCCCAGCCCCATGGAGACGGTGGGGAATTCCCAGAACTCGGGCATGCCGTGCGGGTGCGGGTAGGAAGGCAGCCCGACCTCTGGCTTGGAGGCCTCCTGGCGGAAGGCGTCCAGCTGCTCCTCGCTGAGGCGGCCTTCGAGGTAGGCGCGGGCGTACATGCCGGGGGAGGCATGGCCCTGGAAGAAGATGTGGTCGCCGCCGCCGGGGTGGTCCTTGCCGCGGAAGAAGTGGTTCAGTCCGACCTCGTAGAGGGGCGCGGCGGAGGCGTAGGTGGAGATGTGCCCGCCCACCCCGATGCCGGAGCGCTGGGCGCGGTGCACCATGATCGCGGCGTTCCAGCGGGTCCAGCGGCGGTAGCGCTTCTCCATCTCCTCATCACCGGGGAACTCCGGCTCCATGGTGGTGGGAATGGTGTTGACGTAGTCGGTGGAGGTCAGCGGCGGCAGGGGCACGCGCTTGGCGGTTGCCCGCTCGAGGAGGCGGAGCATGAGGTAACGGCCACGTTCCGGGCCGGCGTTGTCGAGCAGCCCGTCCAGGGAGTCCATCCACTCCTGGGTTTCCTCCGGGTCGCTGTCCACGAGGTAGGACGCCACCCCGTCGCGGATGTTGCCGAAGTGGGTGTCCTTCCCGGCGCTGGGTGCGCGGCGGTCCTCGGAGTCTGGGTGCGGCTTGTTGGCCATGGCTTGCCTCCTCGCTCAAGGGGTTGTTCTTCCTCCCCAGCCTACGTATTCGGGGTCGGCGGTGGGAGGGCGCGATGTGCGGCCTGGCGCGGTACGGGCACGGTACTGGCACGGCGCTGGCGGAGAGTGGGCGCGGAGTGCCGCAGGCAACGTGGCGGAGCTTTATTCGCGGGGGAGGGTGGGCGGGAAGAATCGTGAAAAATGTGTCCCAGCTTAAGGTCTGCTGTGTTAGCTTGGGTCACATTAGATGATCAGCAAGGAGCTGGTCTTGAGCTACACCAGAAAGGTTCTTCACAACAGTGGGTAACACTCCCAGCGCCCCGGTCCGCGACGAGAAAGGCTCGAAGGGACTGAATTGCGCAGAGCTGCTGGAGGTCTCCAGCGGCACGATCATTCAGGAGCTCGGCTGGGACGAGGACTGCGACTCCTCGATCAGCGAGGCCCTCGAGGACGCAATCGGCGAGGAATTGCTGGACCCGGATACCGACGAACTCGTTGACGTGGTGCTGTTGTGGTGGCGCGAGGAGGACGGCGACCTGGTCGACGGTCTGATGGACGCCAACCGTTCCCTGAGTGAGGACGGCCGCATCTGGGTGCTGACCCCGGCGCCAGGCCTGAAGAACTCCATTCAGCCGGGCGAGGTCGCGGAGTCCGCGCAGCTGGGTGGCATGGTGCAGACCGGTTCGGAGCGGCTCGGGGACTGGCAGGCTGCGTGCCTGGTCGCGCGGGGCGCGAAGCGTTAGCCCTGGGCTTATTTGCCCCGCCGGGATGGCTGGGCTAATCTCTCTAGCTGTTGCGCGCTCTTAGCTCAGCTGGAAGAGCAACTGGTTTACACCCAGTAGGTCGGCGGTTCGAACCCGTCAGAGCGCACCGATGGAAACCCTCGCGAGCAGTAGGTTCGCGAGGGTTTCTTTGTCACTTGACGCAAATTTGACGTCATCGCGTGGGGGTTTTGCCGGGGTACCCGTGGCGGGGTGGGCGTCATCCCGTGGCGTCGTGTTTCTTGAGCTCCGGGGAGGGCGGGCTAGAGTTGTTTCTCGTAAAGCGAGTCCTTTGCTAGCCGGATCTTTGCTGGCAACAGGCAGGCCCGACGGGAGGAATGAACGATGGCGGTCGATCCACAGCGCGGCCAGGAGCCGAAGCGCGGCTTTCGGGCTTTTTTGACGCCGGGCTGGATCCTCTCGGCTGTCTTCGTGCTGTTGTTCACCTACTTCGCCTTCAATACCCTGGCGCCCTGGCAGCTGGGGAAGAACACCAAGCGCACGGAGTTCAACGATCGGCTCAAGGCCGCGATGGAGCAGGCCCCCGTGCCCGTCTCGGAGGTGCTGCCGACCGAGCCTGCGAAGCCGGTTGAGGAGGCTCAGGAGTGGCGCCACGTGAGGTTGCAGGGCAAGCTGCTGCCGCAGCAGGAGGTGCTGCTGCGCAACCGCCCTGTGGAATCCGCGCCCGCCTACCAGGTCATCACGCCATTCGAGACCACGGACGGCACCACGGTGCTGGTCAACCGCGGGTGGGTGCCCGCGGAGGGTGGGGAGAACCGCCCGGAGCTGATCGCGAAGGCCCCGGACGGGGAGATGGAGCTGACCGGCTACGTCCGGTTGGGGGAGGGAAAGAATGACCGCGGGGTGATCGACGCGGAGGGGCGCAAGCAGACCACCAGCGTGAACGCCGAGCAGATCGGCGAGGCGATGGGGCTGACGCTGGCGCATGATTACGTGCAGCTCGACGAGCAGTCCACCGAGGCTATCACTGATCGCGCCGGGGATGAGGGGGTCGCGCCGCACCCGATTCCGCTGCCGAAGATCGAGTCCGGCCCGTATCTTTCTTATGGCATCCAGTGGATCGCCTTCGGCATCATCGCCCCGATCCTGCTGGGGTGGTTCATCTGGTCGGAGATCAAGGAGCGCCGCCGCGAGCAGCTGGAGAATGAGCAGCTAGCCACCGCAGGCGCTGGTGAGGGCGCAGGCCCGAGCCCGGGGGAGGCAGCAGCAGTCGGTGCTGCGGGCGCCGGCAGTGATCAGACCACGGAATCCAAGACGGTGGCTGGCGACGTCCTCACCGAACCGTCGCGGGAGACTCAGCGCCAGGAGGCGCAGCGGCAAGAGGACGCGATGGCCGCCCGTTACGGCAAGGCGGCCAAACGTCGCGGCTTCGGCTGGAATCAGCCGGAAGACGGCGAGCGTTTCTAGCTCACCGTGCGTGCCGCGACGTCCTGAAGTCCCGTTAGTTCTCCTGCTCGTCGAGGATTGACTCGATGAACTCGACGATCCCCGGCACGGCAGACTCGATTTCCTCGGCGGCGCTCGCGAAGTCCGCCTCGGTGCCGTAGTAGGGGTCCGCGACCTCGGGGTGCGGGCGATCCACGGTCACGCTCGCGGGGTCGAAGGCGCGGTAGAGGTGGATCTTCTGCGGGTCCACGCCCTGGCGCTTCAGGCCCGTGACGTGCCCCTTATCCATCGCGAGGAAGATGTCCGCGGCCTCGTGCTCCGGCCCGAAGGTCGCGGCGACGTGCTCGGAGCCGTCGTAGCCCTGATCGGCTAGCTGCTTGACTGCCCGCGGGTCCGCGCCGTCCCCGACGTGCCAATCGCCCAGGCCGCAGGAGTTCACGGTGACGTTCTGCAGGCGGGGGTCGCCGCTCTTCGCCAGCGCGTCTGCCAGCATGATTTCTCCCATCGGGGAGCGGCAGATATTGCCGGTGCACACGACGGTGATGAGGGATAGGGGCTTGGCCGCGTCAGGGTCAGGCATAGCTTCCTTTGTGCTTCTCGGTTTGTGGGGCTGCGTGCTCACGGTGGCGGGTTCTCGCCGCGCTCCTTAAGAGCTTCAGCGCTGCTCAACGATGCTTTTGAGCTCGTCTGGGGTGTTGGCGATCAGGGGGACCTGGGCCAACTCTTGCTGACTACCATAACCCCAGTTCACCAGCACGCAATCTATGCCCTGGCTCTTAGCACCCTGCGCGTCGTGTTTGCGGTCGCCGATCATGAGGAACTGGGAGGGCTCAGTCTCGTGCTCGGCGTTGATGAGCCCCATGACGTAGGCGACGACGTCCTCCTTGTGCTGTCGCGGTCCGCCGTCATCTTCTGCGGTGCCGAGGTAGGCGAAGTACTCCAGCAGCCCGAAGTGCTTCAGTGCGCGTAGTGCACCGGTGTAGGACTTGGACGTCGCGGTGGCCAGGATGTGGCCCTCCTTCCGCCACTCGGCTAGCAGCTCCGGGATGCCGGGGAAGAGGGCGGAATCCAGCCAGCCGCCGCTGGACTGGTGCTTGCTGTAGTCGGCCATGACCGTCTCGACCTGCTCGGCAGGGATACCAGCGGTGGCGATGGAGTCCCGCATCGGGGGACCGGGCAGCCCGCGGAGGAAATCCTCGTCCGGGATGGCGTACCCGTGGGTGCTCAGTGCGTGGATGAAGGAGGTGCGGATGCCGGGATAGGAGTCGATGAGGGTGCCGTCGACGTCGATAAGCAGGATCTTTCTCATGCCACCCACTGTGCCATTGCAGTGTGACCACTGTGCCGGCTCGGTGTTCCTGGTGTGGGGCGGGCGGTGGGAAAATGTCCCGGCGCGGTGGGGCGGTGGGTGGATCGTGTGGGGGAGCAGACCGGATACAGCGGGGGTTCGGACGGGATACAGTGGAAAACAATTCCGGGCCGCCCGGCCCGCGCCACTCAAGCCACCAAGGAGCGTGATCCCGCGTGACGACCACCGCGAGTAACCCCCAGACCACCTCGGATGCCGCGCAGCTGACGGTGGGCCAGGTTGTCGCCTGCCTGGAGGAGGCCTACCCGCCGAAGCTGGCGGAGTCCTGGGACGCGGTCGGCCTGATCTGCGGGGACCGCGCCGAGCCCGTTGCCAAGGTGGCCTTCGCGCTGGACTGCACCGACGAGGTCGTGGACGCCGCGATCGACTCGGGTGCGGACATGCTGGTGGTCCACCACCCGCTGCTGCTGCGCGGGGTCACCGGGGTGCCGGCGGATCACCCGAAAGGCCGGATCGTGCACAAGCTGATCCGCAACCGGGTCGCGCTCTTCGCGGCGCACACGAACGCCGATTCGGCGCGCCCTGGTGTCAACGACGTGCTGGCGGAGCTGCTCGGGGTGCGCGCGGGTCGCCCGCTGCGCCCGATCCCGAACCCGATCGACAAGTGGGGTTTCACGGTTCCGGTCGATTCCGCGGAGGCGGTCAAGCAGGCAATTTTCGACGTCGGCGCGGGCGTGGACGGGGACTATTCGGAGGCCTCCTTCGAGTTCCGCGTGACTGGGCAGTTCCGACCGGGCGATGCCGCGAATCCGCACATCGGTTCCCGCGGCGAGCTGGAGCGGGTGGACGAGCTGCGCGTCGAGTTCGTTGCGCCGGCCCACCTGCGGGAGAAGGTGCGGGCGGCCTTGCTGCGCGCCCACCCCTACGAGGAGGCGGCCTATGACGTGGTGGAGAGCCACGCCGGGGACCTGGGGGAGGAGGGCCTGGGCATCGGCCGGGTCGGCCAGCTCGATGAGCCGATGACCCTGCGTCAGTTCACCCAGCGGGTGGCCGACCGGCTGCCGTCGACGGTCTGGGGCGTGCGCGCGGCCGGCGACCCGGAGAAGAAGATCCGCACGGTCGCGGTGGCCAGTGGCGCGGGCGATAGCTTCCTGGGCGCCATCGCGCGGATGGATGTGGACTGCTTCGTTACCTCCGATCTGCGCCACCACCCGGTGGATGAGCACCTGCGCGCCGGGGGTTGCCCGGTGATCGATACCGCGCACTGGGCCAGCGAGTATCCGTGGTGCGCGGCGGCGGCCGCGTTGGTGGGCCAGAAGCTGGGCGTGGACACCGAGGTGCTGGAGCAGCGCACGGACCCGTGGACGCTGCACGAGGCCAGCACGGGCGGCTTCGAGCAGCGTCGTTAGCGGCTAGCGCGCCCCGCGTGCGAGGGGTGCGGCGGTGAGCACCGGCGCAACGTTATTGGTGGACTAGGGAAGGCAAGGCAGCGGAAGATATGGGAGGCAACATGCGTTTGAGCGTGGAATGCGATGGCGGTTCGCGTGGCAACCCGGGGCCGGCGGGCACCGGCTCGTCGGTGAAAGACGCCGCGGGGGCGGAGATCGGCTGCGTGTGGCAGTTCATCAAGCACGCCACCAATAACGTCGCGGAGTACCAGGGGCTGATCAACGGGCTGAACTTGGCGGTGGAGATCGCGGAGCAGCAGGGCGTGAAGCCGGGGAGCCTGAGCGTGGATGTGCGCATGGACTCCAAGCTCGTGGTGGAGCAGATGTCCGGCCGGTGGAAGATCAAGCACCCGGACATGAAGCCGCTGGCCCAGGAGGTCAAGCGCATCGAGGGCCAGCTGGCGCAGGTGAGCTACACCTGGGTGCCGCGTGCCCAGAACGCGCGCGCCGATGAGCTGGCCAACCGCGCAATGGACGACCGCGAGGGTGGCCAGTGGATCGACGATGAGCTGGCCACAGCTGGGGCTGCGGCAGCTGCGTCCCAGGCCGACACCGCGGAGGGCACGGACATGCTCTTCGACCTCGACCAGCCGTCAGACGAGGCCGCCGAGACCACCCGGGATGAGCCGGCGCAGCCTACCAAGGCAGAAACACAGCGCGGACCAGCGCAGCGAGTCGAGCAGCGCGCTGTGCAGCCCGCCGAAGGCGAGGGCGAGGATTCCCAGCCGGCCGGGGTCTCGCCCACGGCGTGGATGGGTAAGACCGAACCGACGACCCTACTTCTGCTGCGCCACGGCCAGACCGAGCTCAACCGCGACGGCAAGTACTCCGGCCGCGGCAACCCGGAGCTCACCGACCTGGGTAAGAAACAGATCGCGCACGCCGCCCGCCACATCAGCGAGCGCGGCGACGTCGACGTCATCCTGAGCTCGCCGTTGGGCCGCTGCCACGAGACCGCACGGGCCGCCGCCGAGGCGCTGGGCATGGGTAAGGACGCGATTACGACGGACGAGGCCATCATCGAGATGGACTTCGGCACCTGGGAGGGCCGCCGCTTCGTCGAGATTCAGGAGGACCACCCGGAGGCCCACCGGGAGTGCTTCAACTACGCCACGGCCGCGCCCCACGGCGGGGAGTCCCCGGAGCAGGTCTACCGGCGTGTCTCCGAGTTTGTGGATCGCGTCATCGCCGAGTACCCGGGCAAGACGGTGCTGGTGGTCACCCACATGATGCCGATCAAGTCGGTGCTGCGCCGGGCGCTGGGCACCGGCGGGGAGATCTACCGCAGCCTACACCTGGATGTGGCCAGCCTCTCGGTCGCGGACTTCCTGCCGAACGGGGCGGGCGTGGTCCGGTTGGTCAACGAATCTCATTACCTCGGCTAGCGGCCTGGGGGTTAGACTTAAGGCTTGTCGAGGCGGCCGGGTGGCTGCGGCGTGGTGGAACCACCGGCCGGTGTTTTGCCGGCGGGTTAGGCCCCGTGTCGAGGAAAGTCCGGACTCCACAGAGCACAGTGGTTGCTAACGGCAACCCAGGGTGACCTGCGGGCAAGTGCAACAGAAAGTAGACCGCCCGCCCACCGCTTTTGCGGGTTGCGGCGGGTGAGGGTGAAAGGGTGCGGTAAGAGCGCACCAGCGTGGCAGGCGACTGTCGCGGCTAGGTAAACCCCACTGGGAGCAAGGTCAAGGAGCCACGCCTCCCCGTCCGTCGCAGGGCGGGGTGCGTGGCGTTGTCTGAGGGCTGCTCGCCCGATGAAGGACAGGTGGACTGCTTGAGGCGCCCAGCAATGGTGCGTCCAGATGGATGGTCACCTCGTGCCACCCCTCGTGGGTGGCATTAGACAGAATCCGGCTTAGAGGCCGCCTCGACACTCACACTTTGCATCTACACTGGTGGGAAGTATCAACCCGAAAGGATGGGTGGAACCCATGGCAGAAGAAAAGTGGTACTTCGACACCAAGACTGGTGAGGTCACCAAGGGCAAGTCCAGCGGCTGGGACACCCGCATGGGCCCCTATGACTCCGAGGAGGCAGCCCGCCAGGCGCTGGCCACCGCGCAGCAGCGCACTGAGGCCGCCGATGCTTATGACGAGCAGGATGACTGGGATAACGAGGACTAACCCCGGCGTTCCGCAATAGTTCATGAGCAGTACCGAACACGGGACCAGCGAGCACGACACCAGTGAACGCCGCACCACCGAACACGACACCGCAGAAAAGTCAGACCTGAGCGGACTGACCTCCGCCGAGGTCGAGGAACGCACCCGGGCAGGAAAGACCAACAAGGCCACCCGCACCACGGGGCGCACGACCTGGCAGATCATCCGCGCGAACGTCTTCACCCGCATCAACGCGATGCTGGGTGTGCTGTGCGTGATCGTCCTGGCCACGGGTTCCTGGATCAACGCCGCGTTCGGCCTGCTGATCATCGCGAACTCCGCGGTCGGCATCATCCAGGAGCTCCGCGCGAAGCGGACCCTGGAGAATCTCAAGATCCTCTCCGAGTCCCGCCCCCGCGTCATCCGCGATGGCGAGGAGCGGGAGGTCGCCCAGAACGAGATCGTCGAGGGGGATTTGATCCGCGTCGGTTCCGGCGACGAGATCGTGGTCGACGGCCCGCTGCTGTCCGGCTCGCTGTCCATGGACGAATCCCAGCTCACCGGGGAGGCCGACCCGGTGCGGCACAACCCCGGCGACGAGCTGCTCTCTGGCTCCTTCGTCAAGCACGGCAGCGGTATCTTCCGCGCCGAGAAGGTGAGCGGGGAGTCCTACGCCGCCCGCCTGGCCGCCGAGGCCAGCGACTTCTCGCTGACCGACTCGGTGCTGATGAGCGGCATCAACTCGATCCTGCGGGTGATCACCTGGCTGCTGATCCCCACCGGCCTGCTCACCATTTTCACGCAGCTGACCCGCACGGACGCCCCGATCCGGGAGTCGATCCTCTCCATGGCCGCGGCCCTGGTGCCGATGGTGCCCGAGGGGCTGGTGCTGATGACCTCCATCGCCTTCGCGGTGGGCATCGTGCGCCTGGGTAAGTACAAGGCCCTGGTCAACGAGCTGGTCGCCATCGAGGGCTTGGCCCGCGTGGATACGATGTGCACGGACAAGACCGGCACGCTGACCAGCAACGAGATGGAGCTGGAGGCGGTTGTCGACGAGGACGGGGACGAGGCCAGCGCGGAGACCTTGCGCGACCTGCGCCGTCTCTTCGCCTCCCAGTCCGACCTGAACAACACCGCCGAGGCGATCGTCCAGGGCCTCGACGAGTGGAGTGCGGGGGAGGGCGAGCAGGAAGGAGTCGCTGCTGGTTCCTCCCAGCCCCAGGCGTTCGAGGGCAGCGAAATCCCGTTCTCCTCGGCCTATAAGTTCTCCGGCTTCCGCGTGGCGGATGGCCCGACCTTCGTGCTGGGAGCTCCCGACGTCCTCCTGGGCAAGGGCACCCCGGCCGCAGACGTCGCGGCGAAAGAAGAGGCTGATGGGCGCCGCGTCCTCGCCTTCGGCCGCGCGCTGGAGGAGGTCGAGGACCCCGACGAGGACGGCGCAAACGTCACCGTCCCCGAGCTCGGCGATCCGGTGCTGATCGTCCTGCGCCAGAAGCTGCGCCCCGATGTGGCCGAAACCCTGGCCTACTTCGAGCACGAGGGCGTGGACGTCAAAATCATCTCCGGCGATAACCCCGGCTCCGTCGCCGCAGTTGCGAAGGAGGTCACCGGCGAGCAGCTCAGCTCCATCGACG
Organism: Candidatus Corynebacterium intestinavium; assembly: GCA_019120635.1. GTDB lineage: Bacteria > Actinomycetota > Actinomycetes > Mycobacteriales > Mycobacteriaceae > Corynebacterium > Corynebacterium intestinavium. Next base: position 5,674 of record DWUR01000019.1, on the reverse strand, counting down.
CCCGCGAGATCGCGCCGGAGGACATGGAGCAGGAGGTCCTGGAATCCGAGGTCTTCGGCCGGGTCAAGCCCGAGCAGAAGCAGGCGATGGTCGAAGCACTCCACGCCCACGGCCGCACCGTCGCGATGACCGGCGACGGCGTCAACGACGTCCTGGCGCTAAAGAAGGCCGACATCGGCGTGGCGATGGGCTCTGGTTCCGCTGCGACCCGCAGCGTGGCGCAGTTGGTGCTGCTCAACGACCGCTTCTCCTCGATGCCGCACGTCATCGCCGAGGGCCGGAGGGTGATCGGCAATATCGAGCGGGTGGCGAACCTCTTCCTCACGAAGACCGTCTACTCGGTGGTGCTGGCGATGGTCGTGGCCGTGGCTGGCGTGACCTTCCCCTTCCAACCGATCTACGTGACGATCACGGGCTGGTTCACCATCGGCATCCCCGCGTTCATCCTCTCCCTGGCGCCCAATGCGGAGCGCCCGCGGGATGGTTTCGTCCGCCGCGTGCTGTCCCTTGCGATCCCGGGCGGGGCGATCGTGGGCCTGGGCTCGGTGATCATGTGGCTGGTGATCTACCCAGGTGATGGCGCGAGTGAGCCCCAGCAGCGGCAGGCGGGCACGGCGGTGCTGCTGGCGCTGATCATCATGGGCCTGTGGGTGCTGAACATCGTGGCACGCCCGCTGAAAACGTGGAAGTGGGCGCTGTGGTTCGGCTGCATCGGCGGCTACCTGGTGCTCTTCCTGGTCGCCCCGATCCGCGAGATCGTGCTGCTGGATATCAGCAACACCCGCCTGATGATCACCGGCGCGGTGGTCGGGCTGTGTGGCGCCGTGGTGATCGAGTTCTCCCAGTTCCTGGCCCGCCGTTTCCTCCTCCACCAGGATTAAGGACGTCGCGAGCCACGCTTATGATCGGCTCTGATTGATCGGGCTGGCTCGGCGCGGGATCTTTGCCCAGGGGAGGGGCCGGGCAATGCAAAAACGCCGCCTGCCGGGGCCGTGGTTGGCCCAGGTGGCGGCGTCCTCAAAGAGAAAGCGGGTGGCGCTAGAAGCAGTGCTCCTCGGCGGGGAAGGTGCCCTCGGCGACCTCGCGCTTGTAGGAGGCGGCGGCATCCGTCAGGGAAGCGCCGACCTGGGCCCACTGCTTGGCGAACTTCGGGCGGTGACCATGTTCAGGCAGGGCGACCATGTCGTGCCAGACCAGCACCTGGGCGTCGGTGTCCGGGCCCGCGCCGATGCCGATGGTGGGGATGGGGAACTGCTCGGTGGCCTGCTTCGCGACGTCCGCGGGCACCATCTCCAGCACGACCATCTCGGCGCCGGCCTCGGTGACGGCGGCCATGTCGTCCAGCAGCTGGGCGGCGGAATCCCCGCGGCCCTGGACCTTGAAACCGGAGAGCTGGTTGACGGACTGCGGGGTGAAGCCGATGTGCGCGCAGACCGGGATGCCGGCCTCGGTCAGCGCCTTGATGCGGGGAGCCATGCGGCGGCCGCCCTCGATCTTGATCATCGCGGCGCCGGAGCGGCGCATCATCTCCGCGGCGCTCTTCACGCACTGCTCATCGGAGGCCTCGTAAGTGCCGAAGGGCAGGTCGGCGATGACCAGGGCGTTGCCGGCACCGCGGACCACGCCGGCGGCGAGGAAGATCATCTCCTCCATGCTGACCTGCTGGGTCTGGTCGTAACCGAAGACCACATTGGCCGCGGAGTCGCCGACCAGGAGGCATTCCACGCCCGCCTCGGCGAAGGCGGCGGCGGTGGAGTAGTCATATGCGGTGAGCATCGCCCATTTCTCGCCGCTGGCCTTGCGTGCCTTGAGGTCGGAGATACGAACTTGCTTGGTGGGAACCATGTACCCACGCGGGGAATCCTGTCGAGCCATGAAAGTGATTGTGCCAGAAGCACCCTGGGCGTGTCCGGGCTAGTGCCTAAGATGGGGGACTATGAGCAGCCAACAGGAATTCGTCCTCCGCACCCTTGAAGAACGCGATATCCGCTTCGTCCGCCTCTGGTTCACCGACATTCAGGGCTACCTGAAGTCCGTGGCCGTGGCTCCCGCCGAGCTGGAAGGGGCATTCGCGGAGGGCATCGGCTTCGATGGGTCCGCGATCGAGGGCTTCTCGCGGGCCTTCGAGGCGGACACGATCGCCCAGCCGGATCCCTCGACTTTCCAGATCCTGCCCTTCGGTGCGGAACAGGACGGCTACCTTTCCGCCCGCATGTTCTGCGACATCACGATGCCGGATGGGCAGCCCTCCTGGGCGGACCCGCGGCAGGTTCTGCGCCGCCAGCTCGCGAAGGCTGCGGAGGACGGTTTTAGCTGCAACGTCCACCCGGAGATCGAGTTCTTCCTGGTGAAGTCCATCGACACCGACGGCCAGCCGCCGGTGCCCGCCGATAACGGCGGCTACTTCGACCAGGCCGTGACGGATAATGCGCCGAACTTTAGGGCCGAGGCGATTAACTCCCTGGAGCGAATGGGCATCCCGGTGGAATTCTCCCACCACGAGAACGGCCCGGGCCAGCAGGAGATCGACCTGCGCTTCGCGGATGCGCTCACGATGGCGGACCACGTGATGACCTTCCGCTACCTGATCAAGCAGGTCGCGCGGCGCAATGGGGTGCGGGCGACATTCATGCCCAAGCCTTTTAGCCAGTACCCGGGCAGCGCGATGCACACCCACATCTCACTGTTCGAGGGGGAGGATAACGCCTTCCACGACCCGGACGACGAGTTCCGGCTCTCGGACACCGCGAAGAGCTTCATCGCGGGCATCCTGGAGCACGCCCCGGAGTTCACCGCGGTGACGAACCAGTGGGTGAACTCCTATAAGCGCCTCTCCTATGGCGAGGAAGCACCGCGGGCGGCGAGCTGGGGCGCGTCCAACCGCTCGGCCATGGTGCGCATCCCGATGTACACCCAGCACAAGGCGGCCACGCGCCGGGTGGAGATCCGCTCCCCGGACTCCGCGATGAACCCCTACCTGGGATACGCGGTGATGCTGGCCGCAGGCCTGAAGGGCATCCGCGAGGGCTACGAGCTGCCCGCCCCGGCGGAGGAGGATGTGTCCCTGATGACGCGCCGGGAGCGCATCGCCGCGGGCTTCAAGGATCTGCCGACGGACCTGGATTATGCGCTGCGGAAGATGGAGCGTTCGGAGATGGTGGCCGAGGCACTCGGCGAGCACGTCTTCGAGTTCTTCCTGCGCAATAAGTGGCAGGAATGGCACGCCTATCAGTCCCAGATCTCCCCGTGGGAGCTGCGCCACCACCTGGAGTTCTAGGTTCCCGGGCTTGTTGTCGGGCTCTGTCCCGGCCACACGGCGCGGCCTCCGGTTCCACGGTGAGCCCGACGAGTACGCACACCGCCCGCCGCCATCGACGTTTTTGTGAAGAAGTGAGTGTTCTATGACTAGGTCGCAGGGACTTCCCCGCACCTCCCGTTCCGACGTCCCGTCCCCGCGGGTGCTGGGTCTGCGCCGCGAGCGTGCGGTGGAGGACCTGGAGATGCTGGGCTGGACCGGGCCGGAGCACACCTCCCTGTTGTGGACGCTCGCGGCCGCCGGCAGCCCGGATCTGGCGCTGAATAACTTCGTGCGGCTGGTCGAAGCACTCCGGGCGGCGGAGGAGGACGGCGGCCTGCCGGAGCCCGGCGCGGCGCACCCGGAGTCCGTGGCCGCTGCTGCCGCAGCCCAGACTGGGGCAGATGAGGGGCAGGGCACTGGTGCTAGCCAGCAGGATGCCGCGCAGGCCGACGCCTCCCAGGTGGACCCTGCGGCGGCCGTGCCGGTGGGGCAGGTCGCCCAGTTCGCGGATGCGAAGGCTTCCACCCTGCTCGCGGTGGTGGCGGAGAATCCCAATTTCCGGCGCCGCCTATTCGCCCTGCTCGGGGCAAGTACCGCGCTGGGTGACCACCTGGTGGCCAACCCCGGCACCTGGGTGGATCTGGCCGCCCCGATGCCCAGCCGCCAAGAGATGATGGACGCGATGCTCGCCGCGGTGGGGGCCACGCCGGTCGAGGGGGCAGGGGAGTTGACCTTCAAGGCGGCTATCACCGGCAGCGAAGCGGACTCGGCGCTGATGGTGGCCTACCGCAACCTGCTCACCAGGGTGGCGGCCATCGACCTGGCGTCCACGATGGTGGAGCGCGGCCACACCCCGCCGAAGGCCCTGGACTTCGAGGCGCTCTCCTTAGCGCTCACGGATGCGGCGGACGCGGGGCTGACCGCTGCCCTCGCGGTGGCCTGCAGCACGGTCTACGGCAAGCCGGGGGCGGAGAACGAGAAGCAGCCCGCCCGGTTGGCGGTGCTGGCGATGGGGAAGTGCGGTGCCCAGGAGCTGAACTACATCTCGGACGTGGACGTCATCTTCGTCGCCGAGCCCGCGGACGCCCGCGCGATGCGCTGGGCGGGCGAGTTCATCAACATCGGCAGCCGGGTGTTCTTCGAGGTCGATGCGGCCCTGCGGCCCGAGGGCAAGCGGGGCGCGTTGGTGCGCACGCTGGATTCCCACGTGAATTACTACCGGCGCTGGGCCAAGACCTGGGAGTTCCAGGCCCTGCTCAAAGCCCGCCCGATGAGCGGGGACCTGGAGCTCGGTAGGGACTACTGCGAGGCCATCGCCCCGATGGTGTGGTCCGCGGCGGAGCGGGAGGACTTCGTCCCAGACGTGCAGGCCATGCGCCGCCGCGTCATCGAGAACGTGCCCGCAGACATCCGTGAGCGGGAGCTGAAGCTGGGGGAGGGCGGCCTGCGCGACGTGGAGTTCGCCGTCCAGCTCCTGCAGCTGGTCCACGGTCGTACCGACGAGAACCTGCGCGTCTCGGCCACTGTTGCGGCCCTGCGCCAGCTCATCGACGGCGGCTATGTGGGCCGCGAGGACGGCCAGGTGCTGATCCGCTGCTATGAGTTCATGCGCCTGCTGGAGCACCGCCTGCAGCTGCACCGGCTGAAGCGCACCCACACGCTGCCGGAGGAGGATGACGTCCAGGAGTGCCGTTGGCTGGCCAAGACCTCCGGTCGCGTGCGTTCCAGGGATTCCTCGGGGGCTCAGCGTTCCCTGGTGGAGCAGCTGGAGCTGGACGTGCGCCAGTCCGCGCTGCAGATCCAGAACCTGCACCGGAAGCTGTTCTACCGCCCGCTGCTCTCCTCCGTGGTGGGGATGGACGCCGACGCCGTCCGCCTGTCCCCGGAGGCGGCGAAGCGCCAGCTGGCTGCGTTGGGCTACGAGAGCCCGCAGCGTGCCTTCGAGCACCTGCGCGCCCTGGCCGATGGCACGACCCGCAAGCACAAGCTACAGGCAATCATCCTGCCCAGCCTGCTGGAATGGCTCTCCGCCACGGTCAACCCGGATGCCGGTCTGCTGGCATACCGGAAGCTCTCCGAGGCAGCCATGGACCGCTCCTGGTTCCTGCGCCTGCTGCGCGACGAGAACATCGTGGGCAAGCGCCTGATGTTCCTGCTGGGCACCTCGCCCTTCCTGGCGGATCTGCTGCTGAACTCCATTGACTCGGTCAAGCTGCTCTCCGATGGGGCGAAGGGGCCGAAGCTGCTGGACCAGGAGCCCGCGGTGGTGACCCACTCCTTGGTAGCCGCGGCGAACCGGCAGCGGGACCCGGATAAGGCCATCGGCGTGGCCCGCGCGCTGCGCCGGGCGGAGCTCTCCCGCATCGCGGCCGCCGA
>DWUR01000018.1 GCA_019120635.1 Candidatus Corynebacterium intestinavium | reverse complement strand
GGACCAGGGGCTGTCGCTGACGTTGTTCTTCAAGGACACCGCCACGACCCGCGACATCAACCGTGCCCAGATCTACGCTTGGCGCAAGGGGATCAAGACGATCTACTACGTCCGCCTGCGTCAGACCGCGCTGAGCGGTACCGAGGTGGAGGGCTGCGTGTCCTGCATGCTCTAAAGAGCGCCCGCGCTGAATAGTGCTGAATAGTTAAAGGGTGGTGCCGGATCAATCCGACACCACCCTTTGGCTTTGGGCTGTGAGGTTAGCGCCCTGTTGATTCCAGGGAACCGGAGCCGGGGGCCCGACGGGTTTTATTCGCGGCCGCCGAGCTGCGCGTCGAGGCGCAGCAGACCGCTACCGTCGGCGCCAACCAGCTTGAGCCGGTCGATGATCTCGCTGACAGTCGCTTCCTCCTCGAGCTGCTCGCTGATAAAGGAGTCCAGCAGCGGTCGGGAATCGACGTCCTTGACCTCCTCAGCAATCGCGACGAGCTCGCGGATCATCGCTGAAACCTTCTTCTCATGCTCCAGCGAGAGCTCGAAGGCCTCCAGGGCGCTATCGATCCGAATCTCCGGAAGCTCGATGCTCTTCAGGCTGACGCGGGCGTCGCGGTGAGACAGGTGATCGGCGAAGCGCTGGGCGTGCTCCCGCTCCTCATCTGCCTGTGCGAACATCCACGTGCTCATGCCAGTCAGAGAGAGACGGTCAAGCTCATATGCCAGCTGGGTGTAGACCAGTGCAGCCTGGTGCTCGGCGATGACTTGATTGTTGAGGGCTTCCTCAAGCTTTTGATTGATGCTCATAGCGGCAATATTACTGGACAGTGGGGCGCGTGAATAGGGGAGCGACGAGGGTGGTGGAGCGAGCGCTGGGGCTGGCGTGCAATGCTGGATTGCGAGCGCGTGGCTCCTATCACCACATCGTGCGGTTAAGACTCCCGACGGGTAGAGTAGGCATGTATTCATTTCGCTCACCGCGCACTATACGCGCAGGTCAGCGGTTGGAAAGTTGGGAACTCCACCGAGTTCAGATGAGGAGAATGCGCGTTTATGCCTGCTAGGCCATCTCAGTCCCCTGCGCAGCACAAGGCGGGGAATATCATCGGTTCCGTTAACTGGAACGAGGTTCCGGATGACCGTGACCTCGAGGTATGGGATCGACTGACGGCCAACTTCTGGCTGCCAGAAAAGGTACCCGTCTCGAACGACATCCAGAGCTGGGCCACGCTCAACGATGCGGAGAAGAACGCGACGATGCGCGTGTTCACCGGCCTGACGATGCTCGACACCATCCAGGGGACGGTCGGAGCGGTCTCGCTGATCCCGGAAGCGACCACCATGCACGAGGAAGCGGTACTCACCAACATCGCTTTCATGGAGTCGGTGCACGCGAAGTCTTATTCCCAGATCTTCATGACCCTGGCTTCTACCCGTGAGATCAACGACGCGTTCCGCTGGTCTGAAGAGAATAAGAACCTCCAGCGCAAGGGCGAGATCATCCTTCAGTACTACAAGGGCGACGACCCACTGAAGCGCAAGATCGCCTCCGTGCTGCTGGAATCCTTCCTCTTCTACTCCGGGTTCTACCTGCCGATGCGCTGGTCCTCCATGGGCAAGCTGACGAATACCGCAGACATCATCCGCCTCATCATCCGCGATGAGTCCGTCCACGGCTACTACATCGGCTACAAGTACCAGCGAGCGCTCGAAAACGAGAGCCCGGAGCGGCAGGAGGAACTGAAGGGCTTCGTCATTGAGCAGCTGCTCGACCTCTACGACAACGAGGTGGAGTACACCGAGTCCATCTACGACGAGATCGGCTGGACCGAAGATGTGAAGCGCTTCCTCCGTTACAACGCCAATAAGGCGATGAACAACCTTGGCTATGACGGGCTGTTCCCGGTGGAGGAGACGCGCGTCTCCGCTGCCATCCTCGCCTCGCTGAACCCGGGCGGCGATGAGAACCACGACTTCTTCAGTGGCTCTGGATCCTCCTATGTCATCGGCAAGGCGGAGACCACTACCGACGACGACTGGGATTTCTAGCTTCGCGCTCCTTCCCATAACACGAACGGCCGGCTCGCTGGGTGCAGCGAAGCGGCCGTTGTGTGTTTTCAAGCGTGGAGGAACCTTGGAGCTACCCCCAAAACTGTGAAGGAACTGGAGGTTTCCCGCCACCCGGCTTCTTATATTCGGGAAAAGGGGATAACATGGCACCAACCCTTCGTATAGGGACCCCCTCTGGGCTGCAAGAAAATTAACCGTCTTGCTGCGGGGGAACTCCCTCAGAAGGCCAAAATTCTTTGGAGTGTCAGGGAAAACCCCTAGACACTGCGTAGTCAGGAGGAATCAATGACCGCGGTCGCGCCACGGGAACCACAGCAAGTTGCTCCCGAACGCCCACAACCGTCAGGCCATGGTCGCCGAGGCAGCTTTGCCTGGCAATCGTTGACGACCACCGACCATAAGCTGCTGGGCATCATGTACCTGATGATGTCCTTCACCTTCTTCCTTATCGGTGGCCTCATGGCCCTGCTTATTCGTCTCGAGCTGTTTAACCCGGGCATGCAGTTCCTGTCCCCGGAGCAGTTCAACCAGCTGTTCACCATGCACGGCACCATCATGCTGCTGCTGTATGGCTCCCCGATGGTGTTCGGCTTCGCTAACTACATCGTTCCGCTCCAGATTGGTGCACCAGACGTGGCCTTCCCTCGTCTGAATGCCTTCGGCTTCTGGCTCACCACCGCCGGTGGTGTCCTGATGCTGACCGGCTTCCTCACCCCGGGCGGCGCGGCTGACTTCGGCTGGACCATGTACCAGCCACTGGCAGACGCTATTCACTCCCCGGGTCTGGGCTCTGACCTGTGGATCGTGGGTGTCGGTGTCGGTGGTGTCGGTACCATTCTTTCCGGCGTGAACATGATCACGACCATCCTGGTGCTGCGTGCTCCGGGTATGACCATGTTCCGCATGCCGATCTTCACCTGGAATATCTTCGTGACCTCCCTGCTGGTCCTGCTGATCTTCCCGCTGCTGGCTGCTGCTGCACTGGGTGTTCTGTACGACCGCAAGCTGGGCGGCCACATCTACGACCCGGGCAACGGTGGCGCCATCATGTGGCAGCACCTGTTCTGGTTCTTCGGCCACCCTGAGGTCTACGTCCTGGCTCTGCCGTTCTTCGGCATCGTCTCCGAGATCTTCCCGGTCTTCTCCCGCAAGCCGATGTTCGGCTACGTGGGTCTGGTCTTCGCGACCCTGTCCATTGCTGCTCTGTCCATGGCTGTGTGGGCACACCACATGTTCGTCACCGGCGCGGTTCTGCTTCCGTTCTTCGCCTTCATGACGTTCCTGATTGCAGTCCCGACCGGTATGAAGTTCTTCAACTGGCTCGGCACCATGTGGGGCGGTCGCCTGACCTTCGAAACCCCGATGATGTTCGCGCTGGGCTTCTTTGCCACCTTCCTCTTCGGTGGTCTGACCGGCATCATGCTGGCTGGCCCGGCAATGGATTTCCACCTGTCTGACACCTACTTCGTGGTTGCGCACTTCCACTACACCCTGTTCGGCACGGTTGCCTTCGCATCCTTCGCTGGTATGTACTTCTGGTTCCCGAAGATGACCGGCCGCATGCTGGACGAGCGTCTGGGCAAGCTGCACTTCTGGCTGACCTTCATCGGCTTCCACACCACGTTCCTGATTCAGCACTGGGCAGGTAACTCCGGTATGCCGCGTCGTTACGCGGACTACCTCCCGACCGACGGCTTTACGACCTACAACCAGGTGTCCACCATCGGTGCCCTGATCCTGGCTGTTTCCGTGCTGCCGTTCCTGTGGAACGTCTTCAAGTCCTACCGCTACGGCGAGGTCGTCACCGTTGATGACCCGTGGGGCTACGGCAACTCCCTCGAGTGGGCTACTTCTTGCCCGCCGCCGCGCCACAACTTCACCTCCATGCCGCGGATCCGCTCCGAGCGCCCAGCGTTCGAGCTGCACTACCCGCACATGGTCAAGCGCATGCGCGACGAGGCTCACGTCGGCCGCCACTTCTAAGAAGTCGGCCACGGTGCCGGGGCCAGCATCCGGCTGGCCGCGGCGCTCACTCCAGCACTGAGGTGCTGTGAGCGCTAACCACACCCTTACTACGCAGGGTGTGGTTTTTCTTTTCCTAAAAAACGGGGGTAGGGGATCCTCCTTCCGGCAGCCACTGTGGTTCAATCGGGGGTGTGACTAGCGCAAATAACTCCACCCCAGTCGATAATCTCCAGCCCACCAGGCTCGCCTTCCCGGAAGAGCTGGAATCAATCCTCAATAGTGGCTGCGAACCCGCCGTCATCACCGTCACCGGTGACGACAAGCCCGGCGTTACCGCCCGCTTCTTCCGTGGCCTCGCAGCCCACGACGTCCAGCTCATCGACGTCGAGCAATCCGTCTTCCGCGGCAACCTCGCCCTCGCCGCCCTCGTCGGCGTCGACGCTGATACGTTGGCCACCCTCAACAACGAGCTGCCTGCCGACCTGGAGGCCCTCGGCATGAGCGTGCAGATCCAGACGGACACGGAAGCCATGGCAACCAAGCCGATGCCCTCCCACGTCATGGTCGTCCTTGGGCGCCGAATCACTGCTGAGGACGTGCAGCGAATTGGACAGACTCTGGCAGCCGAGGGCGCGAACATCGATACGATTCGCGGGATCGCCGATTATCCGGTCACCGGGCTCGAGATTCACTTCACCGTCGCTAATCCTCGTCCGGGTGGCGGCGTGGAGCTGCGCAAGGCAGTCTCCGAGCTCACCGCTGAGCTGCACCTCGACATCGCAGTCGAACGTGCTGGCCTGGCCCGCCGCAGCAAGCGCCTGATCTGCTTCGACGTGGACTCCACCCTCATCCAGCAGGAAGTCATCGAAATGCTGGCTGCCTACGCCGGCCGCGAGGATGAGGTCGCTGCTGTGACCGAGCGGGCCATGCGTGGCGAGCTCGACTTCGCGGAATCCCTCCACGAGCGTGTTAAAGCCCTGGCCGGGCTCGATGCCTCTGTCGTGGAGAAGGTTGCAAACGACATCAAGCTGACCCCGGGAGCACGCACCACGATTCGTACCCTTAAGCGCCTGGGATACAAGACCGGCGTGGTCTCCGGCGGGTTCATTCAGATCATTGAGCCGCTGGCGCGCGATCTCGGCCTCGACTTCGCCCGAGCCAATACCTTGGAGATCCGCGAGGGCAAGCTCACGGGACGAGTGATCGGCCCGGTTATCGACCGCCACGCGAAGGCCGAGTCCCTCAAGGAGTTCGCCTGGTCGAATGGCATCAAGCTCAACCAGACCGTGGCAGTGGGCGACGGTGCGAACGATATCGACATGCTCTCGACCGCGGGCCTTGGTATCGCCTTCAACGCGAAGCCGGCCCTTCGCGAGGTGGCAGACGCATCCGTGAACTACCCATTCCTCGACCAGGTCCTCTTCCTGCTCGGCATCTCCCGCTCCGAGATCGAGCACGAGGACATGGCTGACGGCACTTACCGCCGCCCGCCACTGCAGGACTAGTGCGCACGAACAACGAGCCAGGGGAGTTGGAAGCGGACGAGCTGGAGCTGATCCGGCGGGCGCATGCGATGCTCGTTCACCTTGCTGGCCACCCTGGTTCCGAAGATCCACAGGACCCGAGCAGCGTGCAGGCTATGCCCATGGTCCTGAAACTGCCGAAGGTGGATACGCCGCTGCGCCACGATCTTCTGGCTGCGGCTGCCTCCGCCTGCGCCCGTGTCTGCCTCGACCCCCGAGCAGGCGAGGAGGAAAGCGAATGGGCGCAGTCGCTGAAGAATTGGTACGGCGCTAAGATTCGCAAACTCGCCCGCCGCGCCCGCGCCAGCAAATGGGACGCGGTCCTCGGACTGCCTGGGCACGAGGTGGATGTGCACGGTGCGATGGCTAAGGCTTTCCTGCCTGGACGCGTTGATGGCGTGGACCCACGGATCAACAAGCTGCAGATCCAGGGCTCCGACGTGCCGCCCGAGCCCGGGCCAATGTCTACGCCCGAACCCGATCCGTTGCACCCGGTCATTTTCGTGGACGCCGGCCTGGGCATGACCGTCGGAAAGGCTGCAGCCCAGGTCGGCCATGGCTCGATGCTGTATGCTGCCTTCCTCAACCCGGAGCAGGCGATTGCGTGGTTCGAGCTGGGCTGCCCCGTGCATGTGCGGGAAATCCCGGCTGAGGAATTCGCCGCCAAGCGCGCGGCACTCGCCGAACGTCACGCCGCAGACGCTGCCGCTGCAAGCTCGCGGTGGATCACCGCAGTGGGCGGGCCATGGCCGGCGGTGGAAGTTCGCGACGCAGGCCACACGGAAATCGCAGCGGGGAGCGCGACCGTTATCGCCACCTCCTACGGTGGCCAGCAGCCTCCGCGCTAGGCGGGGGAACAGTCCTGGCTCGGGCTCCATGCCAGGGCAACGGGGGCAGGGGGCTGAACCCCCGCAGCGTCCCGGCCCCCCCGCTAGTCCTCGCGGTCGCGAAGCACGCGACGCAGGATCTTGCCGGTCGAGGACTTCGGGATGGCATCGATGAACTCGATGGCCCGAACCTTCTTATAACTCGGCACCTGCTCGGCCACGTAGGCCATGATGTCCTCTGCCGTGGCTGTGGCGTTCTGCTGCAGCACGACGAAGCCCTTGGGGATCTCC
>DWUR01000017.1 GCA_019120635.1 Candidatus Corynebacterium intestinavium | reverse complement strand
GCCTCGGAGTTTCTCGTTTCTATTGCGGCATCTGCGGGGTTCATCTTCGGGCTGGGCCCGCAGTTCCTGTCCCTGTGGCAGCCGGTTGCTGGCTTGTTGGTCGGCGGAGTGATTGCCGCGCCGATCGCGGCTTGGGCTGTGAGTCGCATCAACCCCACCGTCCTCGGTGGCCTGGTGGGGCTTCTGCTTGTTCTGCTGAACTCCTCGCGCCTGGTGACCGGGGGAACGGTGAGCTTGCGCGCGGTGGAGATCGGCCTGGCCGTCCTCGCCGTCATCGTGCTCTGGGGGGTGTGGCGTGGCAAAGCTGGGGCCCGCGCTAAGGCGGCTGCTGAGGATTCTGCTGAGACGGCAACCGAGAACTGTGGTGCAACGCAGGCTTCCCAGGCAGACGTAGACGGCTCCGCCGAGACAGCGGTGGGGCAGGGGGATGCGGACCCAGGGGCGGGGCGGAATTCCGGCCAGCGCTATAGCCGGGTGCACGCGGGGGAGCGGCGCTAGCGCGCTAGGGGGCTGGTGCTGGGGCTCGGTCCGGTGTGGCCTGCGGATCCGGGGCATGCCACCAGCTGTGGGGCGGCGAGGCAGCGCGGGGGAGCGCTGCCACCTTCCATCCTTAGGCCTTCGAACCGGGGAGATATATAGGGGTAGAAAAGGGGTGTAGGAAGTCACGATCCGAACGTGCGTTGTGACGCGCGTTACGTTATTGTTTCACCTAGAAAGTGAAGCCGATCACAGTGATAGTTGTGGGTAACGAACCTACCACTGACAAAAGAGAACTGTGGTCGGCTAACCGCTACGAAGCCCTGGAGGATGAACTAGGTGATCGTCAAAGCAGTCGTAAGCCCCCTGGCTAGCGCAGCAGCGCAGCGCCCCAAGATCATCAAGGCGACTAACGCCGGTGGCGGCAACAGCGCCGACCTTTTTGAGCACATCCGCCCGTCCCACCCAGACTTCCCCCAGGCCCTGGAATTCGGCAGCACCACTAGCGCCGACGTCCTGGTCGGCACGGGGTCCGTCTCCTTCGACGCCCGCCTCGCCGGCGCGCTGGGCGCCTCCCACATCCTCGTTGCTGGATCCGACGCAGACCGCATCTCCGTGCAGCAGTCGCTCGGCCAGCTCGTCCGCATCGGCCGCGTCCCGGCGGGCATCGCCATGCTGGAGGGTCCGGCCAGCACCTCCTCCGCGCTGGAGTGCGAGGGTGAGGCCATCAGCTACATCGAGCTGGGCAGCGTCCACAAGTCCGAGACCCGCGAGCCGATCGTCGGTCCGGAGCTCTTCGAGCGCAACCTCATCATCCAGGCCCGTGAGAAGAACGCACACATCGTCCTTCCGGAGGGCGACGACGACCGCATCCTGCAGGCAGCCCACCAGCTGCTGGAGCAGAACGTCTGCCGCCTGACCATCCTGGGCGACCCGAGCGCGATCGCTCAGCGCGCCCGCGAGCTGCAGCTGGACCTCTCCGGCGCGACTCTCACGAACCCGAATACTGGCACCCAGCTGGAGGAGTTTGCCCAGGACTTCGCGGAGCTGCGCAAGGCCAAGGGCGTGACCATCGACGAGGCGCGGGAGACCATGAAGGACATCTCCTACTACGCCACGATGATGGTTCACAAGGGCCTGGCCGACGGCCTGGTCTCCGGCGCGGCGCACACCACCGCGCACACCATCCGCCCGAGCTTCCAGATCATCAAGACCGCCCCGGGCGCGTCCGTGGTCAGCTCCATCTTCCTCATGGTCATGGACGGCTACCTGTGGGCCTTCGGTGACTGCGCGGTCAACCCGAACCCGACCTCCGAGCAGCTCGCCGAGATCGCCGCGGTGTCCGCGAAGACGGCCGCCCAGTTCGGCATCGACCCGAAGGTCGCGATGCTGTCCTACTCCACCGGAACCTCCGGTGCGGGCGAGGACGTCGAGGCCGTCGCCGCCGCCGTCGAGAAGGCGAAGGCAGACAACCCGGACCTGCAGCTGGACGGCCCACTGCAGTTCGACGCCGCTGCCGTCGCCTCCGTTGGCCAGAAGAAGATGCCGGAATCGGACGTGGCGGGCAAGGCCAACGTCTTCATCTTCCCCGACCTGAACAGTGGAAACATCACCTACAAGGCGGTGCAGCGCACGGCGAACGCCTTGGCGGTCGGACCGATTCTGCAGGGCCTGAACAAGCCGGTCAACGACCTGTCCCGTGGCGCGACCGTCCCGGACATCGTCAACACCGTGGCGATCACCGCGATCCAGGCCGGCTAAACATCCCAGCTTAAACACCACTCACCCCTCACCACTGCCCCGAAAGGACAATCACCATGGCACCCTCCGAGCACGATCCAGCAGCAGGCGAGATCGAATTCGTCCTGGTTCTGAACTCCGGTTCCTCCTCCATCAAGTTCCAGGTCTTGGACCCGAGCGCGGATGCGCACGAGGAGCCGTTCATCACCGGCATCGTCGAGAAGATCGGCGAGCCGAAGGGTCACATCAAGATCGCCACGGCCACCACGAAGATGGAGGACTCCCGCCCGATCCTGTCCCACTCGGTGGGCCTGGAGCGTGCATTCGGCATGATGTCCCTGCTGGGCTGCGGCCCGCAGGACCTGAACCTCATCGCGGTTGGTCACCGTGTCGTGCACGGTGGTGCGACCTTCTCCGAGCCGGTGCTGATCGACGACAAGATGGTCGCTGAGATCGAGAAGCTCGTCCCGCTGGCGCCACTGCACAACCCAGCGAACATCGACGGCATCAAGAACGCTCGCGCCCTGCTGGGCCACGTTCCGCACGTCGCGGTCTTCGATACCGCGTTCTTCTCCACCCTGCCGGAGCACGCGGCGCACTATGGCCTCAACAAGGAGGTCGCGGACAAGTACCACATCCGCCGCTACGGCTTCCACGGCACCAGCCATGAGTTCGTCTCCCGCGCGGTGCCGAAGATCATGGGCCGCGAGCCGGAGAAGGTCAACCAGATCACCCTGCACCTGGGCAACGGTGCTTCTGCTGCGGCGATCCGCGGCGGCGAGGCGATCGACACCTCCATGGGCCTGACCCCGCTGGCTGGTCTGGTCATGGGCACCCGTACCGGTGACATCGACCCGAGTGTGATCTTCCACCTGGCACGCGCTGGCAGCATGAAGGTCGACGAAATCGATAACCTCTTCAACCGGAACTCCGGTCTGAAGGGCATCGCGGGGGTCAATGATTTCCGCGAGATCAAGGAGCTGATGGACCAGGGCGATCACGATGCCCGCCTGGCCTACGAGATCTACATTCATCAGCTGCGTCGCTTCATCGGTTCTTACATGCTGATCCTGGGCCACACGGATGCGATTACCTTCACCGCTGGTGTCGGCGAGAACGCCGCGTTCGTGCGCAAGGACGCGATGGCTGATCTGGAGGGCTTCGGCATCAAGATCGACGATGATCGCAACCTCAACAAGGAGGGCGTGGAGGGCCCGCGTGTGATCTCCACGGATGACTCGAAGATCAAGGTCTTCGTGGTCCCGACGAACGAGGAGCTGGCCATCGCGCAGTACGCGATGGAGCTGGCCGAGCAGTAGGCCTCGCCGAGCAGTGGGCTTCGCCGAGCAGTGATGGGATAGCTGGTGGCTTGCGGGCCACCAGCTTCTTCCTTTGTTTTGCAGAGTTGAGTGTCGGTTTTCGTGCGTTTTCCGACCTTAAACTCTGCAAAACGGGTGAGGGGAGGGCGCGCGGGGCTTTAGCTATCGAGGCCGACCCAGGTGGTGGCCCCGCTGCGGAGCAAGCGCCGCGCGGCTAGCGCGGGAACTTCACGTAGCTCGGCAGCGCAGCTGGCTTCGCGATGGGCTGCTTCTTCAGCTGCATGTCCACGCCCATGTCCTTGGCGAAGATCAGCCGGGTGGACTCGTAGATCTTCTCCGAGTTCTCATTGAGCTCGAACACACGCGCACCGCGCAGAGTGTGCTGCTGCCACGTGCCGTCCATCAGGCCATAAGGGGCGAAACCAGTGCCCGGGCAGTAACCGAGCTCCACGCCGAAGTAGTCGCCTTTATAGCTATTGATGTGGTCGTGGCCACAGTAAATGCCCAGGACATCACCCCGGTCGCGCGCTGCGCCGTAGATCCCGGAGTTGAAGGAGCCGTAGTACACGTCCTCGTTCTTCACGCCTTCAATGTTGAAGGTGGCCTTGGCCTTGGCGTGGCTGGCCGCGAGGTGCTTGGCCGGGCCACCGAACCACATGTCGCGGTGCTCGTAGGTGGGGATGTGGAAGTACATGAGGCCAGGGATCTTCGTGCCATAGCGCTTCTCAGCCTCGATGGACTTGCCGACGTACCATTCCACCTGAGCTGGGCGGATGTAGTCGTAGCTGGGCACGTCGTCGTTGTCTTGCACGGGGTCGGCCTCGGGCAGGTAGTTCCCTGAATCGAGCAGCCAAATCGCGAACCTGGCCTGCGCAGGGTTCTTGGCAGACGCGATCAACAGTTGGGCATCGGAGTGGCCGAAGGGGCGGTCGGGTGCCACCGGGTTCAGGTTGTGCTTGTATTGGCGAACGAACTCGGCCATGTGGCGCTCGTACACGCCGGTGTTGGCGTCCTCGACAGAATCTTCATCATGATTGCCGAAGGTGATCGCCCACGGGATGGAGCGGGACTCCATCGGCAGGACCACGTTGTTGATGGCTTCGTAGACCTGGCGGGGGTTCTTCGGGCCGGAGGTGATGACGTCGCCGTTGATGAGCGCGAAGTTCGGCTTCTCCTGGTCGAGGACTTTGCCCATGAATTCGATGGTGCGGCGGTCGGTGAGGTGGTCGTCCTGGGTGTCGTTGAACTGGACGATCTTAAAGCGGCCGTTGGGTTGGAAACGCAGTGGGAGCTTGCCGTGGGCGCCCGCGCCGGGGTTGGTTCCGCCCGGGTGGGAGGAGCCGTTGCTGGAGCCGAAGAGTGAGCTGTGCGATGACTGGGCCTGGGCGTTCGGCGCGAAGCCGGCGGCGGCTGCGGTGGCGGCGAGGATGGAGCCGCCACCCAGCAGGGAACGGCGGCTGACCTTGCGGTTTGGGGCGGGATTGTCGGATGGCAAGGGGTTGTTCATCTCCGATTGTTGCGCTGGTTTGTTGGACAATCCGAGAGGTTAGGACGCCGAGATGACGTGGAATCAAACGCAGAATGAAGTGTCGCGGGGCGGGGGTGGCCTGGCTGAGGGTGTGGTTTTGGCCTTCCGTGATTCGCTCGCCCTCATCCGGGTTTTCCCACTCCCATATGCGTTTTGCAGAGTTGGATGTCGGTTTTCGTGCGTTTTCCGACCTTAAACTCTGCAAAACGGGAGAGGGGAGGGTGCTCGGGAGTGCGACGCTGCACAGCACTCTGCAAAACAGGGGAGGGAAGTGAAGCGCGAGAGCGGAAAAAGGGGGAGAGGGGAAGAGGAGCGCGGAAGGGGTGCGGAGGCGCGCGGGACTTTAGCTATCGAGGCCGACCCAGGTGGTGGCCCCGCTGCGGAGTTTTTGCTCCTTCCAGATCGGCACCCGTGCCTTCACCTGGTCAGCCAGCTCCGCGGTGGCGGCGAAGGCCGGGCCCCGGTGCGCGGCGGCGACGATGACGAGGAACGCCAGGTCACCGATCTCCAGCGGGCCCGTGCGGTGCGCCACCCAGGCGCGGACCTCGGGGTGGGCGGCCACGACCTCTTCCACGACCTCCCGCAGCACGTGCGCCGCGCTCGGGTGGCAGCTATAGGTCAGGGTGTCGACGAGCTCGCCGCCGTCGTGATCGCGCACCACCCCCTCGAAGGTGCTGACCGTGCCCATCGCCGGGGTGGCGGTGACGTCCTTTGCCGAGCTGAGCAGCGACTCCAGCGGCTCCTCGGTGATCCGAGTGTGGACGACCACGCCCGTCTGCTCCGCGACGTGCGGCGGGTCGGGGACGGCTGGTCCGTAGCAGCAGCCACTCCCGTGCAGCGTGTGGTTCTGCTCGGCAGCGCTCGACTCAGGGACATGGGTGGGCGCAGGTGGCGAGGCTTCTGGCGCCGGGCCTTGCGTGGCCTGGGCCCCGTGGTCGCCCCCACCCGCGAGCTGGTCCAGCAGGTGCTCGAGCACGCCGTCCAGCACCTCTAGGCCGTCGCGCACCCCGCCGCGGGACCCGGGCAGCGTCATGACGAAGGCGTGCTTGGGGCAGGATTCCCGGAGACCGGCAGAGGACGGCCCCGGGGAGCTACCCTCGGCGTGCGCTGCACGTGGGCGGTCGAGGATCCCGGCGACGCAGCGGGAGAGCACCGCCGTCGGCACCTTTGCAGCGCCCACGCGGAAGAACTCAGCGGCGATGCCCGGCAGCGGGCGGGTGAGGAAGCGCTCCACCGCATTCACGGTGACGTCGCTGGGGGAGACCCCGGTGCCACCGGAGGTGAGCACCACGTCGGGCAACGCGTCGAACGCCGGGATCGCGGCCCCGCCGCCAGCAGCAGCGCCGCCGGATCCGGTGAAAAGCTGCTCCATGACCGCGGGGACATCCGCGTCCGCGACGATCAACGCATCCGGGGTCTCGATCCCGCGCTCCCGCAGCCACTCCACGGCCAGCACGCCGGAGCGGTCCTCGTACTCGCCCGCGGCCGCCCGCGTGGAGGCGACGATCACCAGGCCCGTGCGCCCGGCATTCCTCGCCGCGAGGTCCTGCGCCGATCCCGCGCTAGTCATCGACGCTCCAATCCCCGGACTTGCCGCCGGCCTTCGCCAGCACCCGCAGGCCCGTGATCTCGGCGTGCTTATCCACGGCCTTGATCATGTCGTACACCGTCAGAGCCGCGCTGCTCACCGCGGTGAGCGCCTCCATCTCCACGCCCGTGACACCGCGGGTCTTCACCGTCGCAATAATCCGCACCGCGGGTTCAGGCTCGGTGACCTTCTCGAAGTCGATAGTGATCTTGCCCAGTGGCAGCGGGTGGCACAGCGGAACGATCTCCGGGGTCTTCTTCGCACCCATGATCCCGGCGACACGCGCCACCGGCAGCGCATCCCCCTTCGGCAGGCCGGCCTGGTCGCCGTCCCCATCCTGGAAGATCATGGCGAGGACGTCCTCCCGGGTCCGCAGGAAGCCCTCCGCCGTCGCGGTGCGGGTGGTCTCGGACTTGGCGGTGACGTCCACCATGTGGGCGGAGCCATCACCGCGCACATGAGTCAGCTGCGGCTGCGAGTCGGACATATTCTCCACGCTCCTTGGGGCCAAGAACTAGCTTTCGCTACACAGCTTAACTTTCGGGGCGGACACGTCTTAGCTGCGACGGCCCCGCTGCACCAGGCGCAGCCCGGCGATACCGCCCACGACCAGGACGTATACCGCCAGCAGTACCAGGCAGGCGCCCAACGCGCGGTCCATATCGTTGGAGCTCAAACCCAGCTCGATGAGCAGCGGCAGGGTGCGGGTCCGGCCCGCAACGTTGCCGGCAAAGGTCAACGTCGCCCCGTACTCACCCAGCGAGCGGGCGAAGGCCAGGACCAAACCCACCGCGATCCCCGGCCACGCGATCGGTAGAATCACCAATCGCAACGTTTCAGACCTGCTCGCCCCGTCGACGGCGGCGGCGTCCTGAACGGAATCCGGAACCGAACGCAGCGCCGTCACCGCGGTCGCGACGACGAAGGGGAGGGCGACGAAAACCTGCACCACGACGACCCCCAGCGTCGTGTAAGCAACCGACCACCCCGCGCGCTCCAGCAGGAGCCCAAGCAGGCCGGGACGTCCCCAGAAAAACACCAGCGCCAGGCCACTGACCACGGGGGAGAGCACCAGCGGGGCGTAGACCGCGAGCTGGATGAGCTGCGATAGCCCCGGGCGGCGGCGCTGAAGGCGGGCAAGCCACAGCGCCAGGGGGACGCCGAACAGCCCGGAGAGCGCGGTGGCGACCGCGGCCGTGGACAGGGAGATCCCCAGCGAGGTCAGCACTTCCGGGGCGGTGACGAGTTGCAGCGCCTTCGGCCACGGAATGTTCAGCAGCAGCCCCAGCATCGGGCCCGCGATGAGTGCGAAGGCCGGGATTGCTAGCGCGAGCGTCCAGAGGGGGAAGGCGCGGGTGCTCACTCTTGGGTCACTCCAGGGCCGAAGCCGTGGTCAGCGAGGATGCGCTGGGCGGTCGGGGTGGCGAGCCAGCGGACGAACTCGGCGGCCTTGGCGTTATCGGCGCCTGCATCCGTGCTGGCAGCGGGGTAGTTATTCGGCGCGACGTGTGCGATCGGCAGGGTGGTGATCTTTGTGCCCTGGCGCTGGATGGCGGCGGCGTCGGAGGCGTAGATGAAGCCCGCGTCAACCTGGCCGGTGGCGACCTTGGTGGCGACGTTCGAGACGTTGGCCTCCTCGGAAGGGTTCTGCAGCTTGATCGGTGTGCGGCCGGCCTTCTCGAGAGCCTCGTGGGCGAGCGTGCCGCACGGGACCTCCGGGGCGCAGATGGCGACGCGGGCACCCTTGGCTAGGTCCTCGAGAGAGTTGATCTCGGTCTTGGGGTTTTCTGCGACGGCCAGGACCAGCTGGTTGGTGGCGACGATGCGCGGCTCCCCGCGGTCCGTGACGTTGCCGAACTCCGGCAACTTCAGGGCCTTGTCCATGTTCTTCTCATCAGCGGAAATGAACGCATCGGCCGGGGAGCCCTGCTCGATCTGGCGGACGAGGGCGGAGGAGCCAGCGAAGTTCCATTCGATCTGCTGGCCGTCGTGCTCGGCGGCGTAGAGCTCCAGCAGGTCATCGCCGGCAACGCTCAGGGAGGTGGCGGCGAAGACGCGCAGGGTCCCGTTCGAAGCGTCCTCCGAGGAGCAAGCGGCCAGCGCAAGCACGCCCGCGAGTGCTGCGGCGAGCGCGGCGACGAAGCGCTGCTTGTGGCCCGGCGTGCGATGGGCGGGGTCGCGGCCGGCAGCGGTGCGGCGGGCGGTGCCGCGTGCGCGGCCGTGCCCGGTGCTACGGGGCGCGGGGCGGATGATCATGGATCTGATCCTAGGCGAGCCCCTCGATGGCAGCGCGCTAAGCGCATCAGAACCACGTGCGCGGGCGGATCATATTCGCCATATCCACCAGGCGGAAGCGGTGCAGATCGAACTGCGCCTGCCGCGCCAGCATCCGCAGCCCCTGCTCCAGCCCCAGCCGCAGCCCACGCTCCGTGAACGGCACGTCGAAGAGCGGGCTTTCGCTGCTCACGTCGTTGCCCTTCTTCTTATTGATGTAAATCCAGTTCAGCCCTGCCAGCATCACCGCGAGGCGGACCTGCTGCATCCGTGGCTCGTTCGTCGGCATGATCTCCAACCGCCGCGCTGCGCGCCGGATCCGGGACTCCGAGAGCCTACTCCGGTCGCTGATCAGCATGAGAATGCTGGTCAGCCGCGCCAACCGGTGGTGGCGCGAAGCCTGCGGCACCCGGTCCAGAACGCCCACCGCGGCATCCACCAGGCCCTCAGCGGTCAGCTGCCGCGCTAAGCCAAAGGCGGAGGAGACGGTCGTGGGGTTCGTGGCCCACACCAGCCCGTACAGCCGCATCGTCTGCATCCGCAGTGTCGCGGGCTCCTGCGACAAGTGCCGCGCGGGCGGCACCTTCACATCCTCGGTGATCGGCGTGCGGTAGGCATAGGAAAGCATCGCACCCAGCTGGGCGGTCTCGTCGTCCAGCAGCTTGGTGGTGTTGACCCCCTGCTGCTGCATGAGCAGCTCGTTCGTCGCCGCGAGCGCCAACTTCGGCGCCGGCTCGCCGGGCAGCAGGTACAGCACCTCGTTGAAGTGGTACTGCGCGGTCACGAAGTCGCTACGCAGGAGTGCTGCGACACCGGAGAGCCACCGGAATCGCCAGTCGTCGCCCAGCCAGTCCTGCACCTCGTCGAGCTTGTCCTGCGCCTTCTGGGCCTGCCCCATGTCGAGCCACGCCCGCACCATCGTCAGCGGGATCTCCACGGAGCTGGACATCTGCGGCTGCTTGGCCGCGGACTCCAGCGTGTCCAGTACTTCCCCGGGCTCCGTGTAGCGCGCGGCGGAGAGCAGCGACGCGCCGGGATCGCTCGGGTCGGTCAGTGGCAGCGGGAGTGCCGCGATTACCTCCGAGGCCGCGATCTGCACGGACCGCGGGATGCCGTCGATGAGCTGGTCGGTGCGGAAAAGCATGTGCTTCGTGCCGTAGGTGGAGCGCTGCGCGGTGAAGCGGGTATCCAGGTGCGCGTGCTGCACCCGATCCCGGATCGCCAGCACCTCGCGCAGCACGCCGACCATCTGGTTCGCGAGCGTGACCGCGGAGCTGAAGCGCTTATTCGGGTCCGGGTCGGTGGCCCGCAGCAGCAGCCGGTAGAGGGACATATACCGCTGGAACAGCGGTTCCTCCTCCGGGGTGGGCAGTTCGGGGTCGTAGGCGCCGTCGGTGATGGGCAGATTCACGACCAGCGATGCCAACGTCCGCCCCACCGTGTAAATATCGCTGGCCACGGTCGGCCCGGTGCTGGCGATCTCAGGCGCCTGGAAGCCCTTGGTGCCGAAGATGTGCCCGTACGCCCCGATGCCGCTGACCGCCCCGAGGTCGATGAGTTTGACCTGGTCCTCGGTGATGATGATGTTGTCGGGCTTGAGGTCGTTGTAGACCACCCCGCGGGAGTGCAGGTAGTCCAGGGCGGGCAGGACTTCCAGCATGTAGCCGATGGCGATGTCTACCGGCAGCGTGTTGTCGGGGAATTCGCGGCGCCGTTCACGCAGGGAGGGGCCGCCCACGAACTCCATGACGATGAATCCGCCGGGGGAGCGGGGGTCGTCGATGAAGTTGAAGATCTTCACGATGCCGGGGTGGGTGATGTCCGCGAGGAAGGCGCGTTCGGAGTCGGCGACGGCGCGTTCGTGCTCGTTCTCGGTCGCCATCAGGCCCTTGAGGACGACGTAGCGGTTCGCGACGTTGTGGTCGGTCGCGATGTAGATCCATCCCAGGCCGCCGTGGGCGATGGGGCCCAGGATTTCGTATTGTCCTGCGATGAGGTCCCCGGCCTTCAACGTGGGCGGGTCGATGCCCTTCGCGATCGCGTCGCTGGGGTCAATGATCGCTTCTTCGGGGACGGGGGGTGTGATGAACGGCAGGTGGACCATGCCGTCGGCGACGTTCTTGCCCTCGCGCGCCGCGCCGCGCAGTTCGCGGAAGGTGGAGAGCGCCTCCCGGCGGGAGCGCTCCCCGGAGTCGACTTTGACGGGGTCGGTGGTCGCCCCGCTGGTACTGCAGCCGACCTCGGTGGCGGAGGTGGGGACGTCAGCCTGGCTGCGTCCTTGGCCGGTGCTGCCGGGTTCGATGAGGTCGGAGAGGTCGCCGAGGTCCGCGAGGTCGAATTCTTCCTCGTGATCGTCGTCGGCGAAGGGGTCGAAGACGACGGCCTCGGTGCCGCTCTCGCCGTCGTCCTCGTCCTTCCTCCCGGCACCGGGTTCGGTCGCCGGGCCTGTGGTCATGTCCGGTTCCGTGTGTTCCGTGGTGGCACCGGTGACGGCCTCCGGCCCGGTCACCGCCTCCGGCCCGGTTGCGGCCTCGGATTCGGTGTGGTCCACTGCCTCACTCTGTGGACTGGCATCCGGTTCTGCGTTGCGGTCGTGCTCCTGAACCTTCTGCTCCGGTGCGTCCTTCTCGCTCATCTTTTACTCGCCTCCCCTCTCTTCGTTGAGGCCGGGAATCTGCTCCCTGTTGTACTCTTCGCGTTCCTTCTGCAGCGCGGCGGATTCCTCTGGCGTGCGGTAGTTGGCGGGCAACTCCCTCGCTGGGCCCAGGTACTCCTCGAGCCAGTTCTTATACATCCGGTTCAGTTCGCCGCTGTCTCGCAGTCGCTCCAGCGTGCGGTTGACCTGCCGGGTGAGCCCCTCGCTCTGCCATCTCACGTGCTCGTCGTCCTTGTCGAGGGACTCCGCGCCGGGCGCCACGACCTTGCCGGGTGGGGCCATGGCCACGCCGTAGTAGCCCTCGCCCAGGGAAGCTCCGATGAGCTGGGTGTCCGGGTCCTGGGCGGCGAGCCCGGAGAGGATCGCGTCGTCGGAGTAGATGGCGTCCACCTGCCCCTGCTGCATGGCCATG